>JACQZM010000038.1:13083-25702 GCA_016213885.1 Candidatus Rifleibacteriota bacterium | reverse complement strand
GGTCTGGAGCCGGCGGCTCCTCCACGTCCGACTCCCACTCGAACCGTACGATGTCGCCCTTCGGGAAGAGCAGCTCCGTGAGACGGTTCATCGCCGTGGCCAGAAGGGCGATGGCAGCGCAGAAGGCGGAAACCGGAACGGCCAGGATCAGCGTGGCATAGCTGACCAGGACCAGGCCGCCGAGGAGCGCCGACGCCAGCGAGGCGAGGAACTGAGGTGCCGGGAGGGAGCTGAACTCGGAGGAGGGGAATACGAAGATGATCGTGCCCACCACGGAGACGATGGCGAGCACCCCGAAGATGCTCTTCATGCAGAACCGGAAGATGTTCCAGGTCAGCTCGAAGAACCCCCTGGTCTGCACGCTGCGCATCGTTCGACCCGTCGCCTGCTGTCGCATTTCCCGGCTCTCTACAATCTTAGTATACCCCTGGCGCCGGTGGTCGCCCAGGCGGCGCAACCGGTCCGCGAGAGGGTTTCCGGGCCCGCCCCCGGGCCCGCCGAGGCGCTGCGCCACTGCTCGACCCAGGGCTCGTGCCACGGTGGACCGGCCGGCGCGAGACAACATCGTTCTTGCCGCATCCCGGGCCGCTGCGAGAACCGGCACGTCTCCTGCATTAGTAGACGGAGTTCCCCGGTGTTCGGTTCCAAGTCAGTCTGGTATCCGGGTGGGGGTGAGCCCCTGGCGAGAGGCCGCCCATCTCACCGGCCCGATCGCTCCCCGAGCGATCGGGCTTCTTTCTTGATTTCAAGGGGATCTCGCGTCGTGGTGCTAGCGCCTGGCCGCGGCCATCTGGAGATCTTGCACCTGGAGGACCCGCCGGATCGCCGACATGATCCTGTCCTCGTTGAACGGCTTCACGATGAAGTCCTTGGCTCCGCTCAGGATCGCTTCCTTCATCACCGACTCCTGGCCCACGGAGGTGACCATGATGATGTTGGCCTCCGGGTACTGCTTCAGGATCGTCTTGGTGGCGGTGAGACCGTCCACCACCGGCATGGTGATGTCCATGGTCACGAGGTCTGGACGCAGCTCTTCGTACATCCGGATCGCCTCGGCGCCGTTCACCGCCTCGCCGACGACCTTCAACCCCATCTTGGTGATGAGCGCCCGGAGGATGTTCCTGATGATCCTGGCGTCATCGACGACGAGGACCCGTCGGGTGCTGCTCACCTGTTCGCTCATTTGGACCCCTGTGACTCGGAGAGGTGGACCTTACCGCACCGGATGACTCTGAGTAAAGAGCCATCCCATTCTACCACCGTGGAGGCGGTCCCCGTCACCGGAACGTTGTCGTCGACCAGCAGATCGAGGAAACTCCCGAGACGGTCCCGGACCGCGTCGATGCCCGGGAGCTCCTGCTGTCCGCTGACGTTCGCGCTGGTGGCGGCCAGCGGCTGCCCCAGCCGGCTCAGCACGTCGAGCAGAACCGGACGATCGGGGACCCTGAGGCCGAGCTTGGCCACGCCGCGCTGGACCGCCGGAAACGGGAGGCCGAGGGTCGGCAGCACCACGGTCAGCGCCCCGGGCCAGTGGCGAGCCACCAGCTCGGCCACGGCAGGCGGCCAGCAGGCCGCCCATCGCCGAGCCTCGCCGACAGTGGACACCAGGCAGGCCAGCGGCTGATCGGCCGATCGCCGCTTCAGCTGGTAGACGCGCTCCACCGCCGTCTCCGAGGCGGCCAGGGCGCCGATGCCCCAGACCGTGTCGGTGGGGAAGGCGGTGACGCCCCCGTTCTCGAGCACCTCGAGCCACGTCGCAAGACCCAGCCGGTACTCGTCGGTTCCGCGGCGCGCCGCATCGACCAGCAGGCCGTTTGCCGGGATCATGGCGTGACGCGCCGCACGGCCAGGGCCACCCGGTCCCTGCCGGTCAGGTCCTGGGCCAGCCGGGCCTCGTCGAGCCCGACCTCCCGGGCCAGCTCCATCACCCTCGCCCCCTGGTCCGACCCTATCTCGCAGGCCAGCAGCCCGCCTGCGGCCAGGTGGTTCCGGGCGAAAGAGAGGACCTTCCGGACCGACGCGAGGCCATCGGGGCCTCCGTCGAGCGCCCGCCTGGGATCGTGATCCCTGACCTCCGGGTCCAGCCGCCGGATCTCCCCGGTGGGGATGTAGGGCGGGTTGGAGACGATCAGATCGAACGGCCCGTGAGAGGCCGGGGGCCGTCCCAGATCCTGGAGGAACAGTTCAAGCGCCACCCCGTTCAACCGGGCGTTGCGCCGGGCGAGCCGCACCGCCTCGGGATCGCTGTCCACGGCCACCATTCTCAGCGCCGGTCTCTGTCGCTTGATCGCCACGGCGATCGCTCCGGTCCCGGTCCCCAGGTCGATGGCGGTGCCGGTGGCCCGTGCCGGGAGGCGCTCGAGCACCGCCTCGACGAGCACCTCCGTCTCGGGTCTCGGGATGAAGACGCCCCTGGAGAGCCGGAGAGGGACGCCGTGGAACTCCCACCATCCCACGACGAGCTGGAGCGGAACGTGGCGACGCCGCATCTCGACGCAGCGAGCGAGCCACTTCAGATCTCTCGCCGTCATCCGCCTGCCCGCGTCGACGAGGAGCGCCCCCGGCCGGAGGTCGAGGATCTCTTCCACGAGGACCCTGGCCTCCAGCGACGGATCGCCGACACCGATCGCCGACAGGTTGCGGCACGCCCATGCGAGGGACTCGGCCACGGTGGGTCTTCGGACGTTCAGCATGTCGGCCCGGCGAGCGAGACTAGATCTCCGTGAGCCGGGACTCCTGATCGGCCATCTGGAGCGCATCGAGCACCTCGTCGAGCTCGCCCTCGAGCACCCCGGTCAGCCGGTAGATCGTCAGGTTGATCCGGTGGTCCGTGAGGCGCCCCTGAGGGAAGTTGTACGTCCGGATCCGCTCGCTCCGATCGCCGGTGCCGACCTGACTCTTCCGGGTCTGCGCCCTCTCGGCGTCCTGCTTCGCCTTCTCGATGTCCAGGAGCCTCGCCCTCAGGACCCGGAGAGCCTTGGCCTTGTTCTTGAGCTGCGACTTCTCGTCCTGACAGGACACCACCATCCCGGTGGGCAGATGGGTGACCCGCACGGCCGAATCGGTGGTGTTGACGCTCTGACCGCCAGGGCCCGAGGATCGGAACACGTCTATCTTGAGGTCTTCCGGACGGATCTGGACGTCCACCTCCTCCGCCTCGGGCAGGACTGCGACCGTGATGGTCGAGGTGTGGATCCGGCCCGACGCCTCGGTCACGGGGATCCGCTGGACCCGATGCACGCCGGACTCGTACTTCATCCGCCCGTACGCGCCCTCGCACTGGACCGAGAAGATCACCTGCTTGAACCCGCCCACCCCGGTGGTGCTCGACTCGAGCATCTCGATCTTCCACCGGCGTCGCTCGGCGTACCTGGTGTACATCCGGCAGACGTCGCCGGCGAACAGCCCGGCCTCGTCTCCGCCGGCACCGGCCCGGATCTCCACCAGGATGTTCTTCTTGTCCAGAGGATCCTTGGGGATGAGCGCCAATTTGAGCTTGTTGGCCAGATCCAGAAGTCGCTGCTTGAGGGCCTTGACCTCGTCCTCCGCCAGCTCCTTCAGGTCCCGGTCCGAGCCGGTCTGGACCATCTCCTCGGCATCGGCCAGCTCGACCACCGACTTCTTGTAGTCCCGGTACAGGACGATGATCGCCTCGAGTTCCGCCCGCTGCTTGGCGAGCTTCTGGTACTTCTGCGGGTCGCCGGCCACCTCGGGCGACCCCAGCGACTCCTCGATCTTGTCGAAGCGCGAAGAGACCTCGTTCAGCTTCTCAGTGACCCTGTTGTCGAGCATCTATCGAGATTCAGACGGCGGGCGCGAGCCCGTCCGGTCACATCTGGCGCACGACTCCCTGCACCAGGTCCACGAACCGCGGGCCGCCTTCGGCCGCGGCCTTCAGAACCTCGTCGTGGCTCACCTTCGGACCGACCTCACCGGTGGCCACGTTGGTGATGAACGAGATCCCGAGCACCTCGGAAACCCCCACCTGGCGGGCAACGATCGTCTCCGGCACCGTGGACATCCCCACGGCGTCGATCCCGATCCGGGACATGAACCGTAGCTCCGCCGGCGTCTCGTAACAGGGCCCGGTGACCGCGGCGTAGGTGCCCCAGGAGAGCGCGATCCCCTTGCGTCGTGCGACCTCCTCGGCCAGCGCCATGAGCCTCGGGGAGAACGGGCGCGACATGTCCGGGAACCGAGGGCCGCAGGAGCTGTCGTTGGGCCCCCGGAGCGGGTTATCGAACATCAGGTTGATCACGTCGGTGATGATCATCAGATCGCCCACCCTGAAGTTCCGGTTGAGCCCGCCGGCGGCGTTGCTGACGATCAATCGATCGACTCCGAGCGCCCTGAACACACGCACCGGGAAGGTGACCTGTTCGAGCTAGTGGCCTTCGTAGCGGTGGTACCGTCCCTGCATCACCAGCACCCTGCGCCGCTCCAGCGACCCCAGGATCAGCTGCCCCTTGTGCCCGTGCACACCCGCGGGGACGAAACCGGGGATCTCGCCATAGGGCAGGATCGCCTCCGGTGTGACGCGGTCGGCGAGCCCCCCCAGGCCGCTTCCCAGGATGATGGCGATCTGCGGTCGAAACGTCGTCGTCGACCGGATGCTCGAGACGGCTCGGTCCACCAGGGGACGAGGATCGGTCGTGCCGGCTATGGAGTTCTGGCGCTTCACCACCGCATCCTCATTATGGACCCCTCGGAGGCCAAACACAACACACGGTCCCGTGATGGGCGCCGCAGCCTATCACACGGCGGCCCGACCTTCAAGAAGCCCCTGGGACCAAGACCCGGCGCCTCGCCGGGTCCAAGACCCGGCGCCTCGCCGGGTCCGAGTCGCGCCCCCGAGCGCGACCTCAATCCGGATCCCCTCCTCTTTCTTCTCTCTCCCGAGCGCGACTCAAATCCGGATCCCCTCCCCACGACAGGTGGAGGACCCCGGCGCCCCGACCCGCTATAATCGGTCTGACGAGATGGGCGCCTTCCTCCAGATGGGCAAAGATGCGTACCCGCTCAAGGAGCTCACGTTCCTCGGGCGGGACCCGGCGTGCGACGTGGTCATCGACGAGGAATCGGTGAACGGGCAGCATGCCGTGGTGATCCGGCGGGCCGACGACTACCTTCTGCTCGATTTCAAGTCGGTCAACGGGACGTTCGTGAACGGTCTGCAGACGCGGGAGTCCGCGCTCAAGGACAGGGATTCGATCCAGGTCGGCGGTTGCCTCCTGACCTTCCGGGATGAGCGAGGCGCCCTGCCGACGCCGCAGCGCGAATCCATGGACACCATGAGAGCGCTGGCCGAGCTGGCCGGGACCGTGATCCTGCAGGCCAGGGAGGCGCTGAAAGGGGAGGCCTGCGGCGCCCTGTTCCGTCCGTCTGCCACGACGCCATGGTGGCTCCTGGCCGGGGAGAGCCCCAGCCTGGGTCCGGCCAAGCAGGGCCTTCTGGACGAGTGGGCCTGCAAGGAGGGGATCTTCTACACGTCGACACCGATCGTGCTGGACTCCTCGGACCTGCTGGAGCCCTGCCAGCCGCCGTTCGCCCGATGGTTCATGGGGATCTCGCACCCGATCCCGCCGGCGGCGGAGCTGCTGCTGCTGATCGAGAGGAGCGAAGACCCGGCGCATGGGCTCGAGCAGACGCTCCAGCTCCTCTCGGCAAAAGCCGCCTTCCTGGCCCACGAGCTGACCGGGGTCGACGCTCCCAGGACGGAAGACCTGCCGGCTCTCTCTCCGCGGGCCTCGCAGCGCGGCCCCGCCGCGGCCCGGCTGACCTTCGACCATGAGGCGCTGGAACTCCACGCCTCGACGGTCTACGTCTTGGGACGGGACCCGGCCCGGTGCGACCTGGTGCTGAACGACGAGCAGGTGTCACGTCAGCATGCGTTGCTCGTGGTCGACACGGAGGGCGGCACGACTCTCCTCGACTTCAAGAGCGTCAACGGCGTCTTCGTGGGGGGCAAGCCGGTGCGTCGGGCGCGGCTCAAGGCTGGCGACTGGGTCACGATCGGCGGTCACCGGCTGCACTACGAGAAGGTCGCAGCCTCGACGCCCGGCCCCGCCGGTCCATCGACCGACCACGGGGAGCCGATGCTGGGCGTCCGGGCGCGGCAGACCGAGGTGGAGAGCTTCCGGCAGCATTTCGCCCAGCTCCAGGACCCTGCGGACATCCTCCAGAAGATGATGATCCTGGTGAGCGAGCAGTTCGGCGCCACGGAGATCGCCCTCATGTGGGTGCCGTTCGACTACGGACAGATGCCCGAACAGCCCAACTGGCTCCCTCACGTGCAGCCTCTGGGAGCGGGTCTGGTACCGTTGATCCCGCTCAAGACCGGGGTGGCCGGCAGGGCCATGCGGCACGTCCTCACCAGGCGCGAGGGCTTCTTCGTCCGGGACTACAACCTGCTGGCCTGCAGGGAGTCCCCCGGAGGGCCGAACACGATCGATCTGCTGGGTCTCGGCAGCTTCTTCGTCGCTCCGGTCATGCCGGACGGGCCCAACCTGGTGGTGCTGGTGGGAGCGACGAAGCTGGGAACCGCTCCGCTGGGGCGGGCGGACTGGGGGTCGATCCTGGCGCTGGTCCAGGCCGCGGCCGAGCGGCTCCAGGAGCCGGGGCGCTGAAGGCCGGTCGATGGCCGGCGATCTTTCTCGAGAACCGGGATTGACTTGACCTGCCGCGTTCTCGATAATATCCGGCCCCCCTCCCGGGCGGCCTCTCCGTCGTACGCTGTCTTCGCAGCGAGAACCGGCCGCGCCGGCCGGCGCCTGAGCGTCGAGGAGTCGCCGCACGACGCTGTCGAAGCTCGTCCGGGTCATGGTCATCATGGGTCTGGCGAGCGCCGGCGGCGGGGCCCGAGTTCGGCGAAGCCGGGGTGTCTCGCCCCGGCTTCCGCATTCCGGGGAGAGAGATGGCACCCACGATCCGCGTCATCCTGATGAGCCCGCGCTACAAGGGAAACCTGGGATTCATCTGCCGGGCCATGGCGAACTTCGGTCTCACGGACCTCTTCCTCATCGGGCCGAGAGCCGATCGAGAGTCCAGCGAGGCCAGGACCCGGGCGGTCCACGCCAGGGGGCTCCTTTCGTCCGCCACGGTCGTATCCACGCTGGAGGACGCGCTCTCCGGCGTCGACTTCACCGTGGGAACCACGGCCCGTTCCAACCCTGGAGAGCAGCTGGAGCGTGTCGCCGTGGAGGCCGGCCAGATGGGGCGCTTCCTGCCCGGGTCCGGCCGCGTGGGGCTCGTCCTCGGACCCGAGGAGACCGGGCTGAGCCGCGCCGATCTGGACCGGATGGACCTGCTGGTGACGATCCCGTGCACGACCACCTACCCCACGATGAACCTGTCCCACGCAGCGGCGATCCTGTTCTACGAGATCACCCGGACGCCGCTCTCCAGGCCTTTCCAGGGTGCGGGGCCGGTGACGGTCCGGCTCCTGGGAGACAAGCTCCAGGGTCTGACCGGACGGGTCGCCCTGAAGAACCCCGGGCCGGTCCGACGGGCGGTGAAAGCGCTGGTGGCCCGCTCCCTGGTCAGCGAACCGGAGGCGAAGGCGATCCTGGCCCTGGTCTTCCAGCTGGAGAAGACCGTCGGCAAGACCGGGTGTTCTCCGTGAACGGGCAGTGCATCGGTCTCGGAACAAGAGCTTGCCTTCGCGGGCGAGCGAATAGTAAATTCTCAGCCCTCCGTGGCCGGATCGCCGACAGAGCTCGCTCGTTCGGATCCGGCCCGGAAGGGACACCCGGCCGGGGGACACCATGATACGATCGACGATCCTGCTCTTGCTCATGCTGACGCCGGTGCTGGCCGGGAGCGGGCGGAAGCTGTCGCTCCACGAGGCCATGACCCTGGCCCTGGCCAGGAACCAGGACATCGCCATCGAGCGCGAATCGCTCCGGATCGCCACCACGTCGATCCGGAAGGCCGACGGGTCCTACGACCCCACGCTCCGGTTCGATACCCGCGTACGGGACTACACGCTGCCGGTGAACTCGCTGCTCTCCGGAGCTCCCGCCGACCAGGTGGCGCCGAGCCAGACCACCTTCACCGGCTCGACCGGGCTCTCCAGGCTCATGAAGGGCGGCGGCACCCTGTCGCTCTCCCTGAACGCGGCGCGAGACTGGACCAACAACTTCTTCACCCTCATGGTGCCGGCCTACTCGAGCTCCATCGGTCTCGACTTCCGGCAGCCGCTCTTGCAGAACCGGAAGATCGACCCGGCGCGCCGGGCGATCCGCATCGCCCGGGCGGAGCGGGATCGCTCCATGGGCTCGTTCCGCCGAGTCGTCCAGGAGACCGTCGCTGCCGTTGAAGCGGCGTACTGGACGCTGGCCGCGGCCCGGTACGGTGTCGAGATCCGCAGAAAGAGCGTCGTCTGGGCCGAGGACCAGCTGAACGACACCCGGTCGCGGGTCGCCGCCGGAGTGCTCAGCGCCAGCGACACCGCCGCCCCGGAGGCCGAGGTGGAGCGCCGCAGGGGCGAGCTGTTCGCAGCCGAAGAGGCGGTCCAGAGAGCCCAGAACCAGCTGAAGACCCTCCTCCTCGACGATACCGGCGACCCGGCCTGGGACGAGGAGCTACTCCCCATCGACCCGCCCGAGATCGTTCCGTCGACGCAGAACGTGGCGGCCGCGATCAAAGAGGCTCACGCGCGAAGGCCGGAGCTCGACGACGCCGCTGCCCGGCTGGTCAAGTCGCAGGTCGAGGTGGCCGCCGCGAAAGACCGGGTGCGGCCCCAGCTGGACCTGGTCGCTTCGTACGTGAGGCGAGGCCTCTCCGGCGCGCAGAACCCCACGGCCCGGGTGCCGTTCGGACCGCCCGGTCCGGTGCCGGTACACGAGGCGCTGGAAGGGGATTTCGGCCGGTCCGTCGGCACCATCGGGGAGAACCTCTACCCCGACGCCACCATCGGCGTCGCCTGCAGCGTCCCGCTCGGCAACAAGGCGGCCCGGGCCGATCGAGACACGGCCGTCTCGAGTCTGCGTCAGATGTCCACCACCATCGCCCAGCTCAAGCAGCGGATCGGGGCCGAGGTGAGGAACGCAGCGTGCGCGCTCACCACGGCCCAGCAGCGGATCCAGGTGGCCCGGGCCGGCCTGACCGCGGCCAGGTCCCAGCTCAAGGCCGAGGAAGATCGCTTCCAGGCCGGCATCACCAGCAACTTCTTCGTGCTCACCCGCCAGAACGACCTGGCCCAGGCCCAGATCACCCTGGTCAACGCCCTGGCGGACTACTGGAAAGCGAAGACGGAGTTCGCCCGGGCCCGGGGCGTCCTGCTGGACGAGCGGCGCGTCCAGATCGTCGAGGACCTGGCCATCGCCGAAGGGGCTCGCCCGGCCCGTTGAGGCCGGCCTCTCGACCCGGCCAGCTCTTGACGGGGTGCGTCTAGGGGCGCCTGGCCGCTTGCTCGAGACCGGCGCCAGCAGTAGAATCTCCAGCATCATGGAGCCCTGTCTGGAACGTCCTGAGAGCGCCCCGGTCGGCGGCGTCCTCGAGGAGAACGTCTACCGGTTCGAGGTCGGCCCCGACGAGCGGCGCCACAGGCTCGACACCTACCTCCACCGCGTGTTCAAGGGCCGCAGCCGTTCGTACTGGAAGCGCATGGTGGAACGGGGGGCCGTCAGGGTCCCGGGGCGGCCGGTCAAGGGATCCAGCCGGGTCGGCCAGGGCGACAGGGTCGAGATCGACCTCGAGCTGCTGGGGCGCACCCCGCTCAAGGAGCGACTCGCCACCAGGAAGGCCGACTCCCCGCCCTCGTACCAGGTGATCCACGAAGACGACTCGATCGTCGCCGTGAACAAGCGGGCCGGCGCGTTCTGCCACCCGGTGGGGCGCCTCCACAACCGATCGGTGATCAGCGACATCCGTCGGGACCGGGGCCGCGACGGTCTTGCCATCAGGCCCTGTCACCGGCTCGACCGGTTCGTGTCGGGCCTTTTGGTCATGGCCAAGAGCAGGGAGGCGGCGGGCCAGCTGGGGGCGCAGTTCGAGGGCCGAGACGTCGAGAAGGCGTACCTGGCCCTGGTCCACGGAGAGGTGCCGCACGATCAGGGGCGGATCTCGATCCCGGTCGGCAAGGCGGCCAACTCGGTGATCCGGATCAGGATGGGGCCCGACCCGGACGGGAAGCCATCGGTGACCCGATACGCGGTCTTGCGCCGGCTCCCGGGCCACACGCTCCTGTTGCTGGAGCCCGAGACCGGGCGGAGACACCAGCTGAGGCTGCACCTCTCGGAGATCGGGCACCCGATCGTCAACGATCCGCTCTACGGGCCGAAGATCGACGTGGACTACTACGAGCGTCAGACCTTCGACAACCACGACGACCCGGACGACGCCCGCCGCTGGATCGCTCTGCACAGCTACCGGCTCACGTTCGACCACCCGTCCACGGGCGTTCGCATGACCCTCGAGGCGCCTCCCTGGGGCGCCTTCGAGGCGCTGCTTGGCGATCTGGAGCGGGGCTCCCTCCCCGCGCCGAAGGAGATCCCATGAGACCCACGGCCCTCTCGCTGATCGCGATCGCCGCCCTGATCTCGAGCCCTACCCCGGGGTGGGCCGCAGACCCCGCCACCCCGTACGACGTGAGGCTCCAGGTGGTCTACCGGCAGCTGGGGGTGGCCGACTGCGCCGTGGACCTCGTGGTCGACGGTCAACCCGTCATCAGCACCGGCACCGACTCGGACGGCCGGGTGGCGTTCCTGAGGCTCTCCACGGAGCGGTTCGAGGTGGTGGTCCGACGCCCCGGCTACTTCCCCAGACGGGTGATCTACTACAACTTCACCAGAAAGGACATCGTCGGCACGATCGCTCTGAAGAAGCGGATCCGGTGGATGCTCTCCGGATCGGTCCGGGGCAGCGGCCAGATGCTCCCGGCCGCAAGGGTCACGCTGCTCGGCGGGGCCGACTCGCAGGAGGAGGCCACGACCGATTCGACCGGATCGTTCGCGTTCAAGGACATGTACGACACGGAGTGCCGGTTCCGAGTGCAGGCGAACGGCTTTCGCAAGCACACCACCTGGTCGGCGAACCGGGAACAGAAGGACCTCCACTTCGACGTGGCGCTTCTTCCCCAGACCGCGGGGGCCGACCCGATGGACCGACGCGGCGATCCGACGGAGGCGCTGTTCTTCACGGGACCGGGCTGGCCGGGGGTGAGGCGCTACCCGGCCGAGAGCGCCTCCGCGGTCCTCTCGTACCTGGAACGGATCGCCCCGGGGGCCGAGTCCCCCCGGGACGGCGTGGCCCTGGCGTGGCTGATCTGTCCGTACGGAGCGCCGCCCCAGGGGGCGCTGGCCCGGGCGGACCGCGTCCTGGGCAGCTGGGTCCAGGCCTACCCTCCCCGCTGCCGCACCCGTCCCGAGCTGCCGTTCGATCCCGGCACCACCGGCTGGGGACGCAGCAAGGAGGCGGGCCAGGGAGCCGCCAGGGACTGACCGTCCCCGGGGGCGAGATCGGAGATCATCGTCCGGGCCGGACCCCGGTCGATCCGAAGCCTCTGCTGCCGCGGGCCGAGTCGGGGAGCGATTCGACGACCTCGACGCGGACGCGGGCCACCCGGGCGACCACGAGCTGGGCGATCCGCATCCCGCGCTCCACGAGGAATGGCCGCGCCCCGTGGTTGATCAGGATGACCCCCACCTCGCCACGGTAGTCGGCGTCGATGGTGCCGGGGGAGTTCAGCACCGTGATGCCGTGCTTCAAGGCCAGACCGCTCCGCGGCCGGACCTGGGCCTCGCACCCGGTCGGGAGCGCCACGGCGATGCCGGTGCCCACCAGCCGCCACTCCCCCGAGGGGATCTCGACGGCCTCCGATGCGGTCAGGTCGAGGCCGGCGTCGGTGGGGTGGGCGCAGGCCGGGATGACGGCGTGAGCGCCGAGCTTCTGGACTTTGATGAGCATGGTCCGACCGCGCCTCCTCGATCGTTCGTGGTCAGGCTCCAGGGACTGTCGCCCGGGACCGGGCGTCGAACCCGGCAGGCACTGCTGGCGCCACCATCCTACCAGACCTGCCCGACCTCCCTTCAACGCCAGGATCCGGCGTGGGAGGGACCATCGTGGGGTTTCGGACGGGCGCCATCGTTCGAGCGACCGGCTGTCCGGTGAACGCCCATGACCGGTCCTTCGAGAACCTCGAAACACCTGGCCCCCCGGGAGCATACATGGGGTATCGCGTTCGACCCGGGGAAGACGGAGCCGATCCCGGGGGCCGGTCGGAGAGCAGTCGGGAGGATCCATGGACATCGAGAAGACTGGACGGCACGTGCGGTGGGTCTGGTTCCTCGCGGCCTCTCTGCTCGTGACCCTGCCCGGCCCGGCCCGGTCCCAGGAGGAGCGGGAGATCGTCCAGAAGGATGCCGAGACGTTCGCGACGTTCTACAGCACCAGGCTGGACGCCCTGAAAGAGGCGATCAAGGCCAAGGACAAGGAACAGGCCAAGGCGATCGAGGACCGCATCCATGCCGAGGAGTGCCGGTTCCTCACCCGGTCCGTCTGGACCTGTCGCCAGCAGAAATCGCTCGAGAAGAACGCCGCGCAACTCGCGGCGTACCTGGAGAGCTACCGGGCCAGGCCGGTGGTCGAACGGGTGAAGGCCAGACTGGCCGCGCCCCAG
>JACQZM010000038.1:10326-12999 GCA_016213885.1 Candidatus Rifleibacteriota bacterium | reverse complement strand
GGTGCGCCGATGGCCCCGGTGGTGCGCATCGCCTACGGCGAGTCCAGGACGACCAAGCTGAGCAAGCGGGCGTGGGAGCTCCAGCCTGGAGAGGAGGACGACACGGTCCGCTCGAACAGGGCGTCGTCGAGCTGGGTGGCCGGGGCGGTCAGGGGGCTGTCCACCATGGCGTCGGGCACTCCCAGGACCTCGGCGGCGGACGCCCTGGCTGGCGACTCGGACCTGAGCGCCAAGGCTTCCGGCATCAGGCCGCGGGTTCCTCCTCGCAAGCGCTGATCCCCTCCTCTTGCTCTTTCCCTGGTGACTCTGCAGCCAGGCCGAGGCCTGATCACAGGCCCGACTCCGCGAAACAGGCGGGGGATCCTGGCCGACCGGCGCTCCCCCGCCAGTCTCGGCGACCGGACCGATCGACCGACGTCGACCCGGCGCCCGGTCGAATCGATGTCGCGTGGCCGGCCTCGGGATGCTAAGATCGAAGGCACGACAGCCCGGATCTCGACCCCACCACGGCCATGGACAATCGCTGCCCCCGGTGCCAGGCTCCGCTCTACCTCGTCGATCCTTCCCGGCCGGACGGGAACCGCTACTGCCCCTCCTGCTCGACTGCGGGCGGCGCCTCCCGGCCGTCCAGGGCGTTCCTCGTGTTCGCCGAAGGGATGCGGAGGGGCGAGTCCATCGACGTGCCGGCGCGGATGGTCATCGGCCGGGTGCCCGGGTGCGACCTGGTGATCTCCGACTCTGACGTGAGCCGGCGGCATGCCGAGATCGTCCTCGAGGGCGAGCGCTACTGCATCAGGGATCTGGGAAGCCGGAACGGGATCGAAGTCTGCGGCGAGCAGGTCGCGTCGTCGCCCCTGGATCACGGGAACCTCATCCGGATCGGCGACACCCTGCTCCGGTTCGAGCTGGCCATCGGCCGGACCCAGACCTCCCTGGAACCGGAGGAGCTGCCCCCCACGTCCCCGCCCCGGCCTCCGTCACGGCCGCCGGACGAACCGATCACCCTCGACAAGCCGGTCGGCTCCCTGCGGGGAACTCTTCCCGTGGCGGAGCTCTTCCGGACCTCCGCGTCCGGCGGTTCGGAGCCCCACCGCAAGGCTCTGGCGTGCCTGGGGGCGATCTACAGGGTGAGCGAGGCGCTGGTGGGGATCCTCGAACCGGACCGCCTGCTGGATCGACTGCTGGAGGTGGTTCTCGAGACGATGCCGGCGGACCGGGCGTACGCGCTCCTCCGCGACGAGACCACCGACGACTTCGTCGTCAAGGCATCCCGGTTCCGGGAGGAGCGGCACGCCGAGAACCAGTGGACCATGAGCCGCACGATCCTGCAGAAGGTGGTGACCGAGAACGTCGCGCTCCTGGTGGCGGACGCCTCCGAGGACGAACGGTTCGGGGCCCAGCGCTCCATCGTGGCCCAGGGGATCCGCTCGATCATGTGCGTTCCTCTGGCCATCGGCCCGAGCATCTTCGGCGTGGTCGCCGCGGACACCCTGCGATCCCGGGACGCCTTCGACGAGGAAGACCTCAAGATGCTCACGGCGATCGCCAGGCAGGCGTCCGTGGGGCTCGAGCACGTCCGGCTCATCCGCAAGGTCGAGGAGGACACTCGCACCAGGGGGCTCCTGGAGCGGTTCCTCTCGCCGGAGCTGGTGGACCAGGCGGTGAGCCGCAAGCTCCAGCTGAATCCCGGCGGCGAGCTGAAAGACCTCACCATCCTCTTCTCGGACATCCGCGGCTTCACCGGCTTCTCGGAACGGATGGAGCCGAGCGAGGTCGTGGAGCTGTTGAACGAGTACTTCGGCATGATGGTGGAGGTCGTGTTCCGGCATGGCGGAACGCTGGACAAGTTCATCGGCGACTCCATCATGGCGTTCTGGGGAGCGCCGGTGAGCCATCCCGACGATCCGGTGCGGGCGGTGAGCTGCGCCCTGGAGATGCAGGAGAAGATGACCCAGTTCAACGCCCTGGCAGCGGGCAGCGGTCAGCCCACTCTGCCGGTGGGTATCGGCATCAACACCGGTCCGGCCGTGGTGGGGAACCTGGGGTCTGCCCGGCGGTACGAGTACACGGTGATCGGCGACCCGGTGAACGTCGCGAGCCGGGTGCAGCAGCTGGCCCAGCCTGGCCAGGTGCTGATCACCGGCTCGACCCGGACGGCCGCCGGCGACCGGATCGTGGCGGAGGAGATCTCGCTGGCGGAGCTGAAGGGGCGCCAGGGCCGGGTGCCGATCTACCAGGTGAGCCGCCTGACCGGCCCCTAGCATCACAGCGCAAGATCCCGCAGGCTCCGCCCGCGGTGGCGGTCGCCGTGGTCGAGCAGGAGTCCGTGGCGGTCCGCGTTGCGAACTCCGCGGCCGAGCCGGGCGGCATCGATCCACCTGGGGACCCTTCGCTTCGCTCATCTGCCCCCCGAGCCCCCCTCGGGCTCATCCGGGCCGGAGCTTGTATCGGTGGATCTTCTCGATCAGGGTCCGGCGACTGATGCACAGGATCCGGGCGGCCTGGGTGCGGTTCCACCCGGTCTTCTTCAGGGTGGCGCGGATCGCCTCGATCTCGACCTCCTCGAGGCTCCGGTCGCCGGAGCACATCGGCTCCATCGTCTCGGGCTCCGGGGAGGTGCTGCCGGAGTCCGACACGTGCTCGCCGTCCACGGGACCCTGCCCGGCGAAGACC
>JACQZM010000038.1:0-10234 GCA_016213885.1 Candidatus Rifleibacteriota bacterium | reverse complement strand
CATCGTGAGCTTGTGCATCGCCGCCTCCGTGACCGGAAGCCCGGGTCGGCCGGCCCTGGCCAGAAAGTGGTCGACCAGGATCGGGATGTCGTCCCTGCGGTCTCTCAGGGGCGGCAGGGTGACGTCGATGATGGACAGCCGGTAGTAGAGATCCTGGCGGAACTGGCCGGCCTTGACCATCTCCCTGAGGTCGCGGTGGGTCGCGGCGATGACCCGCACGTCCACCTTCTGGAGGTGATCGGTGCCGAGGCGCTGCACCTCCCGCATCTCCATGACCCTGAGCAGCTTCGGTTGCAGGTCCAGCGGCATCTCCCCGATCTCGTCGATGAAGATGGTGCCACCGTCCGCAGTGAGGAACGCCCCCTTCCTCTGGCCGGTGGCGCCGGTGAAGGCGCCCTCCCGGTGGCCGAACAGGGCGCTCTCGACGAGGTCGTGGGCCACGGCGGAGCAGTCGAACACGACGAACGGCTGGGCCGCCCGGGAGCTGCGTCTGTGGATCGATCGGGCGACGACCTCCTTGCCGCTGCCGGTCTCCCCGGTGACGAGAATCGTGGCATCGGTGGGGGCCACCTTCTCCAGCACGCCGAAGATCTCCCGGATCGCCAGGCTGGCCCCCTTCAGCTCCTCGAACGACTCCTCGGAGCTCGGAAGAACCTGGATCTTGTCTCCCGGCGGCTCGAACCGCATCACCGTGGCGCCGAGGCGGATCGTGGCGCCCGGCGAGAGGTAGGCCTCGCGGATACGGCTCGAGTTCAGGAACGTCCCGTTGGTGCTGTTCAGGTCGCGCAGCACGAACCCATCCGGCGTGTCTTCGATGGACAGGTGGAGCTTCGACACTGTGTCGTCGCCCAGCACGATGTCGTTCTCCCGGCTCTTGCCGAGCCGCACGACCGGGGGCTTGAGCACGAACCGGCGGCCCTGGTCCGGGCCCTCGATGACCAGCAGGACTCCCTCTTTGAGCCTCAGCGTCCGGCCCGGGGCGAGGGAGCCGGAGACGCGACGGGTTTCGTCAGGGTCGTCGATGGTGGCCACGGAGGGTCTCCTGTCACCGGTCCGCGATCGCCGGCGGCGTAGCCGAGTATCCCACCAATGCGTGCCGGGTGCCAAGATCCTATCCGAGACATTCCATGGGGGGCAGCCCGTTTCCGGCCGAATGAGGGCCATGGATCAGCCCTTCTTCGCGAACACCTCGATCGCGGGCCCCATCCGCAGCGCTTCCTCGGCCCGGTAGATCAACGCCTTCGCGTACCTGCCGGCCACGAAGCGACTGTCGTGACACCTGTTCCGCCGAGGCGTCCGTAACCGTACCGGGGAGAAGCCGGCCTTCCGCAGCACCTGCGAGATCGTGCGAGGAGTGAAGAAGAACAGGTGATAGGATGGCGCGAGGTACGGCAGGGGACGCTCCCTCAGGACCATGGCGCGGACGAGCCCGAAGAGGTCGCCGAACTCGTTGGGGACCTCGAGGACGAGAAGGCCGTCGTCGGCGAGCGTCTGCCGGATCAGGGCGAGGGTGTCCAGCGGACGGGGGAGGTGCTCGAGCACATGGTTCAGGTGGACGACGTCGAAAGCCCCGACAGGAAGCGGCGCTTCATCGAGCGTGGAGCAGAGCACGTCCAGTCCCCACTGCTCCTTCGCGAAGCGGGTCGCGGCCTCCGACGGCTCGACCCCGAGGACCTGCCACCCCCTGCCGCGGGCATGCTGCAGAAAAGCTCCCCGGCCGGCCCCGGCGTCCAGCAGCCTCCTCCCCGGCACCAGCGACTCGATCTCGGCGAGTCGCTCTTCCAGACACCGGGGGATCTCCGACGTGCCGCCGATGGGACCGATGCCGTGCCGAGCCTGGACAGCGTAGAACTCGTCCTGGGCGTAGCGTCGGGTGAGATCGTGGACGTCGGGCTGCGGGTGAACGTAGACCAGTCCGCACCGTTCACACCGGACCAGCTTGTGGGGTTCGAACCACCTCACGAGGGCGGTCTCGGCCTCCAGGATCGTCCGCTTCACGTGGCCGCAGAGCTGGCAGCCGGTGGCATTCCGATCGGTCATACGGCGCGAGAGGCTACCCTCACCCGAGTGGCCATGTAAAGGGATCGATGCTCGAAAGCAACGACGGCCACGACCCTGGCGGTGCGCCCGACCGGATCGGTCGACATGGCGCCGGCAGGGTCTTCGCTCCCGCCGCGTCTACCTGGCGGGCCGTGCAGGCTCCTCGACCTGGTCCGGCCGCGGAGGAGTGGCGGTGCCACCGTTCCGGTCGGTCCGGGCCTGCTCCTCCAGGCACCGGGCCAGCCACCGGTACAGGTCCCGGTGGAACGCCACGCTGCGAGCGTCGAACCCCCGTGACTGGCTCAGCAGCGGGTCCCCGTCGACGGCGGGCTTCCCGGCCGGAGTCGCGAGGCGGCGCGCCGGCTCGAAGATGCCGGGCCACTCCGGGTGGAACTGCACCCCCAGCACCCGGTCGAACCGGGTGTGGCGCATCGCCTCGGGGACCTTGCCGTCGACGGAGGTGGCCACGATCCGCAGCCCCGCGCCCGGCGCCTCCACGGCCTGGTGGTGGAGGCTCAGCACGGTCGGCCGGCCGTAGAGTCCCGATTCGACGGCGAACGGCCACGGGCCGGTGAAGAGAATCGAGTGGAGCCAGCCGGGCCGGCTCCGTGGCCGGGGACCCAGCTGGGGGCTGTAGTCCCGGTGGCGGCTCTCCTCCGGGAGCGCCTCCACCTGCTCGACGGTGGAGCAACCGTAGATCAGGCTCGGCACGTCCTGGACCAGGGTTCCTCCGGCGGCGACGTTCAGGGTCTGCAGGCCCAGGCAGATCGCCAGTATCGGATACGCCGGCCGCTCCGCCAGCCACGGACGGACCGACGATCCGCTCCGTCCTCCCACGAGGAGGTGCATGAACGAGAGCTCCCAGAAGTGACGCTGCGGATCTTCCACGGAGGCGAGGAGACTCGTCCGCTGACCGTAGAGATAGGCCGGTATGTCCGGTCCACCCGTGAAGATCGCCCCGTCTGACCGGTCGAAGAGCGTCCGCAACGTCCCGGTCAGATGGTTGGGACGCCAGATCTCGTCGGGTCTCAGCGCCCCCTCGAGCTTCACCAGGCTCACCCACGACGAGTAGCCGCTCTCGGCTATCAGCTGGAGCGCCGGCTCGTAGCAGCTCTTCTCCAGCTCGTGGTACACGCCGACGATCTCGATGCCGCCCGCCGGGGCGAGGATCTTCCGCACCACCAGGGTCGTGACGTTCTCCAGGTAGGCCCGGGTCGGATGGACCAGCAGGAGGCGCGCCGGCCGGGCCTGGGCCTGCGTGACGATGACCGCCAGGCCCAGCAGGGCGACCCGCACGAGCTTCCACGACAGCATGACCGGGCAGGGACGGTGGATCCGGGTCAAGAGAGCCTCCCGTCGCCTTCGACGACAGCCAACGATGGGCCGGAGTCTGCTCGGCGTCACCATCAGTCAGTAATAGAGGTAGCGGACGTAGTGGAAGAAGAGCGGCGCCGTGTAGGTCAGGGAGTCGACCCGATCGAGGATGCCGCCGTGACCGGGAACGAAGTCGCCGGAGTCTTTCACCCCGACGTCTCTCTTCACGGCCGACACGCACAGGTCGCCGAAGAAGCCGGCGATGGCGATGCAGAGGCCGGCGAAGGCCGCCCGGCTGACCGCGAACGGAGTCAGGAAGCGGAGCAAGACCGCGCCTGCCACGGTGACGGCCAGCCCGCCCAGGAACCCCTCCCAGGTCTTGTTCGGACTCACCTTCGGAGAGATCTTGTGCCGCCCCAGCGACGTCCCCGTCAGGAACGACCCGACGTCGTTGACCTCCGTGAGGAAGACGACGTACAGCAGAAGCTCACGTCCACCGACCGCGCGGCCATCCACAGTCCCCAGCGACAGGAACAGCGCCAGGTGGGAGAGGGAGAAGACGAACAGGACCACGCCCCACAGGATCCGGGCGGTCCGCGCCACGAACTCCGTGGTCTCGCCGGCGAGGATCTGCCGGGCCGGCAGGATCAGGAAGACGTAGACCGGGATGAACAGGATGGCCATCATGAACCAGCCCGAGGCGATCCAGTAGAACTGGATCGGGACCGTGAGGTAGGCCCAGAACAGCGCTCCCCGGTCCGCCGAGGTGGTGGGGATGATGGTGAAGTACTCCTTGAGGGAGAGATAGCAGATGAGTCCGACCAGACCGTAGGCGAGCCGGTTGTCCACCGTGACGGCGAAGAGGAACAGCCCGGCCATCACCCACCAGGAGCGGATCTTGATCTGGATCTCGTCGAGCTTCAGGTCGGGCCGCATCCGGGCCAGCAGATCGGTGACGGCCGTGGCCGTGACCAGGAGCGTCACCACCACCAGGATCATGGTATGCACCGGAGCCAGAGCCGGCTCCGGTGATGGCAGCAGCGCAGCGTGGAGCGTCATGGTCCCTCCTTCTCGAGCCCGGCGGACGGGAGGGCGGGCGCTCGCGTCGCAGGGTAGCGAAGGTGACGATCCATACTAGTCCATCGCTCCGGAAGTAACCAGGCAGTTTCTCCAAGACCCTGCGCCTCGCCGGGTCCGAGTCGACCCGGCGCCTCGCCGGGTCCGAGTCGCGCCCCCGAGCGCGACCTCAATCCGGATCCCCTCCTCTTTCATCTCTCTCCCGAGCGCGACCTCCAACCTGATCCTCTCCTCTTTCTGTCTCCCGAGCGCGACTTCAAGTGAATCCCCTCCACGTCCTTGATGACTCCACAGCCAGGCCGAGGCCTGGTCACAGGCCCGACTCAGCCAAACAGGTGGGGGATCCTGGTTCTCCGCTGCTCGTGCTCGGACCCGGGAGCCGGGGCTTCGCTCCGTACCCTGGCGGGTCACGGGGCCGGCGGGAGCTGGAAGGTACCCCGGCTCCACTGGCGGAACCCGTCGACCCGCGAGGACGTGGCGTTCCGTCCACGCTGGAGGAACTCGCTCAGGGTGATCTGCGGCCTGTCCCAGGGCCAGGCTCCGCTCCCGAAATGGCCGTCGAACTCCAGCAGCCCCACGCCGGGCTGGGCCGGGTCGGGCGAGAGCAGGTAGCTCGTGACCTCCTCCCCGGCCTTCAGATCTTCCAGCTGCGTCCGCGGGATCAGGGATGCCAGGAACTCCAGGCACGACGAGACCAGGCTCGTGTGGCCCGGTGGCGCCACCGATGGCCCGGTCTTCCCCGCCGGTGTCGTCGCCACGGTCCCGGCCCGGGCCAGGCCCCGCTCGGGCTTCTCCTCCGACGGCTTGAGGATGAGCGCGTGGGTCGCCCCCAGGTCGACGGCCACACGCACGGGGTTGTTGTGGATGAACGAACCATCGACGAGCTTCAGGGTCCGGCCGTCCCGGAGGGCGACCAGCCGGGGCCGCAGGATCGGAAAGACCGAGGACGAGGCCAGCAGCACGTCCAGCAGTTTCTCCGGACAGGCTGACGCGATCGGAAGGTATCCCAGCTCCCGGGCGCGGTCCGTGATCTGGCGGTTCGACCCCAGAAAGAAGACCACGGCGCGGTGGTTCTCGTAGTCGGTGGTGGAGATGACCAGCGTGGAGGGGAGTCGCTCGCTGCAGATCTTCACCGACTCCTCCTCGATCCGACGCTTGAAGTCGGCGGGCGTGAGGTTCGAAAGCGGCACGCCCCGGAAGTGCAGGAACATGCGGCCCAGGGTGCCGTAGAGCCTCCGGTGGCTGAACAGCCCGTCGCGGTTCGAGAGGACCCGGACGACCTCCGTGGAGACCACGCCCAGCACGGCGATCAGGAGCGCTGCGTGGGCGATCGCCACGCGGCGGCCCCAGGGACCCGCCAGGAGCCGCGGGAGCATCTCCACGGCAGCGACCGCGGCCAGGAGAAGGAGCACCGAGACGGTGAGGAGCGTCGACGGGTCGCAGTTCGCGAGCCACAGTGTCGCCACGAGAGCCAGGCACAGGCCCACCCCGCGACGCAGGCCGATCCGGAGCGGCCAGAGGAGCAGGCAGAAGGCGAGGAACTCGAGGTACCCGGCTCCCGCGACCAGGATCACCGTCAGGAGCCCCGGTGCCCGCTGAGCCAGGGAGAGCAGCAGGAGCTTCCACGCCCCCACCGGGAACTCCCGATCCGGGACGTTCAGCACATCCCCGAGGCAGACCTTCGCCCAGAACGGCTCCAGCACGTCGGAGCGGCCCAGGGCGAAGACGGTGCCGTTGATCGCTCCGACGGAGGTGCCGACGATGATGTCGGGGTGCACGCGCCGACGGGCCAGCGCCCGGGCGACCTCCATGGCCGCTCCGGCCTGGAACGAGCCTGCGGCGCCTCCGCCGGCGAAGATCAGAGCCAGCCGCGGAACGAACGGCCGCGAGTAGAGGGCGCCGAGTCGCTTCTTGAACTCGACGTCGACCTCGATGGCGTCCAGGACGTCGTCGATGCCGTACCGATCGAGCTTCAGGAGCTCGCAGGCCTTCAGCTCCCTGGCATCGACCCCCGCGTTCCCGTCGTACGCCCTGAACCCCACGACGCCCAGGACCGCGTCGAAGGTCGAGGAATTGAGGGTGAGCGCGCGACCGTCGTAGCGGGTGAGCTCCGCGCGGACCCTCTCGCTGACCGCCCTGGGAAGCGAGGCCCTGGCCACGATCACGTCGTTGGGGATCCGATCGACCCGGCCACTGGCGTCGACGAACGGCCTGGCGTCGAGCCGGCTGCGGGAGAGCTCCGACAGGGCGTCGAAGGCGAGGCTCGACACGACCACGGCGTCGACGTCGCCTGCACCCTTGCCGTCCAGCAGCAGAGCGAGCGCGCGCTCGTGCCCCCCGGCGAAGCGATGGGGCTCCGGGATCGCGACGCCGTGGCCCTTGAGGACCGAGAGCGGGAAGAGGTAGCCGGAGGAGGAGAGGGGGGACGCGAAGCTCACCCTGAGCCGCTCGAGCGCCTTCCACTCCGCGGGGAGTCGCCCCTTCCGGGCCACGATCATGCTGGTCGTGTGATCGACCGGCAGCCCTCCCGGGCCACGCCGGAGCACCGTGCACAGAGGCGTGAGGCGCGGTTCGAGCGCCCTGGCGAGCTGGAAGGTGACGGCCGGCATCGAGGCGAGATCGATCTTCCCCTTGCTGATCCAGTCCACCAGGTCCGCGTACGAGCCCTGGACCGCCCTCGGGTACACGTTGAGCCCCCGGGAACGCAGGGCTCCCATCAAGAGATCGTAGGTGTCCTGGTTGCGGGCCGTGGACTCGTAGAACCGGAGCGCGCCCAGGATGAGCGGAGCCGAGTCGGGCTGGGGCTGGGTACCGCCCCCGGCCGGCACTCCGGCCAGGAGGAGCCCGGAGAGCGCCATCACCAGCACTCCGGGAGTCCCGCGACCGGCGGTCACAGGTGTCTCCTGAAGAAGTCGGAGACCTTCTCGGTGTACGGTCTGCAGTCCCCGCTCAGGTAGTCCAGGTGGTCGGCTCCCTGGACGAACCAGGTCTCCACCGGGCCTCGCGCAGCCGCCACCAGCCTCCTGGTGGCGGCGACCGGGATCGACGAGTCGGCGGTACCGTGGATGAACAGGATGGGGCGCGGCGCGATCTTCTCGAGCCAGGGGGCCACCTCCCATTCGGAAGGTGAGATCCCCGTGGCCGCGTACCCCGCGACCATCGTGAAGAACCAGCCGTACGAGGCGAGGGGCGGCGGCAGATCGCGCTCGAGGCGCCAGCGGCACTGGGCGCTCAGGGAGTCGAACGGCGAGTCCGCCACCACGGCGGCCACGTCCCGGCGGAGGCTGGCCACCTTCAGCGCCGTGACGGCGCCCAGGGAGCACCCGAGGATGCCCACGGGCCGACCGGCGTGCTCCGGTCGTGATCGGACCAGGTCGAGGTACGGGCGGACATCCTCCGACTCCCGGATCCCGAAGGTGACCGCGGCGTCCCCGGCCTCGCCGTGATGACGCAGATCCATGGCCGTGACCCCGAAGCCGGCGGTGTGGAGCGCCGCTGCCACGGGAAGCATCCGGTCGCGCCGGCCCCCGTAGCCATGGACCAGGACCACCGCCGGGGCCGGTGAGATCCGGGGCGCCACGTACCAGCCCACGGTGGGCACGCCGTCGGACCCGACCTTCTTCAACTCCTCGACGGTCAACCCCAGCTGGCCCGGGGTCGAGCGAGGAGCCGCCCGGCCCGGAAAGAACTGCCCGGTGGTGAAGAACAGCGCGAACAGCAGGCCCGGGAGGACCGCCACGAGGCCCACGATGGCCGCCAGGCCCGCCCGGCGACGCCACGACGATCGGCCGCCGGCGGGAGCCGACGCCGGGTCGGAGCCCTGCCCTCCGGTACGGACCCGCTCGGCGTAGAGAGCCAGGATCTCACGGATCTCGGGACGGATGACGATGGCGGGTCTCGCTCGCCGGAGCAGCTCCACGGCCTCCTCGAGCGTCGAACAGCTGCCGCTATGCAGGAGGTAGGCGCCCACGACGGCGGCCGATCGGGAGTAGCCCGCCTTGCAGTGGACGTAGACCGTTCCCCTGGCGGAGCGCTCCTGGATGAACCGGGCCGCCTCGTCCATCTGGTCCAGGGTGGGAGCCGTCAGGTCCAGGATCCGGATGTTCCGGTAATCCAGCTGGAGAAACGGCCGGGCCTCCGACGATTCGGCGGTCACGTCGAGCACGGCGGTGACGCCTCTGGCAGCCGCGTCCGACGCCTCGCGGTCCGTGAGCCGCCGTCCGATCCAGACCGCGGGCGTCACCTCGTTCCAGGTGTCCGAGAGCCTGGCGTAATGGGCCTGGGAGAGCCTGTGCCCTGCGATGACCGGTCCCATCAGCGCCTGGACGATCAGCGGGACCTTGCCGTTCGTCTTGGCGAAGATCCGGGATCCGAGGCCGAAGTAGCCCAGGGCGACGATGGCGAGCGAGAGCGCGGGCCACAGGAGCGCCGCGCCCAGGGGCCAGGTCGCCGTGGCCGCCAGGATCGAGAGCCCCGCACCGAAGGTGTAGTACGACCCCACGCGGAGGTTGAGACCCATCGGACTCCTCGGTCTCGAGCGATCGCCGGCCGGCTAGAGGCCCCCCGAGACGGCTCCTTCGAGCCCTCGCTCCGGGGATGCCCCGGCGACCCCATCGGCGTCCTCGCCCACTACCGACGCCGGTCTGCGGAAGAGGGCGAAGATCACCGTGGCGAGAATGGCGCCCCCGATCACGTCGATGATGTGGTGCTGGAACGTGGTGACCGTGGAGAGCATGACCAGGGTGAACCACCCGAGGATCATGACCCGGCCCGGGCCGCTGAAGCGCCGCGCGTACACGTCGATCAGGATGACGCTCAGGGTGATGTGAAGAGACGGGAACTGGTTGAACGGCTGATCGAGAGTCCGGAACCAGTCGAACACGGCGCCCATGATCCCGTCGGCATGGGGCCTCTCGAACGAGAACTTCAGCGGCCAGATCAGGAAGAACGCCCCGGCCGCGCCGATCGAGACGGCGACCCGGCGTGCGAACAGGACGACCTGCGCCCGGGTCCGGCAGGCGAACGGAGCCAGCACGAAGAACAGGTCGATCGACATGTACGGCAGGATCGTCCACGGGAGGAACGGGATCGTCCGTTCCCATTCGAAGAAGAAGCTGCCCACGCCGGTGCGCAGGCTGGTGTACCAGTTGCAGCCTCCGTACACCACGAGGAACATCACGGAGAGCAGGGCCGAGATGAAGATCCTGAACCAGAACACGGTCAAGGCCTCCTGGCCAGGGAGACCGAGAAGATCCCCCACGCGTCGATCTGTTGCTCCACCTTGACGAACCCGCACGCCTCCACCAGGGCGTCCATCTCGGCCTGGGTGCGGCGCCTCATGACCCACGCGTCGCCCTCCCGGTTGCCCAGCGACCTGGCGATGAGCTCCAGCTGTGGATGCCAGGGCTGGTTGGTGTAGATCAGGTAGCCGCCGGGCTCGATGGCATCGAAGAGTCCGCGGAGCGACTGCAGGAGCCGCTGGTTCATCGGGAAGAGCTCGAACAGGCCGGAGACGATACCCACGGTGGGCCTGGGCTGGATCGCTGCCAGCGCCTCCTGGTCGAAGGCGTCCCCGCGCTCCACCTTGACGCACTCGAGCCCCAGCTCCTTGGCCAGCCGCTGCCCCGCCTCCACGTTGACCGTCTTGTAGTCCCTCAGCGTCGCCGTCACCGGCAGAGGCTCGAGGCCCTTGATCGTCTCGAGCACGTACCGCCCCGGACCGGAGGCGATGTCCAGGATGTGGAGACGCCGTCCCGCCTCACCCAGGGAGCGGACGACCCGGGAGAGCATCTGCTCGAGGTTC
>JACQZM010000297.1 GCA_016213885.1 Candidatus Rifleibacteriota bacterium | reverse complement strand
GAGGCGATAGGCACGTCCCGGTAGACCTGCATGGAGTCCATCGACACGATCTCCAGATCGAGCCGGGCTGCGAGCCGGGCCGCCAGGGCGCTCTTGCCCGAGGCCGTGGGCCCGACCACGAACAGCGAACGCCTGACGGCGCCCGCCGTGGCGGTCAACATCTCAGGAACCGCCGGTCCAGCTCCCGGGCTGTGAGCACCAGCACCGACGGCCTCCCGTGGGGGCACGTCATGGGGTGCCGGCACCGCGCCAGGTCTCCCACCAGGTTCGCCATGGCGCTCGGCTCCAGGACGTCCCCGGCCATGATCGCGGACCTGCAGGCCATGGTCGCGGCCAGCGACCGCAGCGCCTCGTCGGCGGAGAAGCCCGGCGTCAGCGTCTCGAGCTCCGCGATCAGGTCGCGGAGCAGCCGCTCCGGGTCGGTGCGCTCCGACAGCACCGGCACGGTGGTGGCGACCACGGTGCTGCCGGAGAACATGCTCGCCTCGAAGCCGTACCTGGCGAGAAGCGGCAGCCGCTCCGCGACCAGCTCCTCGGAGCCCCGGGGCACCTGGACCGAGATGGGAAAGAGCAGCCTCTGGGCCGGCACGTTCTCCCAGGACATCTGGTCCAGCGCCCGCTCGAAGAGGACCCGCTCGTGGGCCACGTGCTGGTCGACGATGAAGAGCGTCTCGCCGACCGCCCCGAGGATGTAGGTGCCGAACAGCTGTCCCATGACCTCCAGCGAGGCCCAGTCCGGGACCGACGACGGTTCCTTGAGCGAGGGCGCGGCTCCGTCCGACGCGGCCCACCCGGCTGGCGCCGTGTAGAGGCCGCCCTCCTGACCGGCCGGAGCGGGCGTCTGGACCGGTGCCGGAGAGAGCAGCGACGCGGCCCGTACCGGAGCCGCCGGGCCGGCGGCAGCAGGTCGCTCCAGGGGCTGCCGGCCGGGAGCCGGGGCGATCGTGGCCCCGGCCCCCGGCCCCGCGGCTCCCGCGGGCTCCGGCACCGGCCGGTCGTCGTCGATCAGCGGGCGCGGGGTGCGCCGTCCCCCGAGTCTGGCCCGCACCAGATCGGCGATCGCCTCCTCCATCCTGAAGCTGTCGTGGAACCGGACCTCGAGCTTGGCCGGATGCACGTTCACATCGACCCTGTCCGGAGGAGATTCGATGAAGAGCAGCGCCAGCGGCCCATGGCCGACCGGCAGGAAGTTCTTGTACGACATCAGGATCGCCCGGCTCAGCGCGGCCGACCGGATCGGCCTCAGGTTCACGAAGATCCGGATCCCCCTGCGGCTCGGCAGCACGAACTGGGGGCGCGAGAACAACCCCTCGACGCGGTACGGCAGCTCCGGCAGCTGGGTGGGCTCCACGTCGATCAGCTGGCCGTCCACTTCGGCGCCGAAGATCTGACGGGCCACGGAGAGCCTGGAGCCGTCTCCGCTGGAGAAGAGGCTCTGCTTTCCGTTGGCGACCAGGGTGAAGGAGGTGTCCGGCCGGGCCAGCATGGCGTTGGAGACCGCCTCCACGATCGCCGCGGTCTCCGCTCCGTCGCCCTTCAGGAACTTCCTCCTGGCCGGCGTGTTGAAGTAGAGGTCCACCAGGTCGACGGTGGTGCCCTCGGGACCGCCGTACGGCTCGACCCGGCGGATCTCGCCGCCCGCCACGTCGATCAGCGTTCCCTCCTGGACGCCCCGGGCCCGCGTCGTCAAGGTCAGCCGGCTCACCCCTGCGATGGCCGGCAGCGCTTCCCCCCTGAACCCCAGAGTCCGGATGTCGACGAGCTGGTCCCCCGACCGGATCTTGCTGGTGGCGTGACGCTCCAGGGCGAGCAGGGCGTCGTCGCGTCCCATGCCCTCGCCATCGTCCACGACCCTGATCCGGGCCTTGCCGCCCCGGGCGATCTCGACCTGGATCCTGGTGGCGCAGGCGTCCAGGCTGTTCTCGACGAGCTCCTTCACAGCCGAAGCGGGACGATCGACCACCTCGCCGGCGGCGATCCGGTTCACCGTCGCGTCGTCCAGCACGTGCACGTGGGCCATTCTCAGTTCACCTCGATGGAGAGAGACGGCTCCGCGGAGAGCGTCAGCGGGCTGACCAACCCCCGGGAGAGCCTGGCGCTGCCGAGGCAGGCCACCATGGCCGCGTTGTCCGTGCACAGCTCCCGGGACGGTACGACCAGCCTGACGCCCAGCCGGGCCGCCATCGCGGCGAGCCCGCTCCTGAGCGCTCCGTTCGCAGCGACCCCTCCGGCCACGGTGAGCACCTCGGCGTCGCACTGGCCGAGCGCCTGCTCGCACTTCCGGACCAGCACCTCGACCAGGACTCCCTGGAGGGCGGCGCAGAGGTCCTCCCGGCGGTGCAGTCCGGCCCGGGCCAGCAGGGAGACCGCCGTCTTGAGGCCGGAGAACGAGAACTCCAGCCGCTCGCCCAGGAACGGCCGCGGCAGCCGGACCCGGTCCGGGTCGCCGCGGTGGGCCTCCTCCTCGATCCACCGTCCCGCGGGAAACGGAAGGCCCAGCAGACGCCCGACCTTGTCGAGGACCTCGCCCGCGGCGTCGTCCCGGGTGGCTCCGACGAGTCGGAACCGATCGAGGTCTTCCACCCTCACCAGCTCGGTGTGCCCGCCGGAGACCACGAGGCCGAGGAACGGCGGATCGAGAGTCGGGTCCGCCACGAGGCAGGCGGCGAGGTGGGCCTGCAGGTGGTTGACTCCGACCAGCGGCCTTCCGAGACCGGCGGCGAGACCCTTGGCCGCCATCACGCCGACCAGCAGGCTGCCCACCAGGCCCGGGCCGTAGGTCACGGCGATACCGTCGAGCTGTGGAAGGCCGACCCCGGCGAGCCGGAGCGCCTCGTCCAGGGTGCCGGGCAGCGCCTCCAGGTGGCTCCGGCTGGCCAGCTCCGGCACGACGCCGCCGAACGGCGCGTGGACCGCCACCTGGGAGGCGAAGACGCTGGAAAGCACCGTCCGGCCGTCCGCCACCACGGCCACGGAGGTGTCGTCGCACGACGTCTCGATGCCCAGGACGAGCAGCGTCATCACTCCAATCGTCAGGTCGGCGCGCGGGAGCCGGCGGTGTCCGGTCCCGGGCGGCGCGCGCCCAGGAGGAGCTCGGCCCCGCGATGCGGCGACAGCCGGCCCTCCCGGACCCGGGCGACCACGCCGGCGAACTCCCCTCCCCTGGCCAGCTCACCATCGAGTCGCGCCAGGAACTCCGTCTGCACGATACGCCTGAGCTCCGCCTCGCGCCGGTCCCGTCTCCTGGTCTCGAGGGAGCCGCTCCGGCAGAGGTGCTCGTGGTGGCTCTCGATCGCGTCGACCAGCTCGGCGATCCCCTGGCCCTGGCTGGCCACCGTCGTGAGGACCCGCGGGCGCCAGCCGGAGCGGTCGTTCGACATCTCCAGCATGCCCTCGATGTGGCCACGAACCTCGTCAGCGCCCGGCCGGTCCGCCTTGTTCACCACGAACAGGTCGCCGATCTCCAGGATCCCGGCCTTGATCGCCTGGATGAAGTCGCCAAGGCCCGGGACCTCGAGCACCACCACCGTGTCCGCCATCCCGGCGATCTCGACCTCCCCCTGGCCCACACCCACGGTCTCCACGATCACGACGCCTTTGCCGAAGGCGTCGAGCACGCGGATCAGATCGCCGGTGGTCCGGGCCAGACCGCCCGGTGCGCCCCTGGAGCTCATGCTCCGGATGAAGATCCCCGGATCCACGGAGAGCCCTGACATGCGGACGCGATCGCCCAGGACCGCGCCGCCGGTGAACGGGCTGGAAGGGTCCACGCACACGACGCCGACGGTCCGGTTCCGCTTCCTGAGTGCCGCGGCCAGGCGATCCACCAGCGTCGACTTGCCGACGCCGGCGGAGCCGGTCACCCCGATCACGTGGGCCCGGCCGGTCAGGCCATCGATCCGGTCCAGCAGGTCGGCGGCTCTCCCGTTCTCGGCCAGGGAGAGGAGCCGGGCAAGGGCGCTCCGGTCCTCGTTCCGGAACCTGGCCAGCAGCTCGTCGTCGGATCGAGCCGGCGTCATGCCTTGCGGACGTTCTCCCTGATGAACTCGGCGACGTGACGGGTGTCCGTACCGGGCCCGAACACCTCCCGGACCCCTTCGGCCTTCAGCGCCGACACGTCCTCCGCGGGGATGATCCCGCCGGCGAGCACCAGGACGTCGTCGAGCTTCGCCTCCCTGAGCTGCCGCAGGATGTCCGGTATGAGCGTGCCGTGGGCTCCGGACAGGATGGAGATGGCCAGGCAGTCGGCGTCCTCCTGCAGCGTCGCCTCGACGATCTGCTTGGGAGTCTGCCGGATGCCGGTGTAGATCACCTCCATCCCCGCATCCCTCATGGCGCGAGCGACGACTTTTGCTCCTCGATCATGGCCGTCGAGGCCGGGTTTCGCTATCAAGACTCGGATCTTCTGGGCTGAAATCATCTTAAACCCTCCATACTATTAGATTATTAGACGCTCCTTATACTCCCCATACATTTCTCGGAAGACCCCCATAATCTCCCCCACCGTTACGTAGGCTTTCACCGCCTCAAAGACCTTGGGCATGATGTGTTGACCGT
>JACQZM010000296.1 GCA_016213885.1 Candidatus Rifleibacteriota bacterium | reverse complement strand
CTGGTGCTCCTGGTCCTCTCCGGTGCGCGCTCGCTCGCGGGGCTGCCCGAGGTGGAGGACACGAAGATCTTCGATGACTCCGCCGGCGGGTCGTTCACCGTGGCGAGTCAGGTCCAGATCGATGGCAAGAGGGTCTTTCTCAAGTCGAACCGGGGAAGCCCTCGCGGGACCCGCTATGCGAACTTCGAGGCCGACATCCTGGCCCATCGCCTCTTCGAGCAGGTGGGCATCCGGTGTCCGGAGGCCCGCATGGTGAGGCTGGCCTCGAGCCCCAGGACCGAGTTCGGCAAGCGTCTGGATTCCTGGCTGGGCCTCGACGTGCTGGCCATGGAGTTCGTCAACACCCGTTTCACCTCCGGCCGCGTGTATCACGGCGGCTGGCCGGGCGATGAGAAGGCCGACACCGACCGTTTCATCGATCTCCTTCTCATCGATCTCCTGATCGGCAACGCCGATCGCCGTGCCGCCAACCTCTTCGTCGGGTGCCGCTACACCGAGAAGGAGGGGGAGGAGAGCGACGGGAGCTTCCAGCCCATCCCCATCGACAACAACAGCGGCTTCGGCACCATGGTGGTGTGGCGCTTCCCGTCCAGCCAGATGAACTTCCTGGAGACCTATGACGGCGTGGGGTCCACGGAGGTCATGAAGGACCTGGGGACCATCCGCAACCTCGTCATGGACAGTGAGGTCCACCAGGTCCTCCTGGGGCAGAAGCGGCTCCGTCCCAGGATCCTCGTTCGCGCTTCCGAGCTGCGCCGCCGGCTCCACGACGGTCTCGTCGACGGCCTCGTGGCGGACCTGCCGCGGGAGATCATCCCTCGCGGCGTGAAGGTGGATCCCGCCGAGGGGGAATGGCTCTCGAAGATGTCCGTCCCCGAGAGGCGGTTGCTCTTCGGAAGCCTGGACCGGCCGATCAAGGGGAACGAGCTGTTCGAGTACCGGAAGGACGAGATCGGGCGGCGGTTCCGGTGGCGCCGGGATCACCTCGAGGAGGCGCTGCGCGCCCACTTCGCGTCGGACGGGCGCTGAACCGCTTCGACGATCCGGTAGCCGGACCTGGGCGCAGCCGGTCTTCCTGGAGGCCAGCGACGGCGACCGTGACGGACCCGCAAGCCCGTGGGGCGTTGGGACGTGAGCGTCGTGCCGGACGAACTCTCCGGAGGCGTGTCACTTCCTGTCGAGTCGTAGGTCCCCCGAAATCCAGGGGTGGCTGGTCATTCCTGACCAACGTATACTTGGAGCGTGGAATTCGTCGAGGCACCGGCGTTCACGCGACTCGTGTCGTTGTACTTGGACGATGATCATTATCGTGCGCTCCAGGCACACCTTGCCGGGAATCCTGAAGCGGGAGACGTCGTTCGGGGCACGGGGGGGTTCCGAAAGATGCGATGGCAGGACGCTCGACGCGGCAAGGGAAGCAGGGGCGGACTCCGAGTGGTCTACTACCTGTTTCGCGACGAGGCGGTGATTTGGCTGATGACAGTGTACGACAAGAACGACATGGAGGATCTGACGCCGGACCAGAAGAGGGCTTTGAGACGGGCCATCCAGCAGGAGAGGTTGGAGCGTGAAACGCCCCGAAACCGACGGGCGCGATCGGAAGGGTAGTCCATGGCATCCAAGAAGCGAAATCTCTTTTCCGAGCTGATGGAGGGGGTCGAGGCGATGAGGGCCCATCGTCAAGGAAAGGTCACACTCAAGAGTTGCCGCATAGAGGGTCCCGTTCCGCTCGAGCTCACCGCGGAAGTGATTCGCGACACCAGGGAACGTCTCGGGGTCTCGAGGTGTATCTTCGCAAGGAAGCTACGCGTCAACGAACGGACACTCGAGAGATGGGAAGAGGGACGGGCTCGACCCAACCCTCAGGCGGCCACCCTGATCCTCCTGGTGCGCCGATTCCCGGACACGTTTGAACGTCTGGCAACCCTGGACGAAGAACTCGCCGCCGCGTAGGCGGACGTAGCCAGCTCAGGAGATCGAGAGAGCCCGGTCATCACCCGGCTGATGGTCACGGTTTGCGAGTGCTCATCGAGCTGGTGCCTCCTGAACGCCGCCGCAGAGAACCGCGCGGGTGTGAGCTTCAGCGAGTGACCTCGACCTTCGCGTACGCGTGCTGGTCGAGCTCCGCCGGCAAGGTGGCCGAGTGCCCTTCGGCCTTTGGCGGCGTGTAGTCGCCCGGGATCAGGAACGCCGCGATCCTGGTCGCCGTGGCGTCCGCCCCACCCGTCACGATGTTGCAGTCCCAGGAGAAGTCCTTGTCGATGATGGTGACCGGCGAGGCATACGTGGGCTTGGTCCACCAGACGCCACCGACCAGGATGTAGACGGCCACGCCACAGGTCGCCGGGTCGACGTTGGTCACGCTCCCGACGAGGTGGGCCTGGCTGCCTGTCGGCGGCACGGTCAGGAACTGGATACCCGGCGCCCCGCCTGGCTCGCGCTCCAGAACGCAGTCGAGCACCCGCTGCATCCCAGCCTTGAGCGCACGGGTGTTGTCCCAGATGCCGTAGAACGCCTCGTACTCGTGGTCTGGCTTCGACTTGCCGGGCTCGTCGAACGCTTCAAAGGCGAAGACCCGCGCCCCTGCGTCCTCCCTGGCCCAGGTGGCCAGCCTCACGAGGTACGTCGCGGCGTTCGCGAGCGACGGCACGGCACGCTTCCCGCCCGGCGGGTTGCCCCCGGTTGCCCACCCTGTCTCGCCATAGACGACCTCCTTCGGCGCATACTTGGCCCGCAGCATCAGATAGTAGTTCGAGACCGCCCGGTCCGACTGCTCGATCGGCACGCCGTCGTTGAACGCATACATGTTGGCGAGCACCACGTCGCATTCGGCGACCAGGTCCGGATGGTCGCGGAGCGTCTCCCAGTGCTCGTTGGTCGTCACCGGCACATCGGGTCGCGGGCTGGCCTTGACGTGAGCACGGATCTCACGGATGTATGCGATGAGCTGCGCCTCGTCGAGGGTCCCTCCGTAGATCGCCTCGGAGCCCACGATCACCAGGTCGACCAGTCCCTGGCTGATGTTCCGCTTCAGCGCCTCGAGCTCCGCGCGATTCGGGACCGGGTCGGCGCCCAGCCAGGCGGTCGTGGCCACCAGCAGGCCGCGCGCCTTGGCCAGCCGCGGACCTTCGGCAAGGCCGCTCAGCGAGCCGTAGAACCTCACCCAGCTGAAGTGCGGGGCGACGATCGCGAGCAGTTCGTCGATCGTCAGGGCCGAGATCGGATCGCCCGGCCTGGTCCCCACCTGGAGGTAGGGGCCGAAGCAGACACCGCGACTCGTCCGGGTCCAGGCCTTGTAGATGACGATGTGCGGGGCCGTCCACTCGTCACCCATCCTCGAGTACAGCCGCACCTCCACGGCGCTGCCGTCGGTCGGCAGACCGCTCACGGTCCTGGTCCGGGTCGTCCCGGTGCTCGCGCACGCAAAGCCGCACGGCACCCCGGGCGACCTCACCTCGAGCCAGTACTCGTCGACCCCTGACCCGGCCGTCCATGCGAACGTCGCGGCGGAGCCAGGCAGCTGCCAGCCAGGCCACGGGCTCGTGATCCGCGCCGGCTCGCAGACCGTGATCGGCCCGCTCCTGGCCATCACGATGCCGTTGCTGACGAGCCGGAACTCGTACACCCCTGGCACCTGGCTCGCCGGGAACCGTTGCCGGTCGACCCGGATGCCCGACGGTGCATTTCTCCTCGAGCCGTCGCGCCATTGCCAGTCCCTGTAGTCCGTGAGCGGAGCCCCGACAAGGAACATCCCGACCCAGTCCCTGAGCCCGGTGGTGTCGTTGGTCGCCCTCACGTCCAGGTTGCCTCCGGGGGCGACGGTGGAGGACGCCGGTGGGAGCACACTCCAGTCGATCCACATCCAGTCCATCAGGGTGCCGGTGCTCGTGTCGTGCATCGAGAGGTAGATGGGGCCGCACGGGTCGTTCTCGACTCCCACGAGCAAGGAGGCGCCGCGGAGCAGGTCCGGGCCGGCCGGGGGCTTCACCCCGTTCACCGACAGCGCAGTCAGGGCACCAGGAGACGCCGTGATGGTCACCCGGGAGCTCGTGTCGAGCAGCCGCCCCGCTTGCGCGTCCACCAGGTGGAACTCGTGGACGCCCTGCGGCTTGTCCGCCGCGAACCTCAGGACGCTCTGGCGGGGCCCGGATGGCTGGCTTCCCCTGGCCCCGTCGATCCACATCCAGTCGACCAGGTTGCCCGAGGGGACCACGTGCATCGACACGTAGATCTGGCCGCCCGGATCGTTCTGGATCGCCACCAGCAGCTCCCCGGATGGACACACGGAGAGGCCGGAGGGCGGTCGCACCCCGTTCACCGAGATGGTCGCCGGCCCGGTGCCACCGGAGGCGATGGTCACCAGAGAGCTCCTGGCCAGCTGCGCCGAGGGCTGGCTCCGCCACAGCTGGAACTCGTAGACTCAGAGCTCCTGACATAGGCCACGCAGATCCGCTCGGCAAGCGCTGTCTGCCTGGGGAGCGCTGGGCCGGTGGTCTGACACACCATGTTGTGATGATCGCGCGCATGTGCGCGCGTTACACTTGTCCTCCTCTT
>JACQZM010000295.1 GCA_016213885.1 Candidatus Rifleibacteriota bacterium | reverse complement strand
CCTGCTGCGCATGACGTTCTGGGCCACATCATCAGAAGGAAGACCGTACTCGATCACCGCATCGAAACGGCGGAACAGGGCCCCGTCCAGGAGCTTGGGGTGATTCGTGGCGGCGACGATCACGCTCTCGGACTCCTCCTGCTCCAGAAACTGCAGGAACGAGTTCAGGACCCGGCGGATCTCCCCCACCTCGTTGTTGGCAGCGCGCTCGACTCCCAGCGCATCGAATTCGTCGAAGAGGTAGACGGCGCGGGTCTGCCGGATGGCGTCGAAGATCAACCGGAGCTTGGCCGCGGTCTCTCCGAGATACTTGGTGATGAGACCATCGAGCTGGATGGCGAACAGAGGCAAGCCCAGCTCCCCGGCCAGCGCGGCAGCGGTCATGGTCTTCCCCGTGCCGGGCAAGCCGATGAGCAGCAGCTTGCGGAGCGGGGAGAACCCGTGTTCCTGGATGCGCTCGCGCTGGCGTTGCTCCAGGAGCACGCGATCGATCCTCGACCGGACCCCGTCGTCGAGGGACATATCGGCCAGACGCGTCCGGGGATACGTGACCGTGAGCAGCCCGGAGAGTTCCCCTCTGGGCTGAACGACCGGCACCGGCCTGATCCGCTGACCAGTGGGTCCAGGCCCGATCTTCTTCCTAGCCTCGTCCACCAGGGCTCGGAGTTCCTGAGCGAAGCGCGTGTGGCCTTGCCTGGCTGCCTGGGCGGCAACCTGAAGGGCGATCGAGTAGAACCTCTCCTCGTCGCCCTTGGCGTGGCTCCGGATGAGCGCCTTCACTTGATCCGCGGTCGCCATACTCTCGTTGTACCACGGTTCGGCACTGCGACTCCAGATCGGGATGCCGGGAGATCCCAGCATAGCACCATCATAGCACCGACGGGTCCGCGGCCTTTGGGGGTTGTCCGTAGACTGGCTTCTAGAGAGAGCCGGCGGCCGGAATCGAACCGGCGACCTGCTGAGTACAAGTCAGATTTCTGGTCATTTCCGGGGGTAACGGGGCGTCCCGATATCAGCGGGTCTCGGCCTTGTAGATAGGCTTCGTTACAGTACGCTTGCGCTTGTCGCGGTAACAAGCTATAACTCTAGGTAACTTGTCCAGCCACGAACTGAAGTTACCTAGGAAGTTACCTACGAGACCTGCTGACTGCACCAGCTGACTCCCCGGGAGGTCGCCCGATGTTCAAGAGCAGGAACGCCCGGAACCTGACCGATACCTTCGTCCAGAAGCTGAAGGCTCCGCCCAGGGATAGCGCGGGCCGGGTCGTCCAGGTGGACTACTTCGACACGGCGGTTGACGCCTTCTGCCTGCGGGTGAGCTCCACCGGCGTGAAGTCCTGGAGCGTCACGGTCCGGGTCCTGAAGGACGGCAAGCCGACCCTGGCCCGGGTCACGCTCGGTCGGTATCCCGACCTGTCGCTGTCGCAGGCCCGGGAGAAGGCCAAGGCGGCGATCCTCGCGGCCGCCCAGCATAAGGATCCACGGGACCTGGCCCGGGAGGAGCGCGCCGCCCGGGAGGAGAGCAGCCGCAACACCTTCGGTCACCTCGCCGACCAGTTCCTGGTGAAGTACGTGGCCCGGGAGTGCCGCCCGGCCACGGAGCGGGAGTACAAGCGGGCGCTGAAGGGAACGTACGTGGCGTCCTGGCAGGATCGGCCCGTCACCGAGATCGGCAAGCGGGATATCCTCGACCTTCTCGACGCGCTGATCGAGAGTGGTCGGACGATCTGGGCCAACCGGACCCGGGCCTACCTGAGCCGGTTCTTTGGATGGTGCGCGGAGCGGGACATCATCGCGACGGTACCGACCGACCGGATCCGGCAGCCGGCGAAGAACGTCTCCCGCGACCGGACGCTATCTAATGATGAAGTGGCCGAGGTTTGGGCGGCCCTCGAGGCGGAGGGCGGCATCTTCGGCCCGCTGTTCAAGGTCCTGCTGCTGACCGGTCAGCGGCTCGGAGAGGTCTCGGGGATGAGGTGGGACGAGATCAAGGGCCTCGACTCCGAAGCCCCGGTGTGGGAGCTTCCAGGCGAGCGCACCACAAGATCCTGAAGAGAGCTCCCAGAATTGCCGGCTGTCCGCTCGCCTTCTCGCGAACCGGGCGGACCCCAGCGAGCGGCTTCTCGAACGCCAAGGAATCGGTGGAAGCGACAATCACACGGACCCGCAAGGGCGCTGGCATCGAGGAGCCAATGGTCCGCTGGACCCTTCACGACCTGCGCCGGACCGTCTCGACCCGGATGCACGAGGACCTGGGGATCCAGCCCCACATTGTCGAGGCAGTCTTAAACCACGTGAGCGGCCACCGGTCGGGGGTCGCGGGAACGTACAACCGGGCGCACTATGTGGAGGACAAGCGCCGCGCCCTGGTGGCCTGGGCGAACCACATCGACCGGTTGGTTGGTCGGGGCGAGGGGCCGCCCAACGTGGTGCCGATCAGGGCGGTCGGCCAGTCGTGACCAAGTTCACCCGGGGTAGGTGGCCGAGCGACGACGAGATCCGCAAGGTTCTGGTCCACATAACCCTCGCACCGGACGAGTTCAAGAAAGTCAAGCTACTGCTCCGACGGCTCCAGGACCCGCATGAGTACCATGATGACGATGCACGCCAGCGGGTCCTAGCCGAGGCTGAAATGCTAGCCTGGACGTGCCGGTGGCTGGAGAAGATGAACCAAGAACTACTGCCGCTCATGCCCTTTGAGCAACGGGCCGAGGCCGACGAGTTCAGCGCGGGCCTGCGGCGGGCCTGCGATCGGATTTCACGGGCGCGGCACATGCTCAGCGACCCGACCCACGACTACCTCGGAGCCTATCGCGCTGCCCTGGCTGCGGGGGATCTCGACCCGGCCGACATAGTTTCCCGGGCGAGATTCCAGCCGCCCCAGGCGAAGAAGTCCCTCCGTCCAGCATTTGACGCAGTGCGTCACCTAATGGACCTGTTCTTGTCGAAGAACGGCGATCGGGTCCTTGAGGCGGCCCGAACCGTTGCCCGGCTGGAAGTCCTGGTCCAGGCACGGGGCCAGAAACCCGACCACCGGCACCCGGAAGCCCCTTCCATCCCACGAAGGGCCAGGGCGATTGCGGCGCTGATGCGCAAGTCCGTGAAGTAGGCAAATCCGTCGCTAGAAAGTTCGCACCACCGCTCTAAGTCCCTCCAGATCAGGCTCTCCGCGAACAGAGAAAGTTCGCGGCTTTTTCGTTTGTGCATTCGCCCTATCCTCGTGAATGTGTAGGCAACGATAGCGAATGACCGAAATGGAGGGCTCAATGACTACTCGGCTCAATCTCGATGTTCTCGACGACGATACGCTACTGACCCGGGCCCAGCTCCGAGAGCTCGTCGGCATCTCCGACATGGCGCTCTGGCGATGGCTGAAGAAAGGGGTTTTCCCGGCCCCGATCCGGTTGGAGCGGCGGCGCTACTGGCGGGCTGCCGACCTGCGGCGATGGTTCCTCGACCAGCGGGAACGGTCCAAGACGGAAAGCGATCGGAAGGCCGCGTGATGAGCCGGAGAACAAGAGCCCGCCGGTCCAGCGGATCCAGCGGGCCGAGACGAAGGATGATCAGCGGTTCAAGTGTACACCGAAAACGCCAGTACAGCAACGGCATCGCCGACGGCT
>JACQZM010000294.1 GCA_016213885.1 Candidatus Rifleibacteriota bacterium | reverse complement strand
GGAAAGAGCTGAACGAGGTGGTGGCTCGCCTCATGGAGGAGGTGGTTGCTGCTCCCTTGCTCCCCCCGCCCTTCAGCCAGCGATCGGCCAGGGACATGGCCTTCTCGAGCCTCCCGGCGAACTCTTCCGCGGAGGCGTACCGGTCTCCGGCCTTCTTCTCGATGGCCTTGTGGACCAGCTCGGAGACCTGGATCGGCACCTCCGGGTTGACCTCGTGGATCGGCTTCGGCGGCTCGTTGATGTGCTGCATGATCACCTGGTGCAGCGACTGCCCCTTGAACGGCACCGCCCCGGTCAGCATCTCGTACATGATGATGCCGACCGAGTAGATGTCGGACTGCTCCGTGGCCTCCTCGCCGGCGGCCTGCTCCGGCGACATGTACGAGGGAGTGCCGTGGAGCGACCACTCTGACTTCTGCTGTTTGGGGGGCTCTCCCTTCACGGTGGCGATGCCGAAGTCGGCGATCTTCGGGACCGGAAACCCATCCTCGATCTGGTCGGAGAGGATGACGTTCTCGGACTTCATGTCCCGGTGGACGATGCCCATCGAATGGGCGTACGACAGACCTTCGCAGATCTCCTTGGCGTAGAAGAGCGCCTCCTTGGTCGGAAGCCGGACCGCCTCCTTGATCCTCGACTCCAGGGTCGTGCCCTTCACGTACTCGAACAGGATGAACGGGGTCTCGTCCTCCCCTCCGGCGCCGTAGACCTGGACGATGTTCTTGTGCTTCTTGAGGTTCGAGGAGATGCGGGCTTCCCGGATGAACTTCTTCTTCTGGTCGTCGTTCAGGAAGATCCGGGACTGGATGACCTTGCAGACGTCGAACCGTTGCAGCGCCCGGTGGCGGACCTTGAAGACCCGTCCCATGCCGCCTTCACCGATCTTCTCCTTGATCTCGTACTTCTCTTCGAGCTCTTTCGGAATGTCGGTGTTCATAGGGGGCTCGAGCGGCGATGGGCCTGTCGCGGCGCTCTAGAATAGTAGCACCCGCACAGGGGTGTCACAAGCGGTTTCGGGGACCAAGATCCGGCGCCTCGCCGGATCCGAGTCGCGCCCTCGAGCGCGACCTCCAACCTGATCCACTCCGCTTTCTCTCTCCCGAGCGCGGATCCAACCGGATCCCCTCCACTTCGTTCGTGCGCCTTGATCCGGGCAAGAGGGTGATCACAGCCCAAGCCCTGCGAGACAGGTGCAGGATCCTGGGGGACCCGCATCCGCAGCCTCGCCGGATCCCTGGTGGCGCCCCGCCACTCGACAGGATGGGTCCACATATATTATAGGTTGTCTGCACACCACCGGGCCCGGGTGCCCGGGAGCATCCATGGACGACCAGCTTCACCGCGACGCCGCCACCGGCCTGGTCATGCGCCGGGATTTCGATCGCATGGTCGAGTGGGAGGTCCGGAAGAGCGCCGACCGCAAGGGCTCGTTCACTCTGATCTGCCTGGACATCGACCAGTTCCACCAGATCCGGCTCACCCACGGAGAAGAGGTCGCGGAGGTCCTGCTCAGACGGTTGACCGACGTGTTCCGCGGCGGCACCCGTCAGGGAGACGTGATCTCCAGAGGCGTCGCCGACCAGTTCTTCCTGTTGCTGCCGGACACCCGACCCGAGCAGGGATTCGTGGTGATCGAGGACGTCCGCCGTCTTCTCACCAACTCGACCCTGAAGATCCCGGGGCGTTCGGAGGCTCTCTCGCTGCAGTGCACCTTCTCGGCCGGTCTGGCCACCTATCCGAAGGACGGGGCCGACCGGGAGACGCTTCAGCGCAAGGCGGCCGCCGCTCTGTTCCGTGCCAAGAGCGAGGGCCGCAACCGGGTCTGCATGGCCGTAGACGAGAAGATGGTCCTCAAGGCCAACTACTATGCCCGGAGCCAGCTGGACAGGTTGACCAGCCTGGCGAGAGGACTCGATCGAACCGAGGCTTCCCTGCTCAGGGAGGCGATCGAAGACCTGTTCGACAAGTTCGAACCGACGCTCGAGGGTCGTGGCCATGAGCCGGGCGAGACGCCAGGCGGCGAACCTCCGGCCGTGGACCGCTCCGGACGGCACTAGCACGTCGATTCGACGACGATCACACCACGGCAGCCCCTCACATCCAGGTTGGAGAGGTCTGGACAGGGCCTTGCGAACCGACGGCGAAGCTCGAGGCTTCTCGATGTCGGTACGGGGGATGCCGCGAGGAGCTCGATCCGAATTTGTTCCTTGCGCAAGAACCTCCTCTTGCCCTGCTTGGCCGGAGCCGGACCCGCATGTGGAGCCGCTTTCCAGGATGGGTCTCGCGCCGGAAAAGGGCGTCTGCACGGGGGAGCGAATTTGGGTTGACACACCCGAGGAGCCGTTGTAGAATCGGCCCGTTCTTCGGCTCTGGGGTGGTCTTGCAGCCTCGTGGCGCGAGATCGCTCAGGCCGGCCCGCTCGTGCCCGGTCGAGCGCCGTCGGTGATCGGCTCGCGACCGCCTCCGGGTCAATTGTCAGATGTACGTCGGACAGACCGCCGATTTCCTCGCCGGGTGTCTTCGGTACTCCCTCGGCGCTGGCCTCCTGGGAAGCTTGCTCTTGATCCAGACCCGCGACCCTGGCCTCGTCGGCGGCCTCGCGTCCGGCGTTCTGATCGGCGCAGGCTCTCTCTGGTCCATTCGTCTGATCCTCGAGCGGGCCCTCCCCGGGGGGGGCAGAGCGCCTTCCGGAACCGGACGATCTGGCCCGGTGACGACGGTGCTGCTGGCCTTGGGCAAGCTGATCGGCCTGTACGCGGCGCTCAGCCTGAGTCTGGAGTGTGCCCGGTTCTCGCCCGTGGCGCTGCTGTTCGGCGCGGGGCTGACGACCACGGTCGTCTCGATCCGGGCTGTGTGGGGGCAAGGCCCGGCAGGGACGGTCGACTGGCGGGGCACGGCCAGGGGCGTGCTCTAGGCACGGATCGCAAGGCGCACCCGGGACAGCAGCGATCGATCCCGGGGGCCACGGTGGGCGACCTCGATACGAGGCGCGCCGCGGCCGGTCACGGACCGCGTGGATGTCGGGCTCATCTTGGCCCGGGAGGCCACCATGGAAGGCGCTGTTTCGGCGGCGGCTCAGCACGCAGCGAGCGGCTCTCACGATCTGGCTCACGAGCTTCATCTGCGGTGGCCGTGGCTCGTGCAGTGGCTCGTCACCGATCGGTTGGGCCTTCGAGAATGGGAGTGGATCTTCGTCTCGTGGTTCCTGGCCCTCGGCATCGGGTACCTGGCCTACCGGGTGACCCGCACGCTGTCGATCTATCCGAGCGGCATCCAGAACGTGTTCGAGGTCGTCTACGAATGGCTCGAGGGGTTCACCTGCGGCATGATGGGACCCAAGGGCAAGCCGTTCGTGCCGCTGATCGGGAGCTTCTTCATCTACATCCTGGCGATGAACCTCGTGGGCCTCGTCCCGGGCTTCTGCTCCCCCACCGCCAACCTGCACTGCACCTGCGCCCTGGCGCTGGTCGCGGTGACGAGCGTCCACGTGATCTCGATCCGCGACATGGGGCTCAAGGCCTACCTCCTCCACTACTGTGGAGAGCCGCTGTGGCTCGCTCCGATGATGGTCCCCATGCACATGGTGGCCGAGTTCGTGGCCAAGCCGCTCTCGTTGATGTTCCGGCTGTTCGGGAACGTCTTCGGCGAGGACCAGGTCATCATCAACCTGGTCGCCGTGGGGATCGCGATCTTCCAGGCGACGCACGTGCCGATTCCGATCCAGTTGCCGATGATGGCCTTCGGCATCTTCACGAGCCTGGTGCAGGCGCTGGTCTTCGCCATGCTCACGGCGGCCTACACTGCGCTGTTCATCGCAGGCCATGATGAAGAGCATGACCACCACGGCGCCCCGGGAACCGGGAAGCCAGGCGCCCCGGAAGGTCATCCGTCGGCGGTTGCACCGGCGACGGGGCATAGCTGAACCCGTATGACGCGGCTCCCGTCAGGGTGGCCGCTCGAGACCGGGCCCTGGGGCCCGGGGGAACGGAAGGAAAGGGAGACTCGTGTCGTACTTAAGTCTGCTGGTCATCACTGTGGGCTTCGGCGTGCCGCTGGCCGTCCTGACCGCCGCCATCGGCCAGGGCCGCGCAGCCTCCGCCGCCCTCGAGGGCATGGCTCGGCAACCAGAGCTCGCGGGAAAGCTCCAGACGGCGATGATCATCGCCCTGGTGTTCATCGAGTCGCTGGTGATCTACGCCCTCGTCATCTTCTTCATGCTGAAGCCGTACCTGCCCGAGACCGAGAAGGTCCTCGGTATCATGGCGAAGACGGCCCAGGTGGAGGCTCCGGAGGGGTCGGCTGCGGGGCGCTCCGTCAAGTGCCCCGCCCGGCTCTTCGACCCCTCGGTGCAGTGGGTGGAGTGTTCGCGATCGAGGTCGCACCGGGTGCCGGTGTGGCCCGGAGGTGATCGCATGTGGGCGAGCTGAGGGTTGAGGCCTAAGGATGGAACACTTCCCGACTTATTCGGCTATCTTTCTGCAGATCCTGGGTTTCGTGGTTCTGTTCCTGCTTCTGAAGCGGTTCTTCTTCGAGCCGATCTCGGCGATCCTCAACGAGCGGGAGAGGGTCGTCCGGGAGCGGATGGAGGCCGCCGAGAAAGACCGGCTTGCGGCCGCCGCGGACCGTGAGGAGTGCGACCGCCGGATGAGGTCCATCGAGTCGGAGGCGCGGGACCGGATCCAAGACCTGATCAAAGAGGCGCAACAGGCCCGGGACGAGCTCCTGAGCCAGGGGCGGGTCCAGTACGAGAGCATCCTCGACAAGGGGCGGCAAGAGATCCAGCAGGAGATGGTCCACGCGGAGGCTCTGCTCCGGGACCGGGTCATCGACCTGGCGCTGCTGGCCGCCGGGCGCATCATCGAGAAGAACCTGGACCCGGAGATGCACCATCGCCTGGTCGATGACGTGCTCGACGAGATCAAGCCGACATCATGAAGGCGACGAGAATCACCCATCGGTACGCCAGGGCGATCTTCGCCGTGGCGTCCGCGGCCGGCGTCGTGAGGGAGACCCTGGCCGACCTGCAAGCTGTGGTCGGGTATCGAGAGTCCGATCGGGACGCGGCCCAGCAGCTCAGCAGCGTGCTTCTGCACCCGAGGGTGTGGGAGGCGAAGAAGAGCGCGCTGATCGACGGAGCGTTCGGCGCCGGGATCGGCAAGATCGCTCTCCGCTGCCTGCATCTGCTGGTCCGCACCGGAAGACTCCGGGAGGGCCCGGTCATCGTGGACGCCCTGGAGGCGTTGATCCGTGAGAGCGAGGGTCGCCAGACCGCCCTGGTCAGCACGGCGGTGGAGCTGAGCGACGACAGGAGACGAGAGATCGTCGGACGGCTCGAGCAGCTCACCGGCAAGACGATCGAGGCCACCTTCTCGGTGGAACCCCGGCTCCTCGGTGGGATCGTGATCCACCTTGGCGACCGGCTGATCGACGGCAGTGTGCGGTATCACCTCGATACGATGCGGGCCGACATCAAGGGGCTGTATCTGCACTAGGGGTCCGTGGCGAGGGTGCAGCGCGGCGGAAGAGGCCGCAACCCTGGAACGGGAGACGAAATGGTCCTCAGGCACGAAGAGATAACGGCGCTGATCAAGAGCGAGCTGGAGGGTTTCCGGAAAGACCTTCAGGTCGTCGACGTGGGCACTGTCACCGAGGTCGGAGACGGCATCGCCCACGTCTACGGGTTGCAGGGGGCCATGGCCGGGGAGCTCCTGGAGTTCGACACGGCGGCCGGCACCGGTGAGAAGGTCTACGGCATGGCCTTGAACCTGGACGACGTGAGCGTGGGAGCGGTGCTCCTGGGCGACGATCGGAAGATCGCGGAGGGCTGTCTGGTCAGAACGACCGGCCGCATCGCCGAGGTGCCCGTTGGCGAGGCGCTCCTGGGACGCGTCGTCGATGCGCTCGGCAAGCCGCTGGATGGCAAGGGGCCGGTCCTGACCAAGGAGGCCCGGCACGTGGAGGTCAAGGCGCCGGGCGTGGTGCTCCGCCAGCCCGTCAAAGAGCCTCTCCAGACCGGTCTCAAGGCGATCGACTCCATGATCCCGATCGGTCGGGGCCAGCGTGAGCTGATCATCGGCGACCGCCAGACCGGCAAGACCGCCATCGCTCTGGACACGATCATCAATCAGAAAGATGGCGACGTGTTCTGCATCTACGTGGCCATCGGCCAGAAACAGTCGACGATCGTCCAGGTCGTGGAGACCCTGAAGCGGCACAACGCCATCGACCGCACGATCGTGGTCTGCACCACCGCCGTGGACCCGGCCCCGCTCCAGTACATCGCCCCGTACGCCGGTTGCGTCATGGGAGAGTACTTCCGAGACTCCGGCCGCCACGCGCTGATCATCTACGACGATCTGTCGAAGCACGCGGTGGCCTACCGGCAGCTCTCGCTGTTGCTGAGGCGCCCCCCGGCCCGGGAGGCGTATCCCGGCGACATCTTCAACCTGCACTCACGCTTGCTGGAGCGGGCCGCGAAGATGTCGGAGGCCAAGGGCGGCGGCTCGTTGACGGCACTTCCGATCATCGAGACGCAGGCCGGCGACTTCGCCGCGTACATCCCCACGAACGTGATCTCCATCACCGACGGGCAGATCTACCTGGAGCCCGACCTGTTCTACTCCGGGGTGCGCCCCGCCGTGAACGTGGGCCTGTCCGTGTCCCGCGTCGGGAGCTCCGCCCAGACCAAGGCGATGAAGAAGGTCGCCGCACGGCTGAAGCTCGACCTGGCGCGGTACTTCGAGCTGGCGGCGTTCGCCCAGTTCTCCACGGACCTCGACAAGGCGACCAAGGCCGAGCTGTCCCGCGGCGAGAGGATGATCGAGGTCCTCAAGCAGGACCAGTGCAAGCCGCTGGAGCTGTCTCAGCAGGTGATCATCATCTACGCCGGGACGAACGGCTACCTGGACGATCTGCCCCCCGGCAGGATCAGGGAGTTCGAGGCGCAGCTCCTGGACGTCATCCGGTCGAGGTACCCCGACGTTCTCTCCCAGATCGACAGCTCCAAGGACCTCACGGAGCCCATCGTGGAGCGACTCAAGGTCGCCATCACGGAGTTCAAGAAGGGGTTCAAGGCGTAGGCCCGGGACACCATGCTCACCCAGAAAGCGATCCGCCGGAAGATCAAGGTCGTCCGCAACATCCAGAAGATCACGCGGGCCATGAAGATGGTCGCCACGGCGAAGCTCAAGAGAGCCCAGGAGCGGGTCGTTCAGAGCCGTCCCTACGCCATCCGGATGCTGGAACTGGTGGCCAGCCTGGCCACCCTGGTCGAGCGTGCGACCCACGTCTACCTGACGCCGCGACCGATCAAGACCCGCGGACTGGTGGTGATCACCAGCGAGAAGGGCCTGTGCGGCGGGTACAACGGGAACCTCATCCGTCTTGCGGTGAGCACCCTGGAGAGCTGGGCCGGCACCCGGTACGAGCTGTTCACTCTGGGCCGCAAGGGCACGGACTTCTTCAGACGGCGGGACTACCCGGTCGTCAAGGCGCTGCCGTTTCCGGGGGTCAACGCTCGCGCCGCCGAGCTCACCGGGATCGCCGACGCGATCTCGTCGTGGTATGTGTCGGGAGCCGTCGACGAGGTGTTCTTCGTCTACGCGGTGTTCAAGAACGTGGTGGCCCAGACCCCGACGGTGGTGCGGCTGCTCCCGATCGACCCGGCGTCGTTGAGGTCCCAGTCGACGTCGAAGCGTGCCGTGGACCACGAGGTGGAGCCTGATGCCGAGACAGTCCTCTCGGAGCTTCTGCCCAGGTACTTCAGGTACCAGGTCCACCAGTATCTTCTGGAAGCCATGGCCAGCGAGAACGGGGCCAGAACAACGGCCATGACGGCTGCCACCGACAATGCGGATGAACTCCTCGAGTCGCTCACCCTGTCGTACAACAAGGCTCGACAGTGGGCGATCACCACGGAGCTCCTGGACATCGTCGGAGGGGCGGAGGCGCTGAAGAACGTCCACTGATCGTCGTGGGCCCCCCGGGTACGGGCCAAGTCCCCGGTGGTGAGCCGAAGGAGAGCCAAATGGGTACGGGTCACGTGAAGCGGGTCGTCGGGCCGGTTGTCGATCTGGAGTTCAACCCCAGCGAGCTGCCCCCGATCTACAACGCCGTCAACATCGCCGATCCGAGGCGTCCACAGCCGCTGGTGGTGGAGGTCGCCCAGCACCTGGGAGACAGCCTCGTCCGGTGCGTGGCGCTGGACAACACCGACGGCCTGGTCCGTGGGCTCGAGGCCCACGACACCGGCGGCCCCATCTCGGTTCCGGTCGGCGATGCGACCTGTGGCCGACTGTTCGACGTGCTGGGCAACGCGATCGACGAGGCCGGTCCGCTGCCCGACATGAAGCGCTATCCGATCCACCGGCCTCCACCGACGTTCGCCGATCAGGGTGTCGTTTCGGAGCCGTTCGAGACCGGCATCAAGGTGATCGATCTCCTGGAGCCGTATCCCCGGGGCGGGAAGGTGGGGCTGTTCGGGGGCGCCGGTGTCGGCAAGACCGTGCTCATCACCGAGCTCATCCACAACGTGGCGACCAAGCACGGCGGCGTCTCCGTGTTCGCCGGAGTGGGGGAGCGGACCCGGGAGGGCAACGACCTCTGGCTGGAGATGAGGCAGTCGGGAGTGCTCGACAAGACCGTCCTCGTGTTCGGCCAGATGAACGAGCCGCCGGGAGCCCGTCTCCGGGTCGGCCTGACCGCCCTCACCATGGCCGAGTTCTTCCGCGACGAGAAGGGGCAGGACGTCCTGCTGTTCATCGACAACATCTTCCGGTTCACCCAGGCCGGGTCCGAGGTGTCGGCGCTCCTGGGCCGGATGCCGTCGGCGGTCGGCTATCAGCCGACGCTCGCCACCGAGATGGGGGCGCTCCAGGAGAGGATCACCTCGACGTCCAAGGGAGCGATCACGTCGGTGCAGGCGATCTACGTCCCCGCGGACGACCTGACCGATCCGGCGCCGGCCACCACGTTCAGCCATCTCGACGCGACGACCGTTCTCTCCAGAGAGCTCTTCCAGAAGGCGATCTACCCGGCCGTCGACCCGCTCGACTCGACCTCGCGGATCCTGAGCCCGCTCGCGATCGGGGAGGAGCACTACCGGGTCGCCCGGGAGGTGCAGACGGTGCTCCAGAAGTACAAGGACCTGCGGGACATCATCGCGATCCTCGGTATCGACGAGCTGTCCGACGAGGACAAGCTGGTCGTCGCCCGGGCCCGTCGCATCCAGAACTTCCTGTCCCAGCCGTTCTTCGTGGGGGAGGTCTTCACCGGCCTGCCGGGCAAGTTCGTGACGATCCCCGAGACCGTTCGAGGGTTCAAGGAGATTCTCGAAGGCAAGCACGACGAACTGCCGGAATCGGCGTTCCACCTCGTCGGCACCATCGACGATGCCGTCGAGAAGGCCAAGAGCATGAAGGGGTAGACCATGCAGGGCACACCGTTCCATCTGGAGGTCGTGACCCCGGAGGGGCGCTTCTTCGACGGAGAAGTCATCTGCGTGACCGCGCCGGGGATCCTGGGCTCCTTCGGTGTCCTGGCGAACCACGCCCCGTTCGTGTCGGCGCTGTCGCTGGGGGAGATGAAGATCCACGAGGCCAGCGGCCGGGAGAGAGATGCGGCGCTCTTCGGGGGGTTCTTCGAGGTGGCCGGCAACCGGGCGGTGGTCGTGGCGGACGAGGCGGAGTGGGTCGAGACGATCGACCTGCCCAGGGCCGAGCGCGCGTACCAGCGGGCCCACGAGCGGGTCATGGAGATGTTTCCGGGGATCGACCGGGAGAGGGCCCGGCGAGCGCTCGAACGAGCCAGGCTGCGGATGAGGCTCGCTCACCACGCCTCGCCCGCCGCGTCGAAGCCCGGAGCCAGGTGACCGGACCGTGCCGGTCTCCATGGCCCTGTCCGGCGACTTGCCGGCGGAATCGGTCTCTTCCTGGCTCGACCTGGTAGGCGACGAGTTCTGTCGGCTCCTCGCCACGTCCGACGCCACCGAGTCCGACCCGGAGGTCGAGTGGCTCTCACGAGCCATCTCCGGGGATCGGCAAGCGTTCGAGGAGCTCTACAGGCGCTACCTGAAGAAGATCTACAACCTTGTCTACCGGATGGTGGGCACGACCCAGGAGGCCGAGGAGGTCACCCAGGAGGTCTTCTTCCAGGCCTACAAGAACCTGCCCGGTTTCCACGCCCAGTCCCGCTTCTACACGTGGGTGTTCCGCATCGCCGTCAACGTCTCGCTGCAGTACGTCAAGAGGCGGGTCCGGGCCCGGCGCGAGACGCTGTACGACGAGGTGCCGGAGGTGCCCCACCCCCCGTCGGAAGAGCCCCGGGGCAACCCCGAGCGGGAGGTGGAGCACCGGGTGTTCTGCAGGGCGCTGGAGACGGCGATCAATCGACTTCCCCCGAACCAGCGGGCCGTCATGATCCTTGGCCCGATCCAGGGTCACTCGTACGAGGAGATGGCCGCCATCCTCGGGACCACCGACGACGTGATCAAGAGCAGGCTCCACCGTGCCCGCGAGAACATCCGGGAATTCCTCAAGGAGGCAGTCTGACGTGCGAAACTTCTCCCCCTGGGAGATCACCAAGAGCATGGGGCGGGCCCTTGGCCTCGGGGGCCCGTGGGTTTACACTTTTCTTTAGAGGATGCGTGGTTGCCGTGTCCCGGGGGATCGACGTGAGCTCTGGAGTCGGAGCGCCAGACAGCCGCTGCGCCAGGTTCAAGGCCCGCATCTCGAGCCTGCTGGCCGGTGAGAGTGTCCCCGATCGGGCCGAGCTGGACGCCCATCGGGCGGTCTGTGTACCCTGTGAAGCCGAGCTTCTGCTGGCCCGCCGGATAGAGGACATTCACGTCTGACGACGGTGCCGACCCCACCCTGCCGGTCGATCTTTCGCCGACCTGTGGCGAGGTCCGGGCCAACCTCTGGCGTACCATCGACGGGAGCGTCCCCCCCGAGTACCGCGAGGAGCTCCTCGGGCACGCGGGGTCGTGCGCGGCCTGCCGCGCCGAGCTGGTCAGGTTCGAGAAGATCGAGAGAGGGCTGGCGTCGCTTCCCGAGGCCGAGCCGCCTCCCGGGCTCTGGAATCGGCTTTCCGGGCGGCTCGACGAACTGGATCGGCGGCCGCCAGCCTGGTCTGCCGGCTTCGGCAGGGTCCTGCGCGACCCGCTCCGGGCGCTCGCGCCGGCCGGGCTGTTCCTGGCGCTCTGCCTGGCCGCGATCCTGACCGGTCCGTGGTCCTCCCCGGCGACCGTCCTCGAGGCCCGGACGCCGCAGTCGGTCCTCGGGACCGAACTGGAGCAAGAGCTGTTCACCCGGTCCCAGGCGATCCAGTGGGATTACGTGGAGTCGGAGTTCAAGGCCTACGCCCGCAGTCTCAGGAAGGCGGAGGGTCGATGACCATGAATCGCTGGCAGGTGGTGACGGCGGCCCGCCGGCTCCTGCTGTGGCTCTCGATCTTCGTCGCGGCGGCGGTGTCGTGCGAGCCTGCGGCGGGCCAGGGCTACAGGGGTCGGCTGAGCAGCGAAGAACAGAACGTGCTGAAGGCCGAGAAGTACTTCGCCCTGGCCAAGCAGGCCACGGCGGCCCGGCGCTACCGGGAGGCCCGGGAGTACTTGCTGCGGATAACCTCGCTGAGGTTTCCGCGGGATCCTCAGGCCCAGTACCTGCTCGCCGGGGCGTACATGCTGCTGGCCCAGATCGACCTGGGGCAGAGCCAGTTCCAGACGGCCGAGAGCTCGGCGCGAGCGGCTCTGAGACTCTGCGGAAACAGGTCCGGAGTGGTGCCGGCCGAGTCCATGAGGGTCCTCGGCAGGGTCGCGGAGGTGCAGGGCCGTCGGAGCGACTCCAGCCGGTATCTCAAGAGGGCGCTGGAGATGCTCGAGCGGCAGGGTCGCTGAGCCGCAGACCTCCAGGGTCCAGCGTCTGGCCGGATCCGGGTCGCGCCCCGCGCGCGCTCTCGTCCGGATTCTCTTCCTCTCCCGCCCCGCTCGGCGTCAGTTCACCTTGGCCTGACGCTCGAGCCTGTCCCGCGCTGCCTGGGCCCACTTCGACTCCCTGGGGGCGAGCCGGGTCAGCTCTCTGAGGTGGTACTGGGCCAGGTCTTTCTGGTTCAGGGCGTCGAACAGGTTGGCCAGCTCGTAGAGCGCCTCCGGATTGGTGGGCTCCAGACGTAGCGTCAGCTTGTACTCCTCCACCGCGGCCATGAGCTCGCCCTCCTCCCTGAGCGATCGGGCGTAGCCCAGATGGCCCGCTGCCAGGTTCGAATCCAGGTGGATCGCCTTCCGGAAGGCGTCCCGGGCGTCCAGGTTCAGGCCCAGCGACAGGCACGCCTTGCCGAGCCAGAGGTGCGACACCGCGTGGAACGGGTGCTGCCGTACGACCTTGAGGAACGTCTCCCGCATCCGCTCGAAGTTCCTGGTCTTCTCGTACAGCTCGCCGACCAGCAGCTGGGCCTCCTGGTTGTTGGGACAGCCCGCCAGGATCTCGGTCAGCAGCGACTCGGCCTCGCGGTAGTTGCGCATCGTGATGTGCACCCTCGCCATCTCGAGCGCCAGCCCCTCGTGGTGTGGCGCCCGGGTAAGCCCCTCCTCCAGGAGAGACAGCGCCTCCGTGAGCCGGCCGGCCTCCAGCGACTGCCGGGAGAGCTCGACCACCAGCCGCTCCGACACCTGGGAGATCGCCAGCAGCGAGGCCTGACACTCGTTCGCCTTCTGGGTCATGC
>JACQZM010000293.1 GCA_016213885.1 Candidatus Rifleibacteriota bacterium | reverse complement strand
GGGTCCGAGTCGCGCCCCCGAGCGCGACCTCAATCCGGATCCCCTCCTCTTTCTTCCTCTCCCGAGCGCAACTGCAATGTCGAGGCGATCATGCTGCACCGGGGCTGGATGGACCTTCTCGCCTCGGGGCCCGGCCGGAGTGGTGGGTCCACGCCGTTCACGATCTTCTCGGAGCGGACCGACCGGATCCTGGAACGGCTCGGTTTCGCCTGGCCCCGGGTGGATCCGTCGCTTCTGTCGGCCATGGTGGCCACGGCGCTCTCGGCCCGGGTGGCGGCGCTCCGGTCGAGCCGGATGCTCGCCGGTTGCGACGACGAGACCGTGCAGGCCGTGGCCCGTCGCGTCCGGATGGGGCTTGCGCCGGTCGGCAGCGCCATCCTCTGGGAGGGGGCGCCGGTGGACGCGGTCCACGTCGTCGGAGACGGCGTCGTGGAGCTCTCCTGCCGCTCGTCTGCCGGCTGGTTCGGTACGGTAGCCGTGCTGGGGGCCGGGGAGATGGTGGGCGAGGAGAGCCTGGTGGGTCACACCGAGGCGGCCCTGTCCGCGGAGGCTCTGTTCGACGACGTACTGCTGTACTCGGTACCCACCCAGGAGATGGTGCTGCTCATGGACCGCACGCCGGCTCTGGGCCGGGCCGTGCTGGCCGCGGTGGTCCAGCGGATGCACGGCACGGCGCGGCTGGTCGTGGAGATCTCGTGAGCCCCGGGAGNNNNGTTCCTCTCCACCGTCCTCGTGGCCGGGTGGGTCTGGCTCGGTGCCGCCCAGCTTCCATCGAAGCCGGTGAAGGAGACCACTCTGGACGAGGCGATCGAGAAGGCCCCGATCGTCTGCGCGGCCCGGATCGTGGGCCACGAGTTCGACGGCCTGAAGCCCGGGGAGACCCGGAGAACCAGCCAGAGGTTCTGGCTCGAGATCCGCTACCAGGTGACGGAGGTCTTTCGAGACCGTTCGGACAAGCTCGCCTGCGGAAACGTCCTGGCCATCAGGCAGAAGAGCAACTCGTGTCTCGTCTTCGAGGAGGACGTCTCCTACGAGAGCCGATCGCTCCTCTTCGTGCGGCGGGACAGGCTTCCGGACGGCAAGGAAGAGACGGCCCAGGAGAGGCTGACCGTGCCGGTGGGCAAGAAGGTGATCCTCTTCCTCGGCGAGGACCGGACTCACTACGGCTGGTTCGTCTCGCCGCAGGACGACACGGCGGCACTTCGCTCCAAGCTGAAGCCACCGGCGCAGCGGTGAGCCGATTCACACCGGGGAGCTCAGGACCTGTCCCGGAGCGTCGGTCGTCGCGCCAGACCGGCTCGAGACCGTGTCGTGTTTGGCCAGGATCCCGCACCTGTTTCGCGGAGCGTGGCTCGTGATCAGGCGGCGGCCTGGATCCAAGGTCACGAAGGAAGTGGAGGGGATCCGGATTGAGGTCGCGCTCGGGGGCACGACTCGGACCCGGCGAGGCGCCGGGTCTTGGCCGGAAATTGTCCTTTACAGACGGACAATAGTTGACTAGATTGTCTGTGCTGGAAGGACAAAAATGCGAGATCTCATCCGGCAGAAGATTGTGGACGGTCTGTCCGCAACGGTGCCCGCCTTCACGCGGCGGGATGTGTGGCTGCCCCACGTGCCGCGAAAGGCGGTGGCGGTGATCGGCATGCGCCGCACCGGCAAGACCACCTTCCTCTGGCAGGTACTGGCCGACCGTCTGGCAGAGGGCGTTGGCCGGGACGGTCTGCTCTACTTCAGCTTCGAGGACGAGCGGCTGGCCGGGCTGACCGCCAGCGACCTGCATCTGGTTGTCGAGGAGTACTACCGACTCTGCCCGGAATGGCGAGACCAGCGTCAGGTCACGTTCTTTCTCGATGAGATCCAGGTGGTGCCCGGGTGGGAGGCCTTTGCACGGCGTCTGCTCGACACGGAGCGGATGGACCTCTTCTTCTCCGGGTCCTCGGCGCGCTTGTTGAGCCGGGAAGTGGCCACGAGCATGCGGGGCCGGGCGATGGAATCTCTGGTGCATCCGTTCAGCTTCCGTGAGTATCTGCGGCATCGTGAGAGCGAGCCGGCCGGATCGCCGGAGCGGCTGCCCAAGGCGCAGCGTTCGGCGCTGGACAAGGAGCTCCAGGAGTACCTGGCCGTCGGCGGCTTCCCGGAGGTGCAGGGTACGCCGCCACGGGACCGATTGCAGCTGCTGAGCGGCTACGTGGACACGGTGTTGTTTCGTGACGTGGTGGAACGGCACCGGGCGTCGCATCCCCTGGCGTTGCGCCTGCTCGTCCGTCAGTTGCTGGCAAACGCGGCCGGATCGTTCAGCGTCAACCGGTTCCATGGAGCGTTACGTTCGCAGGGAGTGTCGGTGTCGAAGGACACACTCCACGCCTATCTCGCTCACCTCGAGGATGCTTTCCTCATCCGCACCGTGTCGGTCGCTTCGGATTCCGAGCGACGCCGGATGGTGAACCCGCGCAAGGTCTATCCGGTCGACCCCGGGCTGATACCGGTCTTCGACCGCTCCGGCAGGGGCAATGTGGGCCACTCCCTCGAGACCTGTGTCTTGCTGGAACTGGAGCGGCGTGGTGCAGAGGTCTCTTACGTCCGCACAGCAGAGGACCACGAGGTCGATTTCCTGGCTCGCTATCCGGATGGCCACGAGGAGCTGATCCAGTCGTGTGCGGACCTGGACGATCCGGCGACGCGCGAGCGGGAAACTCGGGCTCTTCTGTCCGCCAAGGCCGCGCATCCTCGAGCCTCGCTGCACCTGGTCAGTCTTCAGGCGGATCCGGTGCCGAACTTGCCGGGCGGCATCTCTCTTCACGCAGCGGCGGCCTGGCTTCTGGGGAGCTCCGCATCGGCTCCGGGCCGACGGTGACGACCACGGGGCCTCCGACGATCCGATAGGAAGCTCGATGCATCCAGGGATGGGTGGAGGAGACCGAGCGAGGGGCTCACGGGAG
>JACQZM010000292.1 GCA_016213885.1 Candidatus Rifleibacteriota bacterium | reverse complement strand
TGTCGTCGCGTTCGAAGCCGGCTAATGATAATGATCCGGGCGGCAACGTCAAGTGGCCCGAAAAAAAAAGATCGAAAGCCCCGAGATGAGACGGTGAGACGCCGGGCCGCGGACACCGGAGAACGCCTCCGGGGCGGCGCGGTGGCGCCAGCGCTCGTGGTACCAGGGGCGCCGGCTACTGCTGCGCCGAGAGATGGACGTGAGCCGGGCCGACCGTCGATTCCACCGGATAGTGAGCCCTGTCCAGGGTCGGCAGGTACGAGACCGGCAGGTCGCCGTCCCACGACACCTCCACGCCGGTCTCTTCCGCCGACCCCTTGGAGATCAAGATGCGGGTGAGTCGATGGCCCAGCCAGATCGTCTCCATGGAGCCTCCGGGCAGCCGCTTCACAGAGAGGGGCACGCGGTCCCGGCACCGGTCGGGTGCCACCACGTGGAGCCCGCTGTTCTCGCTGGTCCACTGGAACTCGAACGAGCGCTCCCCGCTGACCGGAGCGTCACCGGCCGGCTCCGAGGAGTGGCCCGCGAACGGGTGCTTGATCGGCGTCCGGGCGCCGCACCGCGCGCAGAGTCCGTTCGACCCGATGCCCCTGATCGTCGTGGTCAGGCCGAACCGCTCCACCAGGAGGTGGCCCACTCCCTCCTCCAGGGCGATCTCCCGGGCGCGGAGGACCGTCTCGAACGGGGTCCTGGACACATCGGCGTACTGGAAGGCGGGGTGGAAGCGAACCACGTGCAGCGGCGTTCCCGGGATGTGCTCGACGCACCACCTGGCCATGGCTCGCATGTCCGCCTCCGAGTCGTTCAGACCGGTGACCAGCAAGTTGCTGACCTCCAGATGCTTGCCGGCCCCGTACACGATCTCCGTGGCCTTCAGGACCGGTTCGAGCGTCCCCTTGGTGTGCTGCCGGTAGAACGTCGGGGCCATGGACTTGAGCGACAGCGTGAACACCTCGATCACGTCGAGGAGCTCCCGGACCGGAGCTTCTTCAATATAGAAGGCGGACTTGTAGATGCTCTTGATGCCGTTCGCGAGCCCCAGTCGCGCCGTCTCCAGCACGAACTCCTGCCAGACCACCGGGTCGTTGTACGTCCACGACAGGAACTGGATGCCGTGGAGCCTGGCTATGGCGATCACTTCCTCGGGGGTGAACTCCTGGACGTGCTTCGGGTCGAGGAAGCTGATCTGGGAGGTCTCCCAGTTCTGGCAGAACGAGCAGGTGAGCATGCACCCGACGTTGCCCAGGCAGAGCGTCCGGGCGCCCGGGGCGTAGTGGACCACGGCCTCGGTCTCGATCCGCTCCGAGGCCAGGTGCACGGCGCGGCCGTAGTTGTAGGTGTGGAGCTCACCGTGCACGTTGCCCCTGGTGCCGCAGAACCCCAGCTCTCCGTCGCCCGGCCTGCAGTGCCGGGGGCAGAGCCCGCACTGCACGGAGCCCCCGTCGTCGAGCTTCTGCCAGTGCCGCGCAACCCGGGAGCCGTTGCTCCACTTCATCTAGAACCTCCTGTTCGCACGTCCTGCGATCGCCGCGGTGGACCCCGGAGCCTGTCCGAGAACCCGCCGCCGGTGCGGCCTGCCGCGACGAGCGCTGGGCCGCGTCATTGTAGCACAGCCCGTCATGACGGACACGGGTCCTCTCCGGTGCAGGCTCCGCCGTTCGATAGGAAGCAGGGGCGCGACCCATCGCGTCGGCGTCGGCCGCTCCCGGATGCCCGCGCATTCGACCCATCCTCCAGGCCGGGGTTGCGCCGGGGGGCTGACTGGTGTATCAATTCGCAGGGGCTGCCCGGAAGGCGCTTTGGCAGCAGATTTCCGGGTATTCCACCGACTGGGCTTCCGTTGCAGGTACGTATTCGCATTGGCCGGCCGTTGACATTTGCGGATGCTCCGAGACGATCGCCCTCGACCGCTCCTCCTGGAGGGCCGGAGTGGCTTCCACCATCGACCCGGTTCGACCGACCTTGACGACGCGCCTGGCCTCGTGGTGCGCCTGGCTCTTGCAGGAGCGGAGCTTCGCTCTGTTCGTGGTACTGTTCGTGGGCGGCCAGGCCCTGATGGGATGGAGATTCTGGGGGGTGCTCTCCAGTCTGATCGAGACCCTGGCCCTGCAGCAGGCCCAGGGTCACTCCGTGGCGATCGAGGAGGCCCGCAACGTCTACTCGAGCGAGGTGGTCGCGAGGGTCCTCCCCAAGGGCATCACGATCAGCCACTCGTACGGGGACATCCCGGGGGCCATCCCGGTTCCACCGGCGTTCACGGCCGTGCTCGGGAAGAGCATGGCCCGGAGAGTGGACGGTCTCGGCGTGAGACTCTTCGGCGACACAGGTATGGAGGGACGCTCCGCTGCCCTCCGCCCGGACCGGTTCGAGGCGAAGGCGCTCCGGGAGCTCCGGCAGAACCCGACGGGCGCATACCACAGCTTCGAGGACGTGAACGGGGAGCCGGTGTTCCGGTTCGCCACCGCCCAGACGATGCAGGCGAGCTGCGTGGGCTGCCACAACTCGAACCCGAACTCCCCTCGCAAGGACTGGAGGGTGGGGGACGTCGCCGGATTCCTCGAGGTGACGGTTCCACTGCACCAGGTGGCCGGGGCGTCGTTTGGCCAGCTGCGGGACACGATGGTCGCCACCGGCGGGCTGACGGGGATCCTCCTGTTCTCCATCCTGGTGCTCTCGACGCGGCGGCTCAGAGGCATGTCCTCCCAGCTCCAGCTCCACGTCGACGAGCTCAGGAAAGCTCGGGACGACATGGAGGCCGAGGTGCGGGAGCGGACCGCCAAGCTCTCGGACCAGGACTGGCTCAAGACGAACGTGGCCCGGATCGCCGCGCTGCTGCATGGGGTCGGAGACGTCCAGGCGGCGGCCAAGACCATCATCACGGAGCTTCCGCCCCTGGTCGACGCAGCGCACGGGGTCTTCTTCGTGGAGGGTTCGTACGTCGACCGGAGCTCGGGGGAACAGCAGCTCCAGCTGCTGGCGTCGTACGCCTACCAGGAGCGGAAGAACCTCTCGTGCCGGTTCAAGCTTGGCGAGGGGCTCGTGGGGCAGTGCGCGCTGGAACGTCGGCCGATCCTCCTCACCCGGGTGCCGTCCGACTACGTGCGGATCGCCTCGGGGCTGGGGGAGGCTCCGCCGCTGAACATCGTGGTCTATCCCGTCGTCTACGAGACCCGGCTCGTCGGGGTGCTCGAGCTGGCCTCGTTCACCAGGTTCACGCCGCTGCAGCAGCAGCTCCTGGACGCCCTGTCGAGCTCGGTCGGGATCATCATCGAGAACATCGCCGCGCGCGCCCGGACCGAGGTGCTCCTCAAGGAGTCCCAGACGATGACTCTGCAGCTCCAGGATCAGGCCGCCGAACTCCAGGCGCAGCAGGAGGAGCTCCGGCAGTCCAACGAGGAGTTGCAGGAGACGAGCCGGCAGAACGAGGAGCAGAACGAGCGGCTGAAGCGGGCGGGCCAGGAGCTCGAACAGAAGGCGGCCCAGCTCGCCCTGAGCTCCAGGTACAAGTCCGAGTTCCTGGCCAACATGTCTCACGAGCTCCGGACGCCGCTCAACAGCATGCTGATCCTGGCCAAGCTGCTCGCCGACAACGGCGAAGGTACCCTGACGGGACGGCAGTCGGAGTTCGCCAGGACGATCCACTCGTCCGGAATGGACCTCCTGGGGATGATCAATGACATCCTCGACATGGCCAAGATCGAAGCCGGCCGGATGGACGTCACGGTCGAGACGGTGGCGCTCGGCCAGATCGTCGACCAGGTGGAACGGACGTTTCGTCCGATGGCGCTGGAGAGGAACCTCCAGTTCGAGGTCGAGCGGGCAGAAGCGCTTCCCGACGTCATCAGGACCGACGAGAAGCGGCTGATGCAGGTGCTGAAGAACCTCCTCGCCAACGCCTTCAAGTTCACGCATGCCGGCCACGTCTCCCTCCGGATCGGCCGGGCTCCGAACCAGGGGGCGGGCGGCGACAACGCCCTGGACGGTGCCCCCTGGGTCGCCTTCGCCGTGACCGACACGGGGATCGGGATCCCGGCGGATCGACAGCAGGCCGTGTTCGAGCCGTTCCAGCAGGCCGATGGGACGACCAGCCGGAGCTACGGCGGAACCGGGCTGGGGCTTGCGATCTGTCGCCAGATCGCCGGGCTGCTGGGCGGCAGCCTGACGCTTCGGAGCGAGATGGGGAAGGGGAGCACGTTCACCCTCGTGTTGCCCAGGACGCTCGAGGAATCCAGCGGCCCGACCCGCCGCCCATCCGCCCACGGCGCGCCGCCAGATGCTGCACTCTTGGAGTCCGGAGCGGCCGCGCCAGAGACCGGTCCGGGAATCGCCGGCAAGATGGTCCTCGTGGTCGACGATGACGCACGCAACGTCGTCGCCCTGACCGCGCTGCTACGGGAACAGAAGATGCGCACGTGCACCGCCTCCAACGGCAAGGAGGCGCTGCGAATGCTGGACGAACGGCCCGACGTGGTG
>JACQZM010000291.1 GCA_016213885.1 Candidatus Rifleibacteriota bacterium | reverse complement strand
GTCCACCTTCGTCACGATGCAAAACGGCGGGGTCACGTGGCGCGACACCTTCTACCCGCTCTCGGAGCTCCGGCGGGGCAAGGTCTGACCGGCCCGCAAACGGCGAGGGACGAGCATCCGTGAAGTACGTGCTCCTGATCGTCCGGAACCTGGGCCGCAACCGGAGGAGGGCCGGCCTCGCCATCGCCTCGCTGGCGGTTCCGTTCTTCCTGCTCACGGCGCTCCAGACCGCTCTCGACTCCATGGATCAGCTGGTGGGCCGCACCGTGGCCTCGCCGCGGCTCGTGGTCTTCAACCGGATGGGGCTGCTGTTCGACATCCCGCTCAAGCCGGCAGCAGAGCTCGCCAGGGTCCCGGGGGTGGTGGCGGTCTGTTCCGCCGACGGCTTCATCGGCACGTTCCGCAGTCCCCGGGATGTGCTCCCGGTGACCGCCATCGAGATCGAGCCGTTCAAGCGGGTCTGGCACGAGTGGCGGCTCGGCGAGGAGCACGACCGGGCTTTCCGGAGCGATCGCACCGGCTGCGTGATGGACCGCAAGCTGGCCGGCCGGCTCGGGCTCACGGTGGGCGAGCGGCTCGTGATCCGGGGGACCGTGGTCCCCATAGACCTGGAGCTGACGCTCCGGGGACTGCTCGACGGCTGGCTCGATCCGTACGGGTTCTTCATGCACCGGAGCTACCTCGAGACCGTGCTCCGCAAGGAGGGCTACACCACGGACTTCTGGCTGCTGGTGGACCGGGTCCAGAGCGTGCCGGCGATCCGGAGCGAGGTGCAGGCCCTCTTCGCCAGCTCCGGATGGGACGTCACCGTGGAGGAGGAGAAGGCTTTCTTCGCCACGTTCCTGTCGATGGCCGGCAACGTCCAGAAGCTCGTGGCCGCCGTCGGCGCCATGGTGGTGGTGCTGGTCCTCTTGATCGCGTCGAACTTCATCGCCATGTCGGTCCGGGAGAGAACGTCGGAGATAGCCCTGATGAAGGCGCTGGGGTTCCCTGGGCGCACGATCCTGGCGCTCGTCCTGGCCGAGGCCGGGCTTCTCGGGCTCGTCGGCGGCTTCCTCGGCTGCTGGGGCGGCTACGCCGCGTTCGGCAACCAGGCCGTGCAGGAGCTCACGCGCGAGTACAGCGTGCTGTTCCGGACCCCGGGCCCGGCGGCCCTCCTGTGGAGCCTGCTCGCGCCGGTCGTGGGGATGCTGGCCGGACTCGTGCCTGCGGTGCGGGCGGCCCGGCGCTCCGTCGTCGACGGGCTCAGGAAGGTGGCCTGAGAGCCCGTGAACGCCCCCCCCCGCTGCGGTCGGTTGCAGCGGCGACTCTCCCCAGCGCGACTGCAAATGTACCCCCTCCACTTTCTCGGTGACTCTGCACCCATGCCGAGGCCTGCTCACAGCCCCGACTCCGCGAAACAGGTGGGGGATCCCGGTGCGTCAGGCTCGTCTGGAGGCCAGCAACTGCCGTGCGGGACCGTGTCCCTGATCGGCGGCCTCGCCCAGCAGCCGCTCTCCCTCGGCATCGTCTCTGGGCACGCCCCGCCCCTCGAGGCACCTCAGCGCCAGCTCGAACTGGGCATCGGCGTGACCGCTCCCGGCGGCCCGGCGAAGCCACACCAGGCCGAGCGACCGGTCTTCCTCCACGCCCCGGCCGTCCTCGTAGAGGGTCGAGAGGATCCACTGCGCCTGGATGTCGCCGAGCTCGGCCGCCCGGCGGATCGTCCAGGCTGCTTCCACCGGGTCGGTCGGCTCGCACTTGCCCTCGAGCTGGAGCCGACCGAGAAGGGTGAACGCCCACGGGACACCTCGCTCGGCCAGCCTGCGGTAGAGCTCCACAGCCACCGGGTCATCGGGCTTGAGCCCGGCGCGACCGTGGGCGTACATCCTGGCCAGTCGCCTCTGGGCGTCGGTACTTCCCTGGACGAGCGCGGCCCGGAACCAGTGGACCGCCTCGGCGTCGTCCCGGGCGGCTCCGCGCCCGTCGGCCAGCATCGCACCGAGGCAGGCCTGGGCCACGACGTCCTTCTTCTGGGCTGCCAGCCGGAACCAGCGCACCGCCTCGGCCTCGTCGTGGGCGACGCCGGTGCCGTTGGCGTGGAGCCGCCCGAGGTTCATCTGGGCGGCCGGAAGCCCCTCCTCCGCGGCCATGCGATACCAGCGGGCCGCCTCGGCCGGGTCGGGAGAGCCGGTCTTGCCCTGCTCGTACATGAGACCGATGGCTGGGCGTCCCCTGCGGCGGCCCTGTCCTCGAACTGTCGCAGCTGGTCCGGGAGGAGCTCTACCGTGGTCGTGACGGCGGGCCGATCCGGCGTCGTCGGCGCAGGCGGGAGAGGGCTCGGGCGCCGGAACGCGCCGCGGGTCGCCGAGTCGTAGGCCCTCCCGACGTCCCTGTCGTCAGGTGTGATCTTCACCTGCGGCATCGAGACCGCGGTCTTCCGCACGGTGGACTCGACCTCTGCCGGACGCGCCGGTGGGGGAGGTTCCTCCCTGGCCGGCGGAGGCACAGGGCAGCGGCTGAGCTCCGCGAGAAAATCCGAAGCGGTGGGCGGGCGCTGATCAGCCCGCTTGGACAGAGCCCGATCCACGACCCTGGCGAGGCGATCCGGGACGTCGTGGACATGGGCGCGAAGCGGCGCCGCCGGCACCTCCAGGTGGTTCGTCATCCACTCCACCGGAGTCGACGCGTCGAAGGGAGGACGGCCGGCCACCATCTCGTACAGAATCAGCGCCAGGCTGTAGAGATCCGACTCCACCGACACCGGCTGGCCGGCAGCCTGCTCCGGCGCCATGTAGCGGGGCGTTCCCAGCACCTCGCCGGGCCGCGTCATCCGGTCCCGGGCCCCGTAGTAGCTGGCGACGCCGAGATCGGCTATCTTGGCCAGACCGTCGCCGGTGAACAGGACGTTGGCCGGCTTCAGGTCCCGGTGGATCACGCCCCGTTCGTGACAGGCCTGCAGGCCGTTGAGACAGTCGCACGCCACCCGGACCGCGTCGCCCAGACCGATCCGCCTGCCGCTGGCGAGCCGGTCTTGCAGCGTCCCGCCGGGAAGATACTCGACGACCATGTAAGGGTGCTCGTCGAGCTCGCCCATCTCGTAGGTCCGGATGACGTTGGGGTGGCGGATCCTCGCCAGGAGTCGGCCCTCCTGGACGAACCTGGCCAGAGCCTCCTGGTCATCGAGGAGCGCGAGGAACT
>JACQZM010000037.1 GCA_016213885.1 Candidatus Rifleibacteriota bacterium | reverse complement strand
GCCATCAACGAGTGGGCCAGGGTCGATCGGAGGAGACTCGTGGTGAACCCCGAGGCTGCCGTCGGCAGAGTTCCAGCCAGGACGAGGCTCCTGGCGATCGGGTCGCTCGTTGCCTCGATGATCGCGGCGGAGAAGCCACCGGAGCTGGCTCCCGACCTGTTCTGGCACTCGTTCGACAATGCGATCGAGCTGCTCAGGGTGCCTTCCGTCGCGCCCACGACGGAGCGGGAAGCGATCCGCGTCGGCGAGGCGATGTGGACACGAGTCCGCACGGAGCTGTTGAGCGAGCGTCACCTGTCATCTGCCCGTGAGGGCCTCGAACTCCTCGGGCGTCGTGCTGCCGAGCGGTCGATGCCGCTCTCCCGGTTCCGGGTGGAGAAGGAGCTCGGGCGGCTCGCTGCTCTCGAGACGGCGAGAAGCCCGCGGAGGTAGCCTCGCCCGACGTCGCTCTTCGGGCTGGCTACGTCACCAGCTCCGACGCCGCCGCGGTCCGCTCGACGAGAGCCGCCAGCGCGGTCTCGGTGCGCCGGTACTCCGCCTCGATGCGCTCGACCAGTTCCGCGGCACCGTCCAGCTTCCCGGTCCTGGCCAGCGCCTCCAGCTCCCTGGCGACGCTGGCCAGCCCGGTCGCGCCGAAGTTCGCCCCGTTCGACTTGAGCGTGTGCGCGGCCCGACGCACCCCGGTGGCCTCGCCCAGTTCCAGCGACCGACGCATCTTCGCCAAGAGCTCGACGCCGTCCCTGGAAAAGGTGTCGATCAGGGAGGGCATCATCGCGACCGCGCGGGTGCCGAGCGTTCTTCTGAGCCGGTCGAGCGCCGCCGGGTCGAGCACCCGGGTCGCGTCTTCCGGGGTCGGCTCCGCCGCGTCGGCCGCAGCCGCTGCCGGGGCCACGGGCAACGGAGCCGCCGACGTGGGAACCGCCGACACCGACCCGGGTTCTCCGGAGACTGCGCGCCGTTCCACCACGCCCGGTGGCTGTCGTCGGGATGGGCATCTCCGGAGAGCAGCCACCAGCTCACCCACCAGGATCGGCTTGCCGACGTAGTCATGCATGCCAGCTCGCTGGCACTCTTCCCGGTCTTCCTGCAAGACGTTGGCGGTCATGGCGATGATCCGGGGCACCGCCCCGGCCTGCAGCTCGGCGTGGATGCGGCGAGTGGCCCCCAGGCCGTCGAGCTCCGGCATCTGCACGTCCATCAACACGACGTCGTAGGAATCACGGTGAACGGCGGCCAGCGCCTCCAGACCGTTCGCGGCCAGGTCCGCGAGATACCCCAGCCGCTCGAGCAGGATCAGAGCCAGCCTCTGATTCACCGGGTTGTCCTCCACCAGCAGAATGGACAGGGGGTGCCCCTTGCCCATCTCGGAGTCGAAGCTGGATTCCTCGGCCACCGGCTTCGTCACCTTGGGCTCACTGGCCATCACGCCCAGCAGCACGTTGTAGAGCTGGGAGGCCTTCACAGGCTTCGTCAGACACCCTGCGAAGAAGTCGTCGGAATCGGCCACCCGGTCCCCCATCGAGGTCAGCATGACCATGGGCAGGGAGCCGGCGGCGACGAGACCGCGGATCTCGCGCGCCAGCATCACCCCGTCCATCTCGGGGGCGACGATCAGCACCCGCTTGCCCGTCATCTGGGGCTGCTCTGTCACCAGGTAGACCGGCAGGGCGCCTTCCGCGGCCCGGGCTCGGATCGTGAAATGGAAGGCCGATCCCTTGCCGACCTCGCTCTGGACCCACATCGATCCGCCCATGAGCTCGGCCAGACGCTTGCTGATCGCCAGACCGAGGCCGGTACCGCCGTACTGGCGGGTCGTCGACGCGTCCACCTGGCTGAACGACCGGAACAGCCGGTCCATTCGATCGGGGGGGATCCCGATGCCGGTGTCGCTGACCGAGAAGTGCAGCTCGTGCCAGTTCTCATCCCCACCGACCTGATCGGCGGGCAGCGGGCGCGACGACGCCGACACCATCACTTCGCCGTGCTTGGTGAACTTGATCGCGTTGCCGAGCAGGTTGGCGAGGATCTGCCGCAGCCGGGCCACATCCCCCACGATCCACCCGGCGGTGTGCGCCTCGATCAGGCAGCCCAGCTCCAGGCCCTTCTCGGAAGCCTTGACGGTGATCAGATCGAGCGCGGACTCCACACATCGGCGCAGATCGAACGGCCGGGCCTCGATCTCCATCCCGCGCGCCTCGATCTTCGAGAAGTCGAGGATGTCGTTGATGATTCTGAGCAGCGCATCCCCGCTGTTCCGGACCACCTCCACGAACTCCAGCTGCTGGGGGCTCAGCTTGGTGTCCAGCAGCAGAGTGGTCATGCCGATGATGGCGTTCATCGGCGTCCGGATCTCGTGGCTCATCGTGGCCAGGAATGCGCTCTTGGCCCGATTCGCGGCCTCCGCGGCCTCCTTGGCCCCGGAGAGCTCCAGGTTGGTGGCATCCAGCTCGGCCGTGCGCTCCCGGACGCGAATCTCGAGACCGTCGCGCGCCCGGGACAGCTCCTCGCGGGCCACCTGCAGCTTCACCTGGCTGTCGCCGACCTCCCGGACCAGCCGGTGCAGCACGCCCGCCAGGTGTCCCACCTCGTCAGGACGCGCCTCGATCGACCGCGGATCATCGGTCGAACCCGGGGCGGCGTCCTTGAGGGCGTCGGACCAGACGGCCTGCTCGGGCGTTGCCGAGGCCAGCCTGTCCGCGTAGTCCGCCAGTCGGTTGAGCGGCCTCGAGATTCCCAGGGCGTGAAGACAGGCCAGGGTGGTGCCGACGAGGAAGATGAAGAGGACGATCCCGAGCATGTGCAGGATCCCGGCCCACAAGCTCCTCTCGATGATGCCCTTGTCCATGCCGACGTGGACGGAGCCGGCGACGCCTGCCAGGATGGGGGCCGAGACGTCCAGGTACTCTCCGCGCCCCTGCATCGACACGTCCCGGATCGTGACCTGCTCCTTGTCGCTCTTGATCTCCTTGATCTTCAGAACCTCGGAGGGCACGACCGGGGCGAAGGTGTGCGAGACGATCTCCCCGCCCTCCCCGACGACGAAGATGTAGGCCACCCCCCCCTCGGCGTCCAGGTACTGGTCGATGGTGGCCTGGACCGTCGACGCGTCCCGGTTCAGCAGCAGCTCCACGCTCGAGCTCGCGATGGCCATGGTGATGACGGTCCCCTTGCTCTCGAACTCCCTCAGCAGCAGGTTGCGGAGGTGCAGACCCGAGACGACGCTCGTCGCCAGCGCGATGGCGCCGAAGAGGACGATCTGCGACACCAGACTGGCCCTCACCAGGCTGGATCTTCTCACCGGGCCCACTCCCTCCAGTCGAACGGCACGAACCTCCCGTCCTTGACTGTCGTGTAGTAGACGGCGTCGCACCCTTGATGTCTGTCGGGGCCGAACGAGATCGGCGCGTTCACTCCGAGATCGAGCTGCCTGATCTGCTCGACCACGCCACGGATGTTCTCCCGGGTGGGCCGCGGCCCCATCCTCCTCAAGATCTCGATGAGAACCCGGGCGTTCAGGAAGCCCTCGAGGCTCACGAAGGAGTATCTGACGGGCTGATAGCCCTTCTCGACGAGATGAGCGGGAGGCTCCGGGTTGGACTCGTCCATGAGCCTGCGGTACTCCCGGATGGCCGGCAGAGACGTGTCCTCGTAGCTCGGCACGACCTGCGTGTTGACCAGGTTGGTCGTCAGAGATCTTGCCCGCGTCTTGCCGGCCTCGAGGAGCAGACCCAGGAGGTTCTCGCTGCCCACGAAGGAGACGTTCGCGATGGGGACGTCCCAGCCGGCGTCGCGGGCATCCCGGATGAACCCCGCGCAGGCGGCGTAGGCTCCGACGCAGATGATGGCGTCGGCTCCGGTCGCCCTGAGAGAGCCCACCTGCGGCAGGAACGACTCGTCGAAGGCGGCACCCCGGTGATAGGTCGCCTCTCCGACGATGTCCGTGTTGTGGCAGGCCAGGGCCCGCTTGACGCCATCCCATCCGCTTCGCCCGAACGCGTCCACCTGGTAGAAGACGCCGATGGACTTCCTTCCGATCTTGACGAAATGGTCGACGAGCCCGCGTGTCTCCTGCCGGTAGGATGCTCTGAGGTTGAACACGTACCGCTCGTAGGGAGGCTCCCGTTGCGGCTGAGCCCCCGTGAACGGGAAGAAGAGGAAGACGGACTGATCCGAGTACCTGGTGAGCAGCGGCAGGATCCGGGTCACGGTCGGTGTTCCCACGTAGCCCATGAGCATGAACACCCCGTCCCTCTGGATGAAGTCGATCGTGTTCTGGATGGCGGGAACGGGGTTGTAGCCGTCGTCGGCGACCTTGACGACGATCTTCCTCCCGTGGATTCCGCCGGCCTCGTTGACGCTTCGGATGCAGGCCATGCACCCTCGATAGAGCTCGATGCCCAATCCTCTGGAAGGCCCGGTGAAGGCGGCGGACATGCCCACCAGGATCACTTGCGACGACACGCCTCCGGGGGGGACGCTGGCGGCCGACCCGACGGGCGTCTGCGCCGGCGCCGAACAGGTGGAGGCGAGGAACAGCACCACGCAGAGCAGAGCGCGCGCCGACCACGCACGCGGGCGGCCCCGCTGCTGGTGGATGGGCCATGCGGCCGCGGATCGCCGGCGGCCCGTCGAGGTCAGGGGGGCGTCGAGGACGGCGAGCAGCGCTGGAACGGGATCAGCCTCCGACCGCCCGACCGGTCCGATGGGTCCGGCAGCGGGCACGCGAGGCCATGGCCCCTTCTGGTTCTCCAGAAAGAACCCCCTCCTCCGGGAGCGTCACGCCGGATGCGGTGCGGGCGGATCGCACCCTGGCGTTCGCACTCGACCTCTCGAGCCGGTCGATGTCTTGGCAGCGACCGCTACCTCTGGCGATCGCCGATCGCGCGATGTGGGTCCCCGGGCCCTCGGCCGGTGGCTGCGGCTCCGACGATCCGCTGGACGCGTCCGGCAGGACATCCGGGGGCTGCTCCGCGGCCGGGGCTCACCTCGACCATGTCCCCTCTCCGGGTCGACGCGATGATACCACGGACGGCCTCCGGGTCCATCCGGATCTTCTGC
>JACQZM010000150.1:13062-19171 GCA_016213885.1 Candidatus Rifleibacteriota bacterium | reverse complement strand
CGATCCTGGTCTGGGAGCACCTGATCTGTCGAGGCGGAGACCTGAAGAGGGTCGAGAGCGCCTTCTTCGTGGCCAACGTGTGGGTCAGCCTGGCGTTCCTCGCGACGGCCGTCGCGACCGTCGTGTGAGCGCCGGGTCCGATGATCCGGCGAGCGGCCCGATCCTGATGTTCCAGGATCCCCCGCCTGTTTCGCGGAGTCGGGCCTGTGATCAGGCCTCGGCCTGGCTGCAGAGTCACCGAGGAAGTGGAGGGGATTCATTTGAAGTCGCGCTCGGGGGAAGGGAAGAGGAGGGGATCAGGTTTGAGGTCGCGCTCGGGGGCGCGACTCGGACCCGGCGAGGCGCAGGGTCTTGCGACTCGGACCCGGCGAGGCGCCGGGTCTTGGCGTTCCGATCGGCTTGCCGACGGTGCTCGATCGTGGTAGACTCGCGGCGCTCCGGACGCTGCGGCCCCGACCGTCGAATCGTCGATCTGGAGCAGGGGCGGGAGGAGCGACGAGAGAGCATGCACGGCAACACCTTCAGGCTCGTCACGACGACCGGTTCCGACAGGAGGAGCCGGCGGTCCGTGGCGCTGCGACTTCTGCAAGAGCGGAAGATCTTCCTGGGCAGAGAGGTGACTCCCAGGCTCGCCCACACGATCATGGCGCAACTGATGTTCATGGAGGCCGAGGCTCCGGACGCTCCGATCCAGCTCTACATCAACTCGCCCGGGGGAGATGTCTCCTCCGGCCTGGCCATCTTCGACACGATCCGGCTGCTCAAGAGCCCGGTGACCACCATCGCCACCGGCCTGGCGGCCAGCATGGGCACGATCATCCTGGAGGCCGCGGCCAAAGGGCTCCGGCAATCGTATCCCAACGCCCGGATCCTGATCCACCAGCCGCTGGGCGGCGTTCGCGGCCAGGCCACCGACGTGGAGATCCACGCGAGGGAGATCTTGAAGATCAAGGACCGGCTCAACCGCATCCTCGCCGAGAGCACGGGCCCGCCGGTCAAGAAGATCGAGGAGGACACCAACCGGGACTTCTGGATGACCGCCGAGGAGGCCATGGCGTACGGTCTGGTCGACCAGATCCTCCAACCTCGCGAGACCGCCCCTGGCGCTGTGCTCTGACGCGCCGTCACGAGGCCATCGGTGGCGGATCGGGGGACGCCGTCATTTGCCAAGCCCTTCCCCTCGTGCTATCATCAGCATCCGGGATTCCACGGGAATCCCGCGCAGGGGCGTGATCGTCCGATGGCGCTGCAGGCAGGGCCAGATGCCACCAATAGAGGGGCCCGCGCCGGAGCCCCTGCTCCCCCCTGGCCGCCTTCCATCGGGCCCGCCCGGGCCCTCCACGCCTTCATCGTTCCGGCCCGGGCGCTCCTCGTCGCGGCGGCGCTCCTGGTGTGCGCCCTGCCCGGGTCCGGCGGCCCCCTGGACCTCAAGCTCGACCGGGAGGCGATCACCTTCGAGTTCTCCGAACCGGGGCTGGCCGAGAAGGCGTTGGGCCTCGACGCGCCAAAGCTGACCCAGCCCCGCCAGCTCGGGCTCGACGCTCTGCTGGAACAGATCGCCCCGGGCGGCCTGCAGTCTCTGGCGGAACGGATCCTGGGCCGGGAGGCGCAGATGGAGACGTTCAAGGCCGAAAACCTGGCGCTCCGCCTGGTCACGACTCTCGGGCTGGCGTCGAGCCCTGACCGGCGGGCTCCCGGGCTGACCCCGCAGCCGCCTCAGACGACCCTGATCTCGGGGACTCTGAAGGGACCGGGCCACGAGTCCGGCGGCGACGAGGCCGCCTTCAAGCTCACGACGAAGCTGGAGCCGCTCTCGAGAACCTACGGAGAGTTCCAGTCCCGCGACTGGAGCGCCCTGACCCAGCTGCCGGCGCTGGGTGTCCCGTCGAGGCGACCAGCCACCGGCCCGGCCAGCCGCTCGACGCCTCCGACCCCGGCGCCTCTGGCGGCGGCAACCCCGCGCTCCCCGCCGCCGCCGAACGGCGTGAAGGTCCCGCAGCCTGCCCAGGCCCGGACCGCCGGAGCCCGTCGCAAAGCCGCCGGCGACCACGGGTCCGACAGCGGTCTGTTGATCCTGCCCGATTTCGGCGAGGCGGGATACCAGATCGGCACGTCGTTCAGCCTTTCCGGTCATGGTACCGGTCGCATCTCGTTCAGCGATCGGCCTGGCCCGTTCGATGCAACGCTGGGATTGAGACCCCGGCTGGGGCTCGAGTCGAGCTACAGCACGCAGGACGGACTGAGACTCAACGCGGGCGTGGAACAGGAAGTCCCTCCAGACGCTCGCGGCAAGAGGTCCGACAGTCGAGTGTGGACCGGGGTCGTGTTCAACTTCTGACCTCTGTCCGAGGGACTGCCCAAGTCGAGGAGTTCATGACGACCAAGCGATTGAGAGTTTTCGACGGTGGGTCCAACCCCGAGCTGGCGCTGGAGATCTGCCGCTATCTGGACCTGGAACCAGGTCGGTCGAAGAACATCCGATTCTCCAACGGGGAGTTCTGCCCGATCATCGAGGAGTCGGTCCGGGGCCTGGACGTCTACGTGGTGCAGACCGCCACCCACCCGGTCGATTCGTACCTGGTGGCTCTGCTCATCCTCATCGACGCTCTGAAGCGGGCCTCGGTCGGGCGGGTGACCGCGGTGGTGCCTCACTACTTCTACGCCAGGCAGGACAAGAAGACCAGGGGCCGCGAACCGCTGACGGCCAAGCTGGTGGCCAACCTCATCACCAAGGCCGGGGCGGATCGTGCACTGTTCGTCGACCTCCACTCGTCGACGCTGCAGGGCTTCTTCGACATCCCGACCGACCACCTCTACGCTCTTCCGATCCTGGCCGGCTACTTCCTGAAGAAGCAGCTCGAACGTCCGGTCGTGGTGGCGCCGGACGCCGGCGGTATCAACCGGGCCAGGGCCATGGCGCAACGCCTGGACGCGTCGCTGGCGGTCCTCGAGAAGGAGAGGCCGGAGCAGAACCAGGTGAAGGTCCACCAGCTGATCGGAGAGGTCAAGGGGAGAACGGCGATCGTCATGGACGACATGATCGACACGGCCGGGACCCTGTCCGAGGGGATCCGCTTCCTCGCCACCAAGGGGGTCGTCGAGTTCTACGCCTGCTGCACCCACGCAGTCTTCTCGGGACCTGCGACGAAGAGGCTCTCGGAGTGTCCGCTGAAGGAGCTGGTGGTCACCAACTCCGTACCGGTACCGCAGGAGAAGCGCCTTCCCAACATGACGGTCCTCTCGCTGGCCGGTCTCATCGGAGACGCCATACTCCGGATCCACAAGGACCAGTCCGTGAGCGAGCTGTTCAAGTGATCGGCTCTCCACCGCGGGATCCGGGGGACGAAGGCGGCGGGGACGCCGGATCGCTCAGGGGGCTCCGGGGCGGCGCTCTCCCGGTCCGGTCGCTGACCCGACTGGCGGCGTCCCTCGCGATCGCCGTGGTGGTGACCGGCTGCCCCCGACTGTCGAACGTCTCGAGCAAGCCCGCCAAGGTGACCCAGGCGCCGGCCAAGGCGCGGGAGATGCCGCCCATCGTCAAGAAGGCCAAGGAGCACTACGAGAAGCGGGAGTACGAGAAGGTCATCTTTCTGCTGGAGGGATCCATCCAGGACAAGAAGTCCACGCCGGAGCACTTCTACTTTCTGGCCATGGCGTACATGAACACGGCGCAGCTGCCGGAGTGCGAGCAGACGCTCAAACGTGCCGAGCAGCGTTTCTCGGGGCTGCATCTCATCCGCGAAGGGATGGCGCAGTACCGGTACGTCATCGGCAGGCTGAGACTGGAGGAGGGTGACCTGGAGGCCGCCAACGAGGCTTTCGAGCAGGGGCTCGCCCAGGCCAAGGGCGACGCCGGCTACCAGGAGAAGGTGGCCACCGGCTACCGCGAAGGGGCCAGGCGCCTGGCGGACCAGAAGAAGCGCGACCTGGCCGTCAAGGCGCTGGAGCACGGACTGGCGCTGTTTCCCGACAACCAGGCGCTGACCGCCGAGCTGGCCCGGCTGCAGGGCCGGCCGCCGCAGCCGTCGGCGCCACCGGCGGCGCCATCACCGCTGCCGTCGGCGGCGGGGTCACCGTCGGCGAGCCCGGGATCGCCGGCTCCCCCGGCCTCGGCGGCAGCTCTGCCCGGCGGTGCGCCGGCGGGAACGCCGATCGCGGACCTGGCGCGACAGGCGCTGGACGCGCGCAACAGCAAGCGCGCGGAGGAGCTGGCGCTGCAGGCGCTGGCCACGGCGCCGGGCGACCGGGAAGCGACGCTCGTGCTGGCCCGCGCCCTGGATCGCCAGGGTCGGGCCAAGGACGGGCTGGCCCCCTGCGAGAGCTACCTTGAGGCGCACCCCGGAGATGCCCTGGTGATGGTGGAGCTCGCCCGCCTCAGGCTCTCCCTGGGCGATCCCAAAGGTGCCGAGAGGCTCACCGACCAGGTCATCGCGAGCAAGCAGGTCGGGACGGACGAGCTGTTGCAGGCCATGAACTGGAAGGCCATGGCGCGTCTGCAGTCCAAGGACCAGAAAGGCGCGGTGGCCCTGCTGGAGCAGATCATCGACAGGAGTCCCGAGCATGCACCGTCGCTCTTCCTGCTGGGGCAGGTCCAGGAGTCCAAGGGTGACCTGAAGCAGGCGATCGCCCTGTACGAGAGGGCGATGCGGTCGGGGCGCAAGGACCCGGAGACGCTGCGGTACCTGTTCAGGCTGGCGCTGGCGTATCGACAGACCGGCCAGGAGGAGAGAGCGAACGCGGCGCTCAGGGCGATCGTTGCCGACGATCCCACCGGGCCCTGGGGGCGGAAGGCCGGGCAGGTGCTGGCCACCGCGCCGGAGCCGGCGGCGAGCCAGGCGCCGGCGGGGGCTGGCTCGCCTGCGGCCCCGTCAGGGGCGACATCCGTGAAGCCTGACCAGGCCACCGAGGCCGACGCCTACCTTCTGAGCCAGGGACGGGCGTCGCTGGCCCGCAACGCTCCTGCCGAGGCGGCCACGTTCTTCCAGAAGGCGCTTGGCACCTGGCCTGCCAGCGTCGATGCCCGGCTGGGTCTCGTGGAGTCCCTGGCGCTGCTCGGCCTGGCCCGGGAGGCGGAGGAGGCGGCGGCGCAGCTCGCGACCGACGAGCAGCGGGCCCGGGCCAAGGAGCTCAGGGCCAGGCCGGGGTCGCCCGGCGGTGAGAGTCGGCTGGTGGAGCTCGCGGAGGCGTACCGGAAGGCGAGGCTCTACGGACCGGCGGTCGCCATGTACGAGCGGGCCCGGGGCGCGGTGGGCACGAACGCGGCGCACCTCATCGGCTACGGCGAGGCGCTGGAGCGATCCGGCAAGAAGGAGGAGGCCAGGGCCGCGTACCAGGAGGCGGCCCGGCTCGCCCCGGACAGCGAAGAGGTCCATCTGAAGATGGGCGTCAGCTGCTTCCACGCCAAGCAGCTCCCGGAGGCGATCGACCATTTCAGAAAGGCGCTGGAGATCAACCCCCGGAACGCCAAGACCTACTTCGACCTGGCCGACATCCTCCACTCCCTCAAGGAGTTCCAGACGGAGCGGGAGGTTTTCGACAAGCTCATCGAGCAGAACATCTCGCCCAAGGCGAACCAGCAGGCGCAGCTGATGCTGAGGCGGCTTCCCAGGTAGGCTCGTCCGGCGCCCGGGCGAGCCCGGATGGGGTCTGGGGGGCAGGATGAGCGAAGCGAAGGGCCCCCCCATCTCGAACCATCCCGCCCGGCTCGGCCGCGGAGCTCGCGAATCCCGACCGTGAACCAGTCGTTGGTCCGGCGGCTCAGGTGAACAGATCGACCACCACGTCGGCGATGATCCGGGCGAAGGTGTAGAGCTGCTCCAGCTCCACGTACTCGTTGGGAGCGTCGAGCAGGGCGTCGTTCCCGGGCCCGAATCCGACCGCCAGGGCTCCGGCCTTGGTCAGCTCGCGGGTCACCGACACGATGCCGGTGCCGGTGGGCTGCGCCTCGGCGCCCAGACGGACCGCCGTGTTCTCCTGGATCGACCTGACCAGGATGTTGTCCGGATCGACCACGGCGGGGCGCACGTCGGAGTGGACGGTGAAGTCGAACCCGCCGCCGACCTCGGTGCCGAGACGCTTGAGCTCCGTGACGATCCCCTCGGCCGACTGG
>JACQZM010000150.1:0-13047 GCA_016213885.1 Candidatus Rifleibacteriota bacterium | reverse complement strand
GGGAGGTAGCGGATGTCGATATGGACCACGCACTCCGCCGGAACGATGGACGGAGATACTCCGCCCCTGATCTCGCCGACGTTCAGCGTGGGCCGACCGAGCAGCTCGTGCCTCTTGTACGGCAGCGTCATCGTGGAGATGCGGTGGAGCAACCTGGCCATCCGCATCACGGCGTTGTCGCCGCGGTCCGGCAGCGCGCCGTGGGCCTGCTTGCCCTGGGCTTTCACGACCAGGAGGATCCGCCCCTTCTCGGCCACGGCGATCGTTCTCAGGTCTCGACCCACGTTGGGAACGATGGCGAAATCGGGCTTCACCAGCCCGTCTTTCAACAGGTACGACATCCCGCAGCTCGCTCGCCCCAGGGCGTGGGGGGCGGCGTAATCGGCGAAGCCCAGGACGATCAGCTGGCCTTTGAGCTGCTTCTCCAGGGGTTTGAGCGCGAGCGCGGCGACGGTGGCGGCGGCCAGCGGTCCCTTGTTGCCCAGGGCGCCCCGTCCGACGATGTAGCCGCCCTTGACCACCGGCACGAACGGATCGGTCTTCCACCCCTTCCCCGGGGGCGTCACGTCGGTGTGACAGGCGACCACCAGCTTCTTGCGCCCCTTGCCGACGCAGACCGCGACATTGGGCCGCCGGGGTTCCTTCTCGAAGATCTTGTGGTCCAGCTTGAGCTTCACGCACTCGGCTGCCACAACGCCGACGACCCGCTCCTCTTGCCCCGGGAGGTCCATGTAGGGGTGCTCGTGGAGCTCGGCGAGCGGCACGTTCACCGTTCGCTCCCGGACGAGCCTGCAGGTCAGGTCGGCGATGTGCTTCTTGACGGACTCCCTGTTCCCCTCGAAGTGTTCGTTCAAGCGCTGCTTCACCGCGGACCTCCACGGCGGGCGTCCGGTCGGAAACGGTTCGACTTGTCTTCGACCTGAAGGCGCGACCGACGACCTGTCCCGAGACCTCATTACGGCATCGGACAGGGAAAGGCAAGACCCGGCGCCTCGCCGGGTCCGAGTCGCGCCCCCGAGCGCGACCTCAATCCGGATCCCTTCCTCTTTCTTCTCTCTCCCGCGCGCGACCTCAATCCGGATCCCTTCCTCTTTCCTCTCTCTCCCGAGCGCGACTTCGCGCGACTTCAAATGACTCCCCTCCACCTCCTCGGTGCCTCTGCAGCCAGGCCGAGGCCTGATCACAGGCCCGACTCCGCGAAACAGGCGGGGGATCCCGGGGACCTGACGGTGCCGGAAGACCACAAGGGCCGTGCCTGGCACGGCCCTCCTGGCCACACAGGGTGGCTCCGATACGCTGTCCGGGGCGGCCCGGACTCCGGGCCCCCGGTGAACGTCTAGAACACGCCCTGCTTCGCCTTCTCGTAGCGCTCGTCCGACGCCTTCTTCTTCGGAAGCGGGATGAGCAGCTTCTCGCCGGGCTTGAGCGCGTTGTCGGAACCGAGCTTGTTGAACTTCTTGATCAGGTCCGTGCCGCCGCCGTTCTCGTAGAACGTCTTGGCGATCTTCGCAACGGAATCGCCCTGCTTGATCACGTACATCTTGAACTCGTAGCTGTTGTAGTCGAGCACCGGTTCCGAGGCCGGGTTCTTGGGCTTCCGACCGGCCTTGGCCGATTTCGCACCCTTCGCCTTCTTGGCGGTCCCCTTGCCGTCGCCCACGGCCACGTCGCCCAGATTGGCGTCGGACAGGGCCGCCCTGCTCTTGGCGTGAGGGATCACGAGTTCCCGACCTATCTGGAGCGGGTCGGTCGGCGCGAGACCGTTCGCCTGGGCGATCAGGTTCGCCTTCTTGGCGCTGCCGAGCAGCTTCTTGGCGATCTTCGCCAGGGTGTCGCCCTTCTGGATCGTGTAGGTCGAGGCGTCACCCGCGCTCATCGACAGCTGCCGCGGCGCCGACTGGCCCTTCTTGCCCCTCCTGGGTGCCGGAGGCTGTTCGTCCAGCACCGAACCGGCCGAACCCGGCTCCGGCACGGGCGAGCTGTCCACGTCCATCGCCTCCGGCGGCAGCTCCGAGGGAAGCATGGACATCTGCCCGGGTGCCGACTGCATCGACTCCACCTGGTCCTTCAGCTTGGAGAAGAGCGACTTGATCCTCTTCACCCGTTCCACGTTCTTCTGGTAGACCTCCTTGGACCGGGCGTCGGAGTCACCGGGGCTCGCCGCCTCGCCGCCGTGGCCCTCGGAACGCTCATCAGAAGCGACTGAATGGCCGGTCCCAGGCTCGGAGGCCGCGTCCTTCGGAGCCAGGCTGGCCACTTCGAAATCCGACGGGCCGGCATCCTCGGCCCGCGCGGCGGAGACACCGATCACCATCAGTAGCCCCACGCCGATCGCTACCCACAAAGTCCTCGCCCTCTTGGAGGCGCTCATCTGGATTCCTCCTTGTTCCTGCCACGACAAAACGTCACGAACCTCAGCGCAGTCTTGTTTGTAACATCGGCAACGATCCGGCCGGCCGTGAGGGGCCTCGCCGAATATTCGCTCGCCCGAACGGTGGAGCGGCACCGGTCGCCCAGGCGGCGTGCGGAGGAGAGCTCTGCCCCGGCTCGGCCGGCGTCAGGGCGTCGGCGTGGCGGAGCGTCCGGAGCGCCGGGTACCCAGGACCCAGCACTCCGGCGGGCCATCGAGCCTGGAGAGACAGTCGACGATCGGGCGCACCACCCGCGCCAGGTCCGAGTACACCTGCAGGAGATGGGGCGCCAGCACGCGGTATACCTGCCGGTCGAAAGCGCGGCGCATCCTGGACAGCAGACTCGGCGGGGGCGGCGCCGGCGGCGGCTCCCCAGGGGCGGCACCCCACTGCGACGAGAGCAGGCGGACGAGCTCGAGCTCCCTGGCGAACAGAGGCAAGGTGCGAGGTCCCTCGTGGATCTCGGGGTGCTCGAACCCGGCCGCGCCAAGAAGCTGCCCGAGCAACGCGGGGTGGAACAGCCGCACGTGGGTCCGGTCCGCCCAGAACGCTTCCAGGTGGGTGTGAAGCCCTCTCGGATTGGGTGTGACGACCAGGAAGCGTCCCCCCGGAGCCAGCACCCGGTGCACGGCACGGAACATCCGTTCGACCTGCCAGCCGTCCAGATGCTCCACCAGGTGGCTCGCCAGGACGCCGTCGAACCCCGCCTCGGGCAGCCGCTCCAGCAGATCGAACAGATCGGCCTCGTGGACCTCCAGGCCGGCGGCCCTCGCTCCGGCCACCCGCTGCGGGTCACGGTCCACTCCGACCACCCGGGCGCCCCGTTCCGTCAGGATCCGTCCGCTCAGGCCGGATCCGCACCCCAGGTCCAGCACCCGGGCGGCGCCGGCCAGGAGGTGCAACGGCGCCTCCTTGATCTCTCGGTCCGCTCCCGGATCAGGAGGTCTACACAAATCAAGGGAGGATGCCGATGTTTTTGTCATAAGAGTGCTGGACCGATCGCATCTACAGAGGACGGAGTGATGGAAGACGTTGCATCGCTGGACGCGGGAGCTCTGCCGGGTCGGTGGCAGACCGCCCCGGGCGCGGCCCGACGAGCGAAAGCCGCCTGGGAGCTGGAGGTTCTGGTTCTCCTCGTCGTCAAGGAGTTCAACCTGCAGTACCGGGGAGCTGTGCTCGGCGTGGCCTGGTCGCTGATCAATCCGATCCTCCTGATGGGTGTCTACACGCTGCTGTTCACAAGTATCCTGAAGAGCAACGTCCAGGACTACCCGGTGTTCCTGCTGGCGGGGCTCATACCCTGGACGTTCTTCTCGTCGGGCCTGAGCGGTGCGGCCAACGCCCTGGTGGCCCACCTTCCGATCCTCAAGGTCCACCGGGTGCCCACCTGGCTCTTTCCCGCGGCCTCGTGCATCGCCTCGTCGATGAACCTGCTTCTGGCGCTGACCCTGTTCGCGGCGTACAGGGTCTGCGGAGGGTGCGGCCTGGCCTGCGTGGTCTGGGTGCCGGCGCTCCTGGCGGTCCAGCTGCTGTTCACCTTCGGCCTGGGGCTCGGCCTCTCGATGCTGAACGTCTTCCATCGCGACGTCCACCAGGCGATGCTGTTCGTCGTCCGCGTGTGGTTCTTCCTCACCCCCGTGGTGTACACGGCCGGCCAGGTGCCGGCCCATCTGCAGAACCTACTGTGGCTGAACCCCATGTCCGGGCTGGTGACCGCGTACCGCACCGTCCTCGTGGACGGCGCCGTCCCGGACCCTGTCACGTTCATCCCCGCCCTGGCGCTGGGGATCGTCCTGACCGAGCTCGGCAGGCGTCTCTGCCGCACCCTCTCGCCGTACCTCGCCGAGGCCTGAGGCGGTCAGCTCCCACCGGTGTCGGGCGGCGAACACCCCGAGCTGCCCGCTCCCCCCCTCGACTCCGAAAGTCTCCAGGGCCGGCGAGAAGTCGATCACCTCCGGGCCGCAACGCATGGAGGCCGAGACGAAGTAGCGCCCGGGCAGGAGCTGCAGCGGCTCCAGCACCAGGGTGGCGCACCCTCTGCCCGGCCCGGCGGGACCGGTGCTCGCCTGGCTCAGCTCCGTGTCGGTGCCGAAGCAGCAGGTCCAGTCGTCCCGGCTGATCATCACCCCGAAAACCAGCTGCGGCAGAGCCCTCTCCAGCTGGTACGAGAGCTCGATCCGGAGGGTGTCGTCGGGCCCGAAGGTCGGCCGCGGCTCTCCCAGGCCGTCGGTCAGCCGGCCGCCCAGCAGCGTTCCCGCGTCGGAGGTCCGGGCCGCGAGCTGCTGCGGCGCACTCGCCCTGGCCGTGTGGAGAATATACTCCTTGAGGACCAGCTCCGACGCGGCCAGGCCGCGGACCCGCCCGCGGTCCAGCCAGAGCACCCTGGGGCACCAGTCCGCCAGGACCGACAGGTCGTGGCTCACCAGCACCAGGGTCCCTCCGGCGCGGCGAAACTCCTTCAGTCGATCGCGACAGCGCTGTCTGAACGTCGTGTCGCCCACGGCCAGCACCTCGTCGACCACGAGCACGTCGGCTTCCACGCTGGTGGCCAGCGAGAACGCGAGCCGCATGAACATGCCGGCGGAGTACTGGTGGACCGGCCTGTCGATATCGGCGCCCAGGCCGGAGAAGTCGATGATCTCCGGGAGTTTGGCCGCGAGCTCGGCCCTGGACAGCCCCAGCAACGAGCCCGCCAGCTCGAGGTTCTGCCGCCCGGTGTAGTCCGGGTCGAAGCCGGTCCCCAGCTCCAGGAGAGCGGCGACCCGGCCCGAGACGGTGACGCGGCCGGAGGTGGGCCGCGCCAGACCCGCCACGATCTTCAGGAGCGTGGACTTGCCGGATCCGTTGCCGCCCACGATGCCCAGAGTCTCGGCGGGCGCCACGGAGAACGTGACGTCCGCGAGCGCCACCACCCGCTGCTCGGGCCGGCCGGTCCAGCCCCGCCACCAGCCCGCCACGGAAGGGCGCGGGGTGTAGACCTTGGACACCTGCTCCAGCTGGATCATCGGGAGTTGCGAGCATACCACGGGGCTGGCGTTTTGGCACGTCCGGCAACGGCCGTCAGCGGCGCAGGGAAGCGGACGGTTCACCCGGGCAAGTGGTAGACTCCGGCAAGAACCCGCCGCCGGACGCGCCGCGCGGCACCCGCGAGAGCCGATGGACCCATCCGCTGACGAGCTGATCCAAGGGCTGGCGAACCCCGAGCCGAAGGCCCGACTCCGGGCGCTGAAGTCCGTTCTCGACGGGTCGGACAGGACGGCCTGCGAGCGGGTCGTCGAGCATCTGCCCCAGGAGATCGACCGCAAGGTCAAGCAGGCCATGATCTTCGTGATCGGCAGGCTCGGCGACCGGAGCCACTGCACCGCTCTGGCGCGGCTGCTGAAAGACCAGGACCCGGACATCCGGTTCAGGGCGGTGGAGGCGATCCAGAACATCGGGGAGGTCTCGGCGTATCCCGCGCTGGTGCGCGTTCTCGCCGGGGACCCCGACGACCGGGTCAGGGACCTGGCGGCCAGCTCCCTGGTCAAGCTCGGTCGAGACAACCTCCTCTCGCTGTTCAAGAGGATGCTCAGGTCGGACCAGCCGTGGCAGCGAGAGGCTGCGGTCCTGGCGTGCCAGCTGTTCAACAGCCCGCTGGTGGTTCCCCTACTCAAGCTCGCCTACCTCAAGGAGTCCGGCGTGGTGAAAGAGGCCGCCCTGGCCGGCCTGCGGAAGCTCGCGGCGCTCGGAAACACCCCGGCCGGGGAGGTGGTCCACGAGGTGACCCGGCCCGCCAGCCCGCCCACCGGCGACTCCGTGGACCTGAGCGGCGAGCTGGCCAAGGTGCGGCAGGACGCTCCCATGGACTTCGGCGGGTTCGACACCACCTACATGGGCGGCCAGCTCCCCCGCATCGAGCTGGGTGCGACCCCGTTCGAGGGTTCGACCCCATCGGGACCATCCGAGCCGGTCGCGGAGGCCCGGTCACCGCAGCCGGCGTTGGAGGAGTCGATCGCCAGGCCTGAGCCCGAGGTCCAGCGGCCTCTGGCCGGGCAGGCCCGGACGCCCGCGGGAGACGGTCGCCCGGCCAGGCCGGTCTCCGGCAGCGGATCCCGGTCGTGCCTGAACCAGAACCTCGACGGCGGGATGGGCGCCTCGGCCGGACGGTCCTCCGCCAGAGTTCCCACCACCGCAGTCGTGCAGAAGACCCGCCCCTGCCCGGTGTGCGGCGAGGAGGTCGCTCTGGGGGCGCCGCGGTGTGGCTTCTGCAACGAGCTGTTCGACAAGGGGCCCGTCAAGCCGGCCGCGCCGGCCTCGCCCCCAGGGCAGACCAGCCTGCCCGTGGAGCTCGGGGTCGTCGGGACGCTCTACCTGCTGTTCAACGCCTTCGCCGTGGTCGGGGTGCTCTTCGCGGGCTCCGCCATCGTGCCGGACACTCCGGCCGGCGAGAGCCTGGGCACCATCATCGTGGTCATCCTCGGCCTCAGGATGGCCGGAGCGGTGCTGGCGCTGATGGGCCGATCGTCCGGGTGGTGGATCTTCCTGGTCATGTCGTTCCTCGACCTGGTCAACTGGCCCGCCATCATCATCGGAGCCCCCTGCGCGGCGGTGCTGCTCTCTGCCAGGACCCGGCTCTACTGCTCCCGGTAACCGCCGAGGACCCAGCGCTGGAGCCGCTCGGCCAGCGCCCGGCGCAGGGCACGCGCCCGGCCCACGAGCGGCTTCCTGAAGACTCCGACCGTGTCGCCCCACTCGGAGCTCGCCGGCTCCGGGTCCAGATCGGCATCGGTGTGGACCTCCACCAGTTCGACCCCGCCGTACCGGGCCAGAGCCCTGAAACCGTCCGGGTAGAACCGCCAGCAGTCCACCGGATGGCGGTGCTGCGGTCCCCGGGAGGGCGCGATGAGGAAGATGAGGCCCCCGGCCCTGAGCACTCGCACCATCTCGAGCCAGGTGAGCCAGAACAGCTCCACGTGCTCGAACGTCTGTCCGGAGACCACGAGGTCCAGCCCCCCCGACGGCAACGGCCAGCAGTGGGCCGACTCCACCACCAGATCGACGTTCGGCCCTGCCGTGAGGTCCAGACCTCGATACACCCACCCCGGGCGGTCGAAGAGCGGTCGGTACGAGCCGTTGAGGTCCAGGCTGCCCACATCCAGGATGGAGAGTGGCCGGCCAGGCTCCAGGTGACGATCCACCAGCCGGGCCATGTGACGGTAGGAGCTCTCGTGCATCGGAATCGCCAGCCCCGCCGGTCAGCGAGCCGGACCGGGCGTCCTCTCCGGCTCCGGCGGGGGCCGCTCCGGCGTCGTCTGGGCCCCGATCCCCTCCCGGAGTCGCTGCTTGAGCTCCTTGTGGAGCCTCTCGGCCCCGACCCGCACCGCCTCGACCGGGTCATGGGTGAGGTCGTGGACCTTCTCGAAAAGACGCTGGTCGAGCAGCCCGCCGGCCGCTCCGAGCCCGGCGAGCCTCGCCTTCTCGTCCACGCTGCCCAGCTGCTCCAGGATCTCGAGCACCTTCTCGTTGACCTTCGGCGCGTGCTGCACGAGGAAGCGCCGGCGCTGAAACGAGATCGACCCGGCCGCGGAGGCGGAGTACTTCATCCACCCCGGGGCGATCACCGACAGCAGCGGAGGCACCCACCTGCGGGTCAGGCAGAGGTAGTAGGCCGCGAGCAGCGGAACCACCACGTAGATCAGGTCGGGCTCCGTGGAGACGACCAGGTCGTAGAGGCCGTGGAAGAAGGCGGCCAGCGCCAGGCCCTCGACGATCAGCGCCCTGGGGTTGTACCGCTTCGCCTTGGCCAGGCCCAGGTAGTAGCCGAAGATGCCGGAGAAGCAGAGGTGGCCCAGGGTGCACGCCCAGGCCCGGACCAGCAGCACCTGGATGCCGAACCGCTCCATGTAGTGGGCGTTCTCGAAGGTGGCGAAGCCCAGCGCAGAGGCGGTCGCGAAGATGATGCCGTCCATCTCGGTCCGGAACCTCCAGCGCCTGTAGGCCTGACTCCAGACGATGACGAACTTCAGGATCTCCTCGTTCGGGCCCACCACGAACAGGAACAGGAGCGCCGACCGGAACACGGACCCGCCGGGGCCGCCGGGCGCCACCACGAGCCCCAGCCACTCGTTGAGGAACCCGGCCGGGATGCAGACCGCCATGCCCAGCACGAACACCTTGAGGATGAGCTTCCGGGACTCCCAGTCGCTCCGCAGCCGGAGCGCCAGCAGGGTGAGCCAGAACAGCCCCGGGACCAGGGCGATGGCGAAGTGGACCACCAGCTCCAAGCTCACGTGACGCTCATCCCCTTCAGCAGCTCCTCGACCTCGGCCTCCCTGGACTTGAAGGCCGCCCGATCGGTGGCGACGAGCTGCAGGAGGAACGATCTCTCGCCCCTGGAGAAGAGCACCGCCCTCACCTGCCCCTCCTGGCCCCTGACCCTGAAGACGACGTCGAAGACGACGGCCCGCTCGCCGGCCACGGTGAGATCGGCCGGGGCCGGCCCGTCCTCCACCTGGACCTCCTTGCTCGAGCTCTTCAGCTCGTCGACGATCTGCCGTCGGGCCTTGCGAGCCCCGTCCTGCAGGTTCACGCTCCAGGAGGGTCGCCGTGGATCCAGCGCACGAAGAGCCGCCTCCAGCGACCTGGACCGGGCCGCCACGCGGAGGGTGGCGTTGATCTCCTCTCCTCTGAGCAGGCTCCGCCGCTTCATCACCACCAGCTGATCGCTCTTGAGAGCGAACGACCAGCTCTGAGGGATCTGCACCGAGTATCCGAGCCCGGTCGATCGGTAGGTCCGCTTCTCCGGAACGAAGGCGGAGCCGACGCCGGTGACGATGGAGGCGGCGAGGGTGAGGTACACCACGGCCACCACCAGGGACCCCAGGCACGAGAGCGGCTGCTCCTTCTCCTCGATCACCTGGGTGTTGACCAGCCGGTCAGCGATGCGGCGCCCCTCCTCGTCGGTGTGCAGCAGCAGGAACTCCACGAGCCCGACCAGGCCCAGCCCGAGGAACGCCTGTCGGACCAGCGACTGGATCCGGGTGCACCCTCGGTTGGAGGCCAGGTCCACGACCCGCAGGCCGACCAGCTTCTTTCCCAGGCCCCGGCCGTCGTTCGCCCAGTCCCGGACGAAGAACGCCAGCGTCCCGGCGGCGAACACGATCCCCACGGCCGCTCCTCCCAGGGAAGGCGGGGCCGCGGAGGCCGCCGTGATGGCCAGGAACCCTGCGGTGACCCCGATCGCCACCAGGTCGATGACCCAGGCCAGGATTCGCCGGCCCGGAGCGGCGCGGACCAGAAACAGACTCTCCCGCTTGATGTCCACGTCGCCGGCCAGGCACATCTCGAGCATGGCCTTGGAGTCCGCATGGCCCTCGGCGGCCCAGTCCGACAGCAGGCCGAAGGCGCGCTCCCTCACGTCGTCGTTGATGTCTCCGAGGACCCGTTCCACGAGCCCCCCGTGGGCATCGGGCCCCAGGCGAGACAGGGCGTAGAGACCGGAGAGCTTCATCCGGTACTCCTTGGCGTCGAGCATCTTGGCCAGGTACTCGCCGAGGCCGACGGTCTCGTCGTCCCGGAAGTAGAGCAGCGCATTGGCCCGGATCCGGGGACAGCGGTGCACGAGCATCGGTCTGATCTTGCCCCGGCTCGCCTCGTGGCCCAGGCGATCCAGCGCCTCGACGGCGCTGGCCACGACCCGCTCGTCGGGATGGGTGAGATACTCGGCCACGGCGTACCCGGTCTCGACCACGCCCAGGTGCCCCAGAGCGACGATGAGCTTGGAGAGGACGTGGAGGTTGTCCTCCTGCACGAGACGGTTCGCGATCAGTCCGAGGACCACCCGGTCGCCTCGCTCGATCGAGTCCTCGAGGATCAGGATCCGCACCCTGGGGTTGGGGTCGTTCAGACCGACCGGGATGCCACAGGTGTCCAGATCGAACGGCGAGGCTGCCGGGGCAGGCTCGACCTGCAGCGTCGCCGCGGCCGGTGGCGCCGGAGCGGCCGGTGGCAACGACGGCTCCGGTCGGGCGGCGAGGGCCAGCCGGGCCTGCTCGTCGCCGGCCGCGGCGAACCGTTCCAGCGCTCGACGGGCCTTCTGGCCCACGGTGGGATGTCGGTCGTCGGCGAGCCGGATCAGCATCCCCACGACCTCCGGGTCGGTGAGGTGTCCCAGGGCGTACGTCGCCGAGTCCCTCATCCAGAGGTCGCCGGCGGCGGTCATGCTCGCCAGCTGCTCCATCATGATGCACTTCGGGTGGGGAGCCAACACCTTCCGGGCTGCCGCCTTGACCTCCCGGTCAGGGTCTTGCAGCAGGTAGACCAGGTAGGGAATGGCACCGACCCCGGCGGCTCTCGAGAGCGCCGCGGCGCTGGCCGCGCGGACCGCGCCGTCCCGGTCGGCCAGCACCGGGGCCAGGCGGGCCAGGTCGTCGGGGCGGCCGTGGGTGGCGAAGAACCCCAGGATGCGGGTCTTGAAGCCTCCATCGGAGGTCCGGGCCAGCAGTGCCAGAAGCGTTTCCGCGGCCTGACGCTCGCCGGTCCGGATCGCCTCCACGAGCCCCCGCTCCTGGTCGAGGCGGCTCGCGGACGTGAGGAGCCGGACCGCGGCGCTCAGGGCCGGCGGCGGGGCCGGCGCGGCGCTGACCAGGGAGTCCGGCCCCTGTTCCAGAAAGGCCAGCCCCTTGCGGGCCAGGTAGCGGAGCACCGCCGAACGGTCCTTGTCGGCCACGGTCTCCAGGAGCTCCCGGACTCGCGGGGGACGGGTACGGATCAGCATCAGGATGGCCTGACGCCGGTCCTCCTCGACGGCGCTGCCGAGAAGGCGCTCGATCCGTGGGTCCTGGACTGTCACGTCTCGACCTCTCCAGCGGTTGACGATGAGCCGGGGTGGGGGCAGGGGCCGGGGCCGCCGGACAGCGGGCCGGCGCTCCCGGCGGTCAGTTTATCCGCAACCGACGCGCCGTGGCGAGCCTGTCGTCAGGCCAGGATCCTGCCCCTGCTTCGCAGCGCTTGGGCTGGGATCACCCTCGTGCCCGGATCGACGCTCACGGAGGAAGTGGAGCGGATCCTCGCAGGAGGCCGGCTCCGACGGCGTCGGGTCGGAGCGTTCCGCGGAGGCCACAGCAAGCGCCAGCTGACGAACGCGCCCGGGGGGGTTAAAGTTGGACATGGGTAGACAGGGAGAGTGGCATCCGTGGCAGACACCGTGAGCCGGTCCGGCCGTCCGTCGAGCGAGCTGGCGTTCTGGCCGGCGCTCCTTGGCGTCTTCTGGGTCGGGCTCTGCGTCAGCGTGGCCACTTCGGGGTGCAAGCTCGGCAGCTTCGCCTCCAACTCCAACGGCTCGAACAACAACAACAGCAGCGGCAACAGCAACGGCTCCACCGGGGTGGCGTTCTCCGTGCCGGTGAACGTGTCCGGAAGCCACCTGCTCGCGCGGTCCGCGTCGTGCATCGACCGGAACTTCAAGATCGACCAGAGCGGGGCGATCTACCTGATCTGGGAGGAGGTCGATTCGGCCGGAGGCGATCGACATGTGAAGTTCGGGGGGCGATCGACAGGTGAAGTTCGCCTCCCGATCGTCCTCCGGGATCTGGTCGGCGCCGGTCCAGCTCTCGGCGGCCACGGCCGCGAGCGCCGTGGCCCCGGGCTCGGCCCGGATGGACGTGCACCCCACCAACGGTCGCGTCACCGTGGTGTGGCAGCAGGGAGCGATCATCACGAACCAGATCTACTACACCACGAACCGCAGCGGCACCTTCGCCCCGGCCGTGATCATCTCCACGACCGACGGGGAGCCCGGCATCCGGCCGGACGTGCTGGTCGACGCGGGAGACAACGCCCACATCGTGTGGACCGTCCGGTCCTCACCCCGGCGGGTCGTGTACAAGGGGGTCTTCGGCGGCACCGTGGACAGCGCGGAGACCGGAGTTTCGAACAGCAACGGCCACTCCTCCGACGAGAGCGACTACGTGCCGGAGGGCATGACGCTGCTGCCGCCGGCCACGGGGAACCAGACTCTGGCCGTGGCGTACCTGGCCTCGATCGGCGGCGTTTCCCAGGTCCTCTACGCCCAGCGTCCCCCCGGCGCCGGTCAGACGTTCGGAACGATCGTGGACGTGTCCAGGGACGACACGGGCGCTCATCCGGCCGGCACGGCCGACGATCGGCCCCGCATCGCCCTCAACTCCCGGGGCGACCTGGAGGTGCTCTGGGTCAACATCGGCATCGCCGGGGTCAGAAACGTGAGGGGCAACGCCCGGGGCGCCGGCGGCTCGTTCAAGAGCAACTCCGACAACCTGACCCGGGTCTCCACCGGCGACTCGTCCAGCGCCACGGCTCCGTGCGACATCTGGCAGATGCCGACGCTCGACGGCGCCGGATGCCTCCACATCTTTTGGGAAGTCCGGCCCGGCGGGGCGACCAACTCCTACGTACACCGCTACTTCGCGCCGATCGGGGTGGATCCGTCGACGATCGTGGCCAAGGACGTGGCGACGACCGGCGTGCTGGCAGGGCTCCACCAGCTCAGGGCGGGCCTGGACCTTCTCGACGATCTCCACGTGGTCTGGGAACAGGAGACCTACGGCGCTGCCAGGGACATCATGTACTCTCACCGCACCGCCGGCCTGGCCGGCTCGTTCCAGTCGGCGGCCACGAG
>JACQZM010000149.1 GCA_016213885.1 Candidatus Rifleibacteriota bacterium | reverse complement strand
TCCGCAGTTAGGGGAACCTGCGATCTTGAATCCATGCGGTTCCGCGCGTTTCCGGAGAAGATGAGAAAAATCGTAGTGCGGTGGGCGGTGATGAAGGAACACGAGGACGGCGCCTCAATAATTGGTGACTTGCTGGAATCTCGCCCACCAGCAGGTGCTGCGACGGGTGGCTGAGGACGAGAAGCAGGCCAGGGAGTTGCTGGGAGCCAAGAGCTTCAAGCTCGACGAGAGCGCCGAGCTGGTGCTGGAAACGGACAAGCGGGCCCGACCCCGGACCCAGCAGGAACGATCCGCGCTCCTCCACAAGCTGATCCATTTCCAGATCGCGAATCTCCTGCTGACCGGCGTCAACCTCGAGGAGGCCAAGAAGGAGCTCATCCACCGCTACGAACTGACCACCCGGCGCGTTTCCGAACTGGCCCGGAAGGGCGAACTGCCCACGCTCTTCGCCAAGAGCTTCGCGACCGGCCTGGACCCGCACACGGCCTTCCTGTCGATGGACGACCTGGAGGACTTCCAGATCGGGATGAGACTGTCGCTGGAGGGAATCGGGGCAGCCCTCTCCTCGCGCGACGGCTTCACCGTGATCGAGGAGCTGATTCCCGGTGGGAGCGCCGACAGGCTCCATCTTCTCAAGCCCAAGGACAAGATCATCGCGGTCGCACAGCAGGGCCAGAAGCCCATGTCCGTCGTCGACGCGGACCTGCGGGAGGTGGTGAGGATGATCCGTGGAAAGAAGGGCACGTCGGTGACGCTGACGATCCTCCGGCATGGATCCACCACGCAGACGTTCGACGTGACCTGCGTAAGGGACGAGATCGATATCAAGGACGCCGCGGCCACGATCACGTACGAGACTCGCGTGCGGGGAGGCAAGTCGTACAAGGTGGGCGTGGTCGGCCTGGCTTCATTCTACGGGGGCGGGGGCACGGAAGGACGGAGCTCGTCCGGCGACGTGAAGAACCTCCTGCTCGAGGCGCGATCGCGCGGTGTCCAGGGCATCGTGCTCGACCTGTCGCGCAACGGTGGCGGCCTGCTCGAAGAAGCTGTGAAGGTCGCTGGTCTGTTCCTCAGAAAGGGCGCGATCGTGGCGACCCGGAGTTCGAGTGGCAGGCTCCGCGTGCAGGAGGATGAGGACCCGAGTGTTTCCTGGAGCGGTCCGCTGCTGGTCATCACGACCCGTCTGAGCGCATCGGCGTCCGAGATCCTGGCTGGCGCTCTGAAGGACTACCACCGTGCGATCATCGCCGGTGGCGACCACTCGTTCGGCAAGGGCACCGTGCAGATTCTCTCCCCTCTGCCGGAGAAGGTGGGTGCGATGAAGATCACCGCAGGCATGTACTTCTTGCCGGGAGGCCAGTCGACCCAGCGCTCTGGCGTGAAGGCGGACATCCTGGTGCCGTCGGCGTTCGATGACGACGAGGTGGGCGAACTGAAGTCGGACCGTTCGCTGCCGCCCGGGTCGATCGGGCCGTTCCTCTCCGACACCGTGAACGATCCGGAGCCGGCCGGCCACTGGACACCGGTGGACGATCGGACGATCCTCGTGCTGGCGGCGAAGTCGCGTGAACGGGTCAGCAAGGATTCCGACCTCGCCAGAGGCTCAAGACCCTCGAGGCGCCTTTCCTGCGCGAGAGCGTGAACATCATGGCCGACTGGCTCGCCCTGCCCGGACACTGACGCCGCTCGCAGGCGGCCGTGCTGACGTACGACACGCCACCGTCCCGGGAAGACCTGGTCCTCGGCAGGGGACGGTGTTCCGGCTGCGGGGGGGCGTTCCGCACGACGAACTTGTCTCGAGGGCTGGTTCGGGGGCTCGATATCCCGGACTGAAGCTGGTGCACTTCGGAGACGGCGGCCTCGGAACCCGATCGGCCTTCTCGCTCACTGCCCCTCGGGGCTGGCGGCGGCGGTCGGGGCAGGGGAGGGACCCTGGTTCTCCTGCTCCTTCTCTTTCTGCTTGTACTGATCGTAGAGCGAGTCGGCCCGCGCCTTGTCGAGGCGGCTGAGCTCCCTGTACTCGTCGTCGGCTGCCGCCTTTTGACCGCTCTGGAGGAGCATCCAAGCCAGCCCGAAGTGAGCCTCCACGTCGTCAGGTCTCAGCCGCGTGGCCTCCCGGTAGCCGTCTGCGGCGTCCTTGAACTGGCCCAGCGCCTGGTACGTGCCGGCCATGTTCATGAAGGCCGGCGCATACTTGGGATCGAGCTCGGTCGCCCTCTGGAACGAGGGTAACGCCTCCTTGTGCTTTTTCATCTGCATCAGAGCGTATCCCAGGTTGTAGTGTGCCAGGGTCAGCTTGGGATCGATCTCGGTGGCTCTGCGGAAGCTCTCGGCAGCCGGATCGAGCTGTCCCTTGTTGGCGTACGCCACGCCGAGGTTGTACTGGGCCCTGGCGTCCCGCGGGTTGGCTTCCGCTTCGGCCTTGAGCTTGTCCAGGTCGGAGTCTTGTGCCACGACCGGATGCACTGACGCGACGAGAACGAGGAACAGGAGCTGGGCCACTGCAACGGCTCGCATGGAGGACCTCCAGACTCGAAGGTCGCGACCTGCATCGATCGCGACCAGGGAGGCATCATAACACCTCGAAGCCTGAAGATCGCTCACGGATGTTTCTCGGGGCTCGAGGTGTGCCATCCAGGGACCGATGGATCTCCTGTGCCGGATCCTCGCCAGCGACTCCCAGCTGCGGCTTCGGTTCCCGCCGGGCCGGACGTTGAGCGACGAGAGGAACGACCTGGAACACCTCTTCTGCGAACCGCTGAAGCCGGTCATCCTCCCCTACGATCCGATCCGGATGCTGCGGGATGTGCGGGCCCGCGACCTCCGATCGTTCGAGGAGCTCCGGTCGATCGTGTCCAGGCCGGAACGCCTGTCGGACCGCGTGCCGGATCTTCCGTGGAGATATCTCCGGAGAGTGGGCGCATCAGGCGCGTCAAAACTCCAGGGTCAGGGTGGCTTCGGCGGTCGGGTGGACGAACGATAGGTCGATCTCCCGAAGCATCTCCCTCCTCCGCGACATGGACGGGTGGGACGCCTTTGGTGGACAGGCACTCCTGTTGATCGCGGATGTGCTTCGCCGGCACGGCGACCAGAGCGGCGGGTAAGTCCGCAACCGTCGAACTGGCCGACGTGCAGCAGACTCCTGTGGAGTAGGGCGGCGATGCCGGGGCTCGCGCTTTCCGGCTGACGTTTCCGGCGGAGTCGAGGAGTCCTCTGCCCGCCAGCGCTTGGCGCTGTCATGTGGCCATCTCGGCCCGCGGGGTCCGCACCAAATGCCAACGGGGCACCCACCAAGCTCCAGGAGACCCCGGTGGGCAAGGCCGAAGCCGACCTTCTCGGCCGGTCTGATGACGCTCTGCGGGGTAGCGTTCCTGAGCTCCGCCGTGGGGTACTCCCTGGTCCGGAACGCCCAGAAGGCCGCTCTGGAGACGTCGACCGCGGAGCTGCAACGGTACTGGCTCTCCAAGCTTGCGGTCGTCACTCTGGTCTTTGGCCTCGCGCTCGTGTCGACCACGGCCATCGAGGCGATCGTCCTGCTGCCCCTCTAAAGGGGCAAGCTGGCCCGGTCCGGGGAGAAGGCCTCATTGTCGGTGGTCCCCGGTGCCTTGTGACGGTGGTGGGCCCGTTGAGGTCAGACACACCTCGCAGCCGCCTCCTAACGGGCACCTGAGGCGGATGCGAGGGGGGGCTGACCGTGCGGAGGTGGGCCCCCGTTCTCGATGGCGCCGTGGATGCAGTACGGCGTCATCCTGGCCGCCTCGGTCGGGTTCTTCGGCCTGGCCGTGGGCACCCGGGTCGGTATGGGGTTGCGCCGCACGCCGGTGGCCCTGTTCTCCATCGTGCTCCTGTTCACGCCGCTCAATCTGGTGGCCATGGACCTCCTCGACCTGTTCGCCCGCGGCGGAGCGATCGGTCTCTTCTGCCAGGCCATGGGGTCCGCCG
>JACQZM010000148.1:4129-11552 GCA_016213885.1 Candidatus Rifleibacteriota bacterium | reverse complement strand
TCGTTCCGGTCGTCTCCCAGCCAGGCCAGGAGCTGCTCCTTCCGGAAGCTGAACACCAGACCGACGAACAGCAGCAAGAAGGCGAGGAACAGCAGCCCGACCCCGCCCAGGTCTCGCGCGAGTCCGGAGAAGTCCACGGTCTGCATCCTCTGGAACGAGGCCAGACCCAGGTCCAGGCCACCCAGACAGGCGGACAGCCCGCAGAGGCTCTTCTGCCTAAAGACCCATCCCATGGCGAAGAAGCCCACGATCTGGAAGATGAAGTACGCCTGGATCGGATCGTGGTGGAAGCGATCCGCCTTGAGGGCCACGTACGTGTAGAGCATCAGGCAGCCGGCGAGCTCCGCCGTGAGGTTCACGAGCTGCTTGATGTCGTACATCCGGCCGAGGGCGATCAGCCATAGCCCGGTCAGCTGGATGGCGCTGAACACCGCCACGTGGGGTGTGAGATCGAGCACCCGCACGAGCTGCAGGATGCTGGTGAACCCGGCGATCCCGACGTCCAGGGGCCGGCCGAAGCGAAGGGCCGCCAGCACGCTGAACAGCCAGATGACCGCCAGCGGCTCGGGCTGCAGCGTGATCACCCCGTCGATCATCGCCGGAACGGTGGCGCCGGCCACGCAGGCGGCCCCGGAGAGGAGACTGTGCGCCAGGAAAGGCGCCGATCCCGATCGGCAGTACAGCACGGCGCCGGCCAGAGCGTTGAGGAACGCCACGAACCGCGCCGGGGTCACCAGCACCCCGGCCACCTGGAGCTGCGCCTCCGGGGAGTGGCTGCCCGAGAGCAGCACGGCGCTCCACATGCCGACCAGCGCCAGGCCCGCGTGCCGGTCCAGCGCGCGGGGGACGACCCGTTCCACCAGGAGCATCAGCCCCAGGATCACCGGCGCGAAGCAGGCGGGGTAGATCTTGACCGAGAAGACGCCCTCCATCAGGAAGAGGTGGGTGAGCAAGATGATGAACGGGAAGATCACCAGCACGGCGTCCAGGTAGCGGTAGTAGATCCGATGCCGGGAGAGCTCCCCGGCCCTGGGCTCGCTCTCGATCCATCGGCGACCCACCGCCGCGGCGACCAGCAGCCCCCACCACAGGAAGTAGTAGCGATGATCCTGGGACAGGGTGCTGGTGAACGACACGTTGCTGAAGTCCGCGTCGAGCAACGCCGGGCCGAAGTAGATCAGGGCGGCCACGGAGGCGATGCCCATGCATGCGGACCTCGAGATCGGGAGCCTTCCGACCCATCTGAGAAGCGAGATGTTGACCAGGACCAGCCCGAAGCAGACCGCGTTCACCGCGAGCCCCATGGACTTGTCCACCGAATAGAACCGGGTGTTGAAGGCGGTGGGGTCGAGGAACAGCACGAGCGCGATGCACGCCAGAAGCAACCCATCGTTCTCGATGGCCAGCCGCCGGAACACGACGCAGCACGAGAGCACCACCAGGACCTCATAGAACTTGAAGGTGGCCAGCAGCGGCAGGTCGGTCTTCAGGCTGGCGGCGCCCGGTGCCTGGCCGGACATCACCTGGAAGCAGCCCAGGAGCAGACAGAGCGCCGAGAACAGGTAGAGGCTGTTCTCCGAGATCAGGAACCTGAGGAGCTTGCGGATGGGCTTGGACACGGTCGCGACCTCCCGTAGCTGGTTTCTGTGAGCACCGTTCCGACAACCAGACGACGGGCCCTCGAGGCGCAGGTTCAACCGTGTTTCGTGGCGTCTTGCACATCGGCGGCCCATCGAGCGCCGGGCTCGCAGATGCACGCGGGCTCGCACAGGCATCATCATGATCATGTGGAAGCGACCTCATCGGCCAGATGTTTTGAACCGGCGGGCCCGCCGCTGCGTCTACGGTGCATCTCGAACGGAGAGTACTCATGACGGCGATACCCACCTTCGATCAGCTGGCTGCGATGGCCGGGGTCGTCCTCGGCTTCGGCCTTGGTCTGGCAGGCCTGTACGTCATCGTCGCGGATCCGGCCACCCGCACCCTGAAATGGCTGGGTTCGGCCTTCGGCGGGGAGAGCCCCGGCCAGCAGCTCCCGACCCCCTCCATCTCGATCCTGCCGGCGCGGTCGTCGGGATCCCGCTGCCCGGTCTGCGCCCAGCCGGTCCACGGCCGGGTCCGGATCTGCTCGTGCTGCTCGGTCCCGACCCACCCGGAGTGCTGGGACTACCTGGGTGGCTGCGGGATCTTCGCCTGCGCCGCGGCCCCGCAAGCCCGCTCCTGGAGCGCCCCTGCGATCCCCGTCCCCGAGCGGATCGACGGCACCGGCGCCGTCTGAGCGGGCCCTGACCGCCCCCCTGGAGATTCGTCTTCCGGAGTTGCGCTGGACCGGGCGTGCCGGTATGCTCCCGACTCATGAACCCAGCCGCTCAAGGGTCCTCCATGCTGGTCGGCTACCTCCTGGCCATCGCCAGCGCAGCCGCCGGCGGCGTCTACTTCTGCCTCGGCGCCTTCCTGGTCAAGCCGGCCGTCGGCGTCTCGGTCATCGCCTTCACCCGCACGGTCTACGTCTGGGCCACGCTGTTCGGTTTCCTCGGCGCGCTCCTGTCGGGACACCGCAGGGCGCTCCGGCTGACCGGTCCCCAGATCGCCGCAAACGCGCTCCTGGGCGTGCTGTTCGCGGTCAGCGTGATCCTGGCCTTCGACTCCGTGGTGGTCATCCAGGCCACCACCTCGGCGGTCCTCCAGCGCACCAACGTGCTGTTCGTGCTGCTTCTCGGGTTCCTCCTCCTGGGCGACCGGCTGACCCGGTCGGAGCTCGCGGCGGCGTTCCTGGTGGTCTGCGGCGTGGCGCTGATGCTCAAGGGACAGTCGGATCTGCTCGGTCGCGGCCCGATGGAGGCGCTGGGCTCGGCGCTGGCGTCGGCGCTCTACCAGTTGACCGCCAAGAAGACGCTGGCCCAGGTGCCGGCGCCGGTGGTCAACGCCTATCGAAACGTCAGCGTCCTGGTGATCTTCGTGGCCTACGAGCTGATCGGGGGCCGATCTTCCGCACCGCCGGAGGGTCGCATCTACTGGACCATCGTGGTCGCCGCGTTCGTGGGACCTTTCTTGCACACGCTGTTGAACCTCATGGCGCTCGCCCGGCTCGAGGTCTCCAAGGCGGCTCTGGTGGCTCAGATGCAGCCGATCTTCGTGCTTCTGTACTCGTCGTTGATCGTCTGGCTCCTCCCGTCCCAGGCCGCGGCCTGGAAGTTCTCCGGGCCACGGTAGACCCTCGCCAACGGCCTCATCTTCGTGGGGGTGGTGGCGCTGGTCGCCATGGGCGCCGGGAGGAAGAAGAGCGCCGCTCCCGGCCCGCCGGGACCCGCACCGGCGCCGGCTACTCCAGACAAGCCGGGAGGGCGGCGGCCCGGCGGCCGTGCCAGAGCTCCACGACCGGCGGGCGTCCCCTGATCACCCGGGCCGCCACAAGCGCCCTCACGATCCGGGCCATGGTCTCCTCGTCCCGGGCGACCACCACCGGGGAGAACGGTGCTGCGGCCCGCTGTCTCAAAAGACCCAGGTCCCGGGCGAGCGCCGCGGGGTCGTCGAAGCAGAGCACCGGTCGCCGCCCCGCGAGGACCTCGATCAGCGGGCTGATCTGCGGGTGGCCCGGCGCCCAGCGGATCGACTGGAAGCTCACGAAGCCGCCCCGGTCCATGATCACGGCGGCATGGGCGGTCTGCAGCGCCGCGATCTGACGGGCCAGCGGGGCGTCCGGCAGGTCCGGCCCGGGGGCGACCAGAGCGCGGCCGGCTCCCATGACCAGCGTGACGCCCAGAGCGATCAGCAGGCCGCCGGCCACGACCAGGTAGATCGCCGACCCTCTGCCGGCGGCCCCCGGGCGCCCCGACCGGAACCGCCGGGCCTCGTGAGCGAGGCTGGCGGCCACGCCGGCCACGAGCGCCGCGGCGAACGGCCCGAGCTGACGGCCCTGGTACGGCATCAGGGCAGCCATGGGCAGCACCAGCGGGAAGGCCAGGCCGGCCACGGCCATGAGCGCCACCAGCCCCGGCCGTGGCAGCGCCGGGTCGTCCTCGTCGAGGAGGTACCGCCGGTGAACGACATAGGTGAGCAGCGAGGCGTCGATCAGAAACGACGGCCGGAGCAGGTGGTCGAGCATGACTCCCGCGGCCACGAACGGATCCACGTGCCGGGCCCCGGTGAGCGCCGTGACGTGCCGGGAGGCGAACGTCCCCACGATGTCGGAGACCGCGTCCGGGACACCGAGGTACCAGACGTTCTGGGCGACCTGGAGGGCGTGCGCCGCCGCCGGGGCGCAGGCGTAGGCGAGCCACCTGCGCCACTGCAACCCCCTCCCCTGCAGCAGGTCCCAGCCCACCAGCCAGACGAACGCGAACAGCACCGAGTCCAGCGACACCAGCGACAGGGCGAACCCCAGGAGCCACACCACGATCGACGCCCGGTTCGACGGGCCCTCGGGTCCCGGCGCGGTCGATCGGACCACCGCCAGCATGAAGCCGAACCGCAGCGCGTCGTCGAGCGGCTGGTTCGCCAGCGACGAGGCGAACCCCACGTGCCCGTGGGACAGCCCGTAGAAGACCACCGCCACCAGTGCGGACCCGGTCCCGACGAGCCGGGCGAACAGCAGGAACATCAGGACGAGAGCCGCGGTGCTGAACGCCAGCGCCACCTGCCGGGCCGCCGGGGCGCTGTCCAGACCGGCCCGGGCGAGCAGCGCATACGGAACCAGGTACCCGGCCGGATAGTGGGTGTAGCGAAGCCGGGGCCCCACCGGCGAGGTGGCCGGGTCGATCCCGTGGGCGTGCTGCCTCAACCCGGGCTCATCCAGCGACCGGATCACCGGGGCGTGGCCCTGGGGCACGAACAGCAGCTTGCTGGCGATCCACCCATCCCTCTCCCAGTGACGAACCGCGAGGAGAGTCTGGGCGTCCCCGAACGCCCACTCGCTCCAGCGGTCCTCATCGGAGGAGCGCCAGGCCAGTGCCGCGTGGAGCACCGCCACGAAGACCAGAGCCCGTCGTTGTGGATGTCGCCGCTGAGCTTCAACCCCACCGACGAGGGGTACGTCCTCTCGGGGAGCCGGCGGCTGCTCGACGGCCAGACTCCGCACCGGGACTACCTCTCGTTGAGGCCCGTGGGGTCCCACCTCCTCCACGCCCACCTCTTGCTGTGGGCCGGCGATCGGGCCGTCCTGTGGTCCCGCACCCTGGCCTGGGCCCAGATGGCGCTTCTGGCCTGGCTGTGGCTCTGCCTGGCCCGGTGGGCCTTCGAGCTGAAGCTGACGGCCTGGCACCGGTTCGGGCTCGCCTTCGTCGGCCTGGCAGCGGCGGCCCACACCTGGCCGGTGAGGCCCTGGAACGCTCTGGACGGCCTGCTCCTCCTCTCCGCCGGGATGGCGCTCTCGCTCTGTGCCTCCCGGACGGTCCGCGAGGCCGGGATTCTCGCGATGGGCGCCTCGCTGGTGTTCAGACAGAGCTTCGCCTTTCCGGTGCCGGTGGCGCTCTGGCTCCTCGGTCTGGCCGGCGACGTGGGCGCCTGGGTTCTGGCCGCCACGCCGATGATCCTCTACCTGATGGGGCTCTTCTTCGTGGAGGCGCTGCCGGACGGGCTCCTCCAGATGACGGTCGAGGGGCACACGGTGAGCACCGCCCTGGGCGTCCTCGACAACCTTCCCCGCTTCCTGGGAGGGCTGGTCCTGGGCGCGGCCGCAGCGGGCCTCGCCGCGAGGGTCGCATCGCCCGGCCCGGCCCTGCCGAGCCCGGCCCAGGGGGCGGCCGCCCTGTGGCCCTGCTTCGCGGCGCTCATCCTGACCCGGGAGGAGCGCCACGAGCAGCGGATCCGACCGGCAGGAGGGGCAGCGCTCCTCTTGGCCCTGGTGGTCGTCTCGGGGGGCACGCTCCACTACCACCGCACCCACGGCCTGTACCTGGACCTTCCGGCGTCACGGCTCGACCGGCCGCTGGACGGCGTCCTCGCCGGAGCCGCCGGCATCCGCACCAGCCAGACGACCCACGACTTCCTCGAGGACCTCGCCGGGAACGTGGCCTGGGTCCGGGCCCGCGGCAAGCGCTACTCGGTGGTTCCCCAGGTGGCGCAGTTCTGGGCCACCAGCCCGCAGCAGAACCCTCTCTTCTCGGACTGGCCGTTCGACGGGGAGCTGATGCACCCGCTCTGCAGGCTCAAGGTTCTCGCGCAGATCGAGGCGCTCCGCGGGTCCGTGCTGTTCGTCGTGCAGAAGCACGACGCCTCCACGCTGGCCGGAAAGAAGGTCCGGTACACCAGGCGGCAGTGCGCCGTCAGGGATCGGATCATGGACCTCTGCCGCAGAGTCCGCGAGACCGACTACTTCGAGGTCTACGAGTGAACCGCAGCGTCGGTTCCGGTGGCGGGCCGGCGCCGGCGGCGGGCTGCGATCTCCACGACCAGGGCGACGGCGGCCAGCGCCAGGGAGAGCCCCACCGACTGTTCCGGCCACAGGAGCCCCCAGGTCGGCGTGGCGACGCTGAACGGAAACAGCAGCATGTAGCCGCCGGCGATGTGCCGCTGCACCAGATCGATGACGACATGCGTGGCGATGCCGGCCGACAGGCACCGGAGCGCGGCCCTCCGGAGCGGCCCGGCAAACGCCTGGGAGAGCATCAGCGCCCACAGCGCCAGGCAGAACGGGGAATCCAGAACCTCCACGTAGGCGGTGCAGCCGGGAAACAGGATGTGGAACGGACGCGTCACCAGATCCGGCAGGATCGACCCGAGGTAGAAGCAGGCCAGCCGGGCGTCCTCGGAGGCCGGCTCTCCTCGCTCCAGCACCGCGGCGACCCCGGCGAGCTCCAGGGCGAGCCGCGCGACCGCCACGTGGCCTAGCAGGTCCGGCATACCCTCTCCACGAGGCCGCCGGGCCCCGGGCGAAACGCCCTGATGAGAAGGCCTACCACGAAGAGCAGCACCGGCACCGAGAGGTAGACCTTGCGGAAGCGCCCCGCGTGGACCCTGTAGCGATCGACCACGACCCGGTCCGGCGGCTGGAACCGTCCCTCCAGCGAGACCGTCTCGCCCGGCCCGGCCGGCCCGGCGATCCCGACGGCCACGCATCGCGCCCGGTCCCCCAGCCCCTTCTCCCAGACCAGGATCCGATCGGCTCCGGTCCGCTCCACCACCCGCGCCTCCCGGTAGATCACGATCTTTCGACCCGCATGGGCGGCAGGATCCGCCAGACAGGTGGCGAGGGTCATCCTCAGGGTCTCACCGCCCGCCAGGTACGACGAGGCCGCGATCAGGACGAGACAGACCCCGGCGATCAGGGCTCGACGCACCGCGTCACGATCCACGGGGCTCTTTCCGATCGGTCGTCGGCGGGGCGTTTCGCCGCGGCGCGGCCCGGCATCGGCTCTCTCCTCGGACATCTCGATCCTCGCTCCTCCCGGCAGCTCCACAGCTGGAGCCTCCCGATTCTCCCACG
>JACQZM010000148.1:0-4114 GCA_016213885.1 Candidatus Rifleibacteriota bacterium | reverse complement strand
GGCCACGGTCGACAGCAATCCTCGGGTGAACCGTAGCTCCGGTCGAGCCTCAACCTCCCTGGCGATCAGGGATGCTGACGCTCCGTGCTCCTTGCGCCCTCCCGCCGTTCGGGTTACGCTCGGTCTCGGGCCAGCAATCCCGCCCTCCCGCTCCATATGACGGACCCAGCGTGCCCCTCGTGTGGGGGTCGTCTCCAGCAGCTCGAGGCCGCCCCAAACCTCGGGACCTGTGGCATCTGCAGGTCCACCTGCGTTCCCCGGGGAAGCTCCCGCGTCTCGATCTTGACCCGCACCGAGACCGGGGCGCCCCGGCGAGTCGCCGACCTCACCCTGACGCCGGAGTTCCAGAGACACTACCGGCTGGACCGGGCCCTGGGCAGCGGCGCCTCCGGGATGGTCTACCGCGCCGCCCGACTGGCCACGGGACAGATCGTCGCGATCAAGTTCCTGATCACTCTCGACGAGCCGGAGGTGCTCGCCCGGTTCGTCGTCGAGGGACGGGTGACGGCCGGGATCCGCCATGCCAATGTCGTCTCTGTCCTCGAGGTGGGCGAGATCGAGGAGCATCCCTACCTCGTGATGGAGTACCTGGAGGGGGGAACGCTCCGGCAGCGTCTGAAAGTGGTCGGCCAGCTCGAGATCGCAGAGGCCAACCGGATCATGCAAGGTTGCCTGGCCGGGCTCGCTGCATGCCATGAGAGGGGAGTGGTCCACCGGGACCTGAAGCCCGAGAACATCCTGTTCACCGCTTCCCATGAGGCCAAGATCGCCGATCTGGGCATCGCCAAGGCCTACGGGGAGAGTCAGTCTTTGACGCGGACCGGCACGCTCCTCGGCACGCCCAGGTACATGTCCCCCGAGGCTCTGCGGGGCGAGGCGGCGGGGGTGGCCGCCGACATCTACGCGATGGGGCTGATCCTCTACGAGATGCTCTCCGGACGCCACCCCTTCCCGGCCTCGAACCTCCAAGCGCTGATCCACATGCACCTGACGGCCGACCCGGAGCCGGTGCAGCGGCACGCGCTGGCGGTCTCCGACGGGCTGGCCCACATCGTGCACCGGGCGTTGGCCAAGCGCGGCGACGACCGGCCGGTCTCGGCCGAGGCGTTCGCCGTGGCGCTGAGAAAGGCGACCTCCGTTCGCGCCGCTCCTCCCGCGCCGGCACCGGTCCGGAACGTCGCCCCCGGGCCGGGGAGGCGTTTCCTCCCCGTCGGAACCATCGGTGGTCTGCTCGTCGTGGTGCTGCTCGTCTGGCTCGGCCTCTCCCGGCGTGAGCCGTCCCGGCGGCCGGCGGCCCGATCGCCGGTCCCGTCTTCGGCCCTCTCCCCGGATTCTCCCGGCGCCGGCTCCGGTGCCGCGCTGCCCCGGGAACGCCGGTCGGCCCCGTTCGTCGAGGCGCTCTTGCGGCGGGCCGAGAACGGCGATACCGGCGCGCAATACAGGCTGGGCTCGATCCACGAGTCCGGTGAGGGCGTCGTCAGGAACTACCTGGAAGCGGTCCGCTGGCTCCGACAGGCCGCGGATCGCGGTCACGCCGAGGCGCAGTGCCATCTGGGATGGATGTATGAAACCGGCCGTGGCGTCGCGAAGGATGTGACGGAGGCGCATCGCTGGTACCGGAAGGCCGCGGAGGGTGGAGAGGTGACCGCGCTGTGCAACCTCGGCGTGATGTACCGGGATGGCCTCGGTGTCGCCCGGGACGATGCCGAGGCGGTCCGGTGGTTCCGCAAGGCGGCCGAGCGGGGCCAGGCCAGGGCGCAGTGCGATCTCGGCTGGATGTGCGAGACCGGTCGGGGGATCGAGAAGGACGTGACGGAGGCGCATCGATGGTACCGGAAAGCCGCGGAGGGCGGCAATGCGACGGCGTTCCGGAACCTCGCCGTGATGTACCGGGATGGCCTCGGAGTCGCCCGGGACGATGCCGAGGCGGTCCGGTGGTTCCGCAAGGCGGCCGAGCGCGACGACCTGAACGGGCAGTACAATCTCGGCTGGATGCACGCGGAGGGCCGTGGGGGGGAAAGGGACTACGGGGAGGCGCTCCGATGGTTGCGGAAGGCGGCAGATCGGGGTCACCCCCAGGCCCAGTGCTACCTGGGCTGGCTGCACGCCGAGGGACGGGGCGTCGCCAAGGATGAGTCGTCCGCCTTCGGGTGGTACCGGAAGGCGGCCCAGCAGGGCGATGCCACCGCCATGTACAACCTGGGCGTCTTCTACCGGGATGGCCAGGCCGTCGCGAAGGACCAGGCGGTCGCCGCGGAGTGGTTCCGCAAGGCGGCCCAGCTGGGCGACACGGACGCCCAGAGCTGCATGGGGTACTGCCTGTCCAACGGGATTGGAGTGACCAAGAACCTGGCGGAGGCGCTCGTCTGGTACACCCGGGCGGCCGAGCGAGGGCACGCCCAGGCGCAGTGCTGCGTCGGGTGGTTCCACGACAACGGTCTGACCGTCCCGGTCGACCGCGCCCGGGCGGCCAGCTGGTATCGCAGGGCCGCCGCGCAGGGCCACGAGGGGGCCCGGAAGATCCTCGCCTCGGACCGCTTCAAGCTCGCCCCTCTGGCCAGGTGAAGTGGGAGAAGCCCGCGGGCCGTTCCGGCGAGGGCGGTGGGGGGGGGAGAGCGGGCCCTCGCCCCGGGCCGGTGCCGGAGCGGCTGCTCCCCTGCCTTCGGATCGCGACGAGATCAGCGCTCCCCGACTGGCACGTCCTCCAGATCCAGGGTCGTGACGATGTCGACTCGATCCACCTCGAACGGCACGTTCGGGCTCTCGAGCACGACGAACCGGATACTCCACTGCTGGCGCCCGAGCCGCTGGGCTGGCCGTCCGTCCACCACGACGCTCTCACGGGTCGTGGTGATGAGATGTGCGTCCACCTCGTCGCCACAGCCGCTTCATGGTCTCCGTCCATCCGTTGAAATGGTTCACTTTCTAGGTTACTATCTGATCATGATCAAGCTCAACATTCATGAGGCAAAGACCCACCTCTCGCGGTATCTCGCACGGCTGAAGCCGGGGGATGTCATCCTGATCTGCCGGAGGAACACGCCCATCGCGGAGATCCGCGCCGTGCCCCAGGAGCGCAAGAAGCCGCGGCCCATCGGACTGGGAAAGGGCTCCGTCAGGCTCCCGCCCAGTTTCTTCGATCCGTTGCCGGAGGACCTGGTCCGATCCTTCGAAGGCGAGGAGACATGAGGCTCCTTCTCGATACCTGCACCTTCCTGTGGCTGGGCGACGGACACGCGAGGCTCTCGGAGGAGAGCCGTCGTCTGTGCACGGACCCGGGCAACGAAGTGCTCATCAGCGTCGTCTCCGCCTGGGAGATCAGCGTCAAGCATACCCTTCGGCGGCTCCTCCTCTCCGAGCCTCCCCCCACGTACGTGCCGAAGTACCGAAAGCTCCATGGGATCGAGACGCTCCCGCTGGAGGAAGAAGCGGCCCTGCAGCTTCATCGCCTGCCTGGCCTGCACAACGACCCCTTCGACAGGATGCTCGTTTGCCAGGCCATCGTGCACGGACTCACGATCCTGACCCCCGACCCACTGATCATCCAGTATCCTGTCCGCACGGCTTGGTAAATCGACCCTCGCCGAAAAGCACCCGGCGGGACCGTCCAACGCGGGTGTGGCCTCGGCCAGAGGCCGCACCGGGAAGCGTGCTCCGTGGCTCGGGACGACGGGTGGCGTTGCTCCGCGAGACAGGCGATGCGGCCCGAAGTTCAAGAGTGCGCGGGGAAGATCGATGGGCATTCCGCGACCAGCGCGTCTCGGCTGACGGCCGCCAGCTCCAGCGCGAGGATGTCACGGTCGTTCGCCGGGTGAACAGGATGACGCCGGCATGGCGTCCTCGATGGACGTCCGTCTCCGGGGACACGGTCCACGACGCGGGACGGGGCAAGAGACCGACCGGCGCGAGCACCTGCCAGCCGGTCCGGTGGATGTCGACCGGATCTCCGCATGGCGCCGTCTGGCGGTCGCCGTCACGGCAGCGACTCGGGTGGCAAGCCGAGCAGGCGCAGGATCGTCTCCCGGTCCATGCCCTGATCCAGCAGCTTGCGCGCCGCTTCCTGCAACGCCTCCGCCCTGCCTTCTGCCTTGCCCTCTGCCTTGCCCTCTGCCTT
>JACQZM010000147.1 GCA_016213885.1 Candidatus Rifleibacteriota bacterium | reverse complement strand
CATCGTCAGCGAGCTCGTGGAGGGACGGTCGCTCCACGACCTCCTGGGCCAGCGGGCCTCCCTGTCGGTGCCCGAGACGCTCCACATCGCCAGAAGGGTGCTGAGCGGCCTGGAGGCGATCCATCGGCTCGGCATCGTCCACCGGGACCTGAAGCCGGCCAACATCGTCGTGGGCCCCGGCGAGCCCCCGATCGTGAAGATCCTCGACTTCGGCATCGCCAAGCGCACGGTCGGGGTTCCGGTGGGCGACCAGGCGCCGAAGACGTCCACCGGCGTGGTCATGGGAACCCCGGAATACATGGCGCCGGAGCAGGCAGCCGGCGACCCGCCCTCGCCGGCGACGGACCTGTACGCCTTCACCCTGGTGCTCTACCGGATGATCGTCGGCTCCCCGGTGTTCACGGCATCGTCGACGCTGGAGCTCATCCACAAGCACCTCAAGGAGGAGCCGTCGATCCCGTTGGATCTGATCGGTTCCGTCAGGGAGCTCCTGGCCAGAGGCCTGAAGAAGCTCCCCGGGGAGCGGTTCGCCACCGCCACCGAGTGCCTGGCCGTCCTGGACGGGGTGGCCGCCGAGGTGAACCGCTCCGGCTCGTTCCGGCAGATCGCCGCCGGGTCGGCCCCGACCGCGGCGCGCCAGCCGGTTGCTGTCCCGGTGAACGCCGGGGCCGCGCGGACCGACGGGGCGCCGGCGGACCGGTCGGTTCACGCCGCAGCGACCGCCCCGGCGGTCTCATGCTGCGGCCCCACCGAGCCGTGCTGCTCCGCCGGCCCCGGTCCTGGCCAGCAGCCGAGGTCGGGTGCCGGGCCGATGATCGGAGCCGTGGTGGCGATCGTGGTGCTCGGCGTCGTGGTCCTCGGGAGGGCGCACTCCACGCAGGGGCCCGAGCGCCCCGGCCCGACCGCCCGGGGCAGCGTTGCCGCCCGCCCCGCCGTGGAGACCGCGGCGGGCGACGCCTGGAACAGGAGCTGGGAGGCCCCCCCGCTCCTGGAGCTCGACGACGACTCCCTGCCGGACCGGCGAAGCAAGACCGGTGGGATGGGCCAGGACGACGAGCCGCTGAAGGTCCACAGCTCCGACTCCTACGGCACCCGGGCGAAGAAGCTGGGCGAGGAGACGATCGTCCTGGAGCTGGCACCCACGCCGACCCAGAGCCACCACCGCTGGGGCTACGACGGCTTCCAGCCAGCCGGAGGGGCGCTGCTCGCCCCCGGGTCCGCCAGCCCGGCCCGGCTCTGGACCGACATGATCGGTCTGAAGGACACGGGAACCGCGGAGCTCTCCTACCGGCTTTCTGATCCGATGAGATGCGTCGGCGGCTCCCGCAGGCTCGAGGGGTACCTCGACCTGCAGCTGGAATCGGCGCCCGCGGCGCTCGAGGCGCCCGGTCTGGTCTACCGGGTGCGCCTGGATTTCGCAAGACCTGGGTTCCTCGTCCTCGTGACCGATCCGGACGGGTGCTCGAGCCAACGGCTGGACGTGGAGCGGACCCGGTTCTCCAGGGCCGATGAGGCGTATCGACTGTTCCAGTGGAGACCGGGTCGATGGAGGTTGATGGCCCGGTTCGACTGCCCCTCGATGAAACCGTCCGGGCGGGTGAGGCTGCAGCTCGACAAGGCGCTGCTGACCGTGACCGTGGGCTCCGGGCCGCCGCTGTCCCTGGCGCTCCGACCGCCGTACAGGCTGCCCAGGACGACCACCCTGCACCTCGGCGTCGTGACCGGTCCGCGGACCTGCCTCCTGCTGGACCGTGTGGCCCTGGAGGGCACCGTCGTCCGCGATTTCTGACGGCGAGCTCGTGGATCGGGCACCGGGCCGGAATCCAAGGTCCGGAGCCCTGGCCGGAGACAGACGACATGAGGGTCACGCTGGAACTGACGACGGAGATGGTGGAGGCGGCCTATCGGCACGGGATCTTCCCCATGGCCGTGGACCACAGGAACATCTTCACGTGGCACCTGCCCGAGCCCCGGGCGATCCTGCCGCTGGACAGCTTCCACTGCTCCCGGTCGCTGGCCAAGCTGCTCAGACAGCTGCGATTCGAGATCACCTTCGACCGGGCGTTTCGAGAGGTGATGGAGGGCTGCGCCGACCGGCCCGAGGGGACCTGGATCAACCGGCGTCTCATCGAGGTCTACTGCGAGCTGTTCGCGAGCGGCAAGGCTCACTCCGTGGAGGTCTGGACGGGGGAGACGCTCGCCGGCGGCACCTACGGCGTCCACCTGGGCGGGGCGTTCATGGCGGAATCGAAGTTCCACCGGGTCCGGGACGCCTCCAAGGTGGCGCTGGCCGTCCTGGTGGAGCGCCTTCGGGCCCAGCGGTTCGAACTTCTGGACGTCCAGTACCTGACCCCTCACCTGGCTCGATTCGGCGTGATCGAGATTCCATCGGAGGAGTACGACCGGCGTCTGAAGAGGGCGCTGCGGCTGGTCCGGACCTTCCCGTGACCGGCGGGGGATCACCGGAACCACGGGGGGATCGTGCGGCTCAATCGGCGGTCTCGCGACCTGCCGGCGGAAGCTGCCCTGACGAATCATGCTCGGACTGGATCTGCCGCGGAGCCTCTACCCCAGGGCCGGCTGGCGTGACCTGGGCCTGGGTCGTCTCGAGGTCTGGTGCCGCGGTGACCCGACGGACCTCCCGTGGTACAGCGGCGTCGCCGGTCGCACCGGTCGCCTCATGCTGCACCACCCCGCGGGAGCGGAGCCGCTCGTTGCCGGCGCCGACTCGCGGTTCTCCGCCCGGATCCAGGCCCCTGCGGGCATGCCGCTGGTGCCGGTCTGGTTCGGCGGCGAAGCCCCGCCCGACCGGGAGGCCAGTCCGTATATCCTGGCCATCGGACTCGCGGCGCTGGAAGGGCGGACCGACGTCCACGCCCACGTGGGGTCGCTCTCCGGACAGTGCTACCCGCCCGAGCTGATCTCGGCCCTCGTGGCGGAGGCCCACGTCGGCAGCGCCTGGGTCTCGAACCTGGATGGCGCCACCGGTCCGCAGGCCGAGGTCAACCGCAGGGTCGTGACCCAGGTGGCGGACCGCCCGGAGCTCGAGCCGGTCTTCTGGGCCGATCCGGTCCAGGGTCTCGACCGGGAATGCCGATCTCTGCTCGAGGGTGGCGGCTTCGTGGCGCTGAAGTTCCACCCCGAGCTGAACGGCTACAGCGCCGATGACCGGCGGGTGGAGCCCTACCTCGGCCTGGCCGGCGAGCTGGGGCTGCCGGCGCTCTTCCACACCCAGCAGGCCAGGCTCTCCCACCCGTCGCTGGTCGCCGGCCTGGCCCGGAGGTTTCCCCGCGTCCGGTTCATCATGGGCCACACCGGGTTGTGGGGCGCCCAGGAGGAGGCGCTCGCCTGCCTGAGGCAGGGGGGCGACAACCTGGTCGGCGATCTCGCCTGGTTCCACCGGATCGATCTCCTGGTGGAGGAGATCAGGGTCAACGGACCGGGTCGCTTCGTGTTCGGTTCCGACGCTCCGGTCGACGGGGAGGAGAGTTACCAGCAGTACCTCTGGATCCTCTGGCGGATCGACGCCGACCTGCCGCTGCTGAAGGCACTCTTCGTCGACGCTCCGGCCAGGCTGCGCCGGTCTTCGGCCGGGGGTCGCTGAAGCCGGGGGGCGCCGCGGTGGATGACGGGGCGCTCACGGACGCGCTCTCTGGCCGATCCGCCTGATGGCCGCCGCGATCGACGAGAGCGGCAGCACCTCATCCACGATGCCCCTGGCGATCGCCCCCTTGGGCATGCCGAAGACGACGCAGCTCGACTCGTCCTGGGCGATGGTGCGGGCGCCGGACTGTTTCATCTCGGAGAGGCCCTCGCAGCCGTCGTCGCCCATTCCGGTCATGATGATCCCGGTGGCGTTCGACCCGGCGGATCGGGCGATCGATCTGAAGAGT
>JACQZM010000146.1 GCA_016213885.1 Candidatus Rifleibacteriota bacterium | reverse complement strand
TGGCGTCCCGGGTGATGCCCGCGTTGTTGACCAGCACGTCCACGGGCCCCAGGTCGCGTTCGACCTGGTCCATCGCCGCGGCGACCTCGCCGGCCTTGGTCACGTCGACGACCCAGGAGCGAACGTCGGCCCCGGCGCCGACCCGGTCACGGGCCGCGGTCAGGTCGGCCTCCAGCACGTCCCAGAGAGCCACCCGGGAACCCTCCTCGACGAATCGTAGTGCAACTGCAAGACCGATGCCGCGGGCGGCTCCGGTCACCACGGCCACCCTGTCCTTGAGTCTCACGATCTCTCCTCCTCCCTGGCCATCACGCGCGTGTCGCGCCGCTCCAGCAGCGGAGAGGTTAGCAGGTCGACCAGGCGACGGTCAAGGGTGATTGTGCATTTGCACAATATGATCCCGCCTGAGCAACAGGGCGGGGCGCCGGCGCCGGCGCCGGCGCCGTTTCTCCGCCAGGATCCCCCGCCTGTTTCGCGAAGTCGGGCCTGTGAGCAGGCCTCGGCCTGGCTGCAGAGTGACCAGGGAAGCGGAGGGGGTTCATTTGAAGGCCCGCTCGGGTGAGAGAAGAAAAGAGAAGGGAAGAAAGATGAGGGGATCCGGATCGAGGTCGCGCTCGGGGGCGCGACTCGGACCCGGCGAGGCGCCGGGTCTTGCCGGTCCGGGGACTTGCGTGGCAGGGCGCTTCCATGAATAATACCGTCCAGCAATCGACGTGGCCGTCCCCGGACGGGGCGGTTCCTCCGGAGAGGTGGGAACAGATGGTTCAGGAGCTGACGAAGGGCGTGTACTGGGTGGGGGTCGTGGACTGGGGCCTCAGGCACTTCCACGGGCACGAGCTCTCCACCCCGCGGGGATCGTCGTACAACGCCTACCTGATCATGGACGAACGGATCACCCTGGTGGACACGGTCTGGGGCCCCTTCCAGGATCAGCTTCTCGACAACATCCGGCAGATCGTCGACCCCTCCAGGATCGACGTGATCGTGGCCAACCACGCGGAGCCGGACCACTCCGGCAGTCTGCCGGCAATGCTCCGGGCCGCGCCGAACGCCAAGGTGGTGGTGTCCAAGGCAGGCGCCGACAGCGTCCCGGGTCACTATCACCAGAAGTGGAACCTGACCGTCGTCAAGACCGGCGACCGGATCAACATCGGCCACAGCGACCTCCTCTTCATCGAGGCGCCCATGCTCCACTGGCCCGACAGCATGTTCTGCTATCTGACGGGGAAGAACGTGCTGATGCCCAACGACGCGTTCGGCCAGCACTACGCCACCTCGTCGAGGTTCAACGACCAGGTGGACCAGCAGGAGCTGTTCTGGGAGGCGCTGAAGTACTACGCCAACATCCTGGCTCCGTTCAGCCACCAGGTGACCCGGAAGATCGAGGAGTTCGTCGCCCTGAACCTGCCGGTGGACATCATCGCGCCGAGCCACGGGGTCATCTGGCGGAGCAACCCGCTCCAGATCGTCACCCGGTACAAGGAGTGGGCGGCCCAGGTGCCTGAGCGCTCCGCCGTGATCATCTACGACACCATGTGGCAGGCGACCCGACGCATGGCCGATGCGATCGCCGATGGCCTGGCGGATCGGGGCGTCCCCTACAAGATCTTCTACACGGCGCTGGCCGACCGGAACGAGGTGATCGCCGAGGCGTTCCGTGCCAGGGCGATCGTGGTCGGCTCTCCCACCCACAACCGGGGCGTGCTCCCGTCGATGATGCCGTTCCTGGAGGAGCTCAAGGGCCTCCAGCTCAAGAACAAGATCGGAGCGGCGTTCGGGTCGTACGGCTGGAGCGGAGAGTCCGTGAAGGAGCTGGAGGAGCTCCTCGGTCGCTGCAAGGTCCAGGTGGCGGCCCGGGGAGTGAAGGTGAAGTGGCAGCCCGGGCCGGAGGCGCTGGAGACCTGCCGCAAGCTGGGTCTGGAGCTGGCCGACAAGATCAAGGCGGACTGACGGGGCCGTGCGCGACCCGACCAGAGACGCACCGTGGCCGGCCGAACGATGACGCCCGCCCCAGCCGCTGCCCGGCCGTGCTCGACGAAGCTGTTCTTCTTCGATGATCCGGGTCCTATCGACGCCTCGCGGCTCGGGGGCAAGGCGGCCACCCTGGCTCGACTGGGGCGCCAGGGTCTTGCCGTGCCGGCCTGGTTCTGCGTCACCACCGCGTTCTTCGACACCCCGGAGGAGTCGCTCCTGGAGGCCGCCCACGACGCCCTGTTCGCCGGCGAGGCGGTGGCGGTCCGCTCGTCCGTCGTGGGCGAGGACTCCGCCGTCGCCTCGTTCGCGGGCCTGATGGAGTCCTACCTGAACGTCCACCGGGCCGGTCTGGCGGAGCACATCCGGCGCTGCCGCCTTTCGGCGTTCTCCGGAAGGGCGCTGGCCTACAGACGGCGGCTCGGGCTCCCGATCGACGGGATCGGCGCGGCCGTGATCGTCCAGCGGATGGTCGACGCCCGGGCCGCGGGGGTCCTGTTCACCCGCGACGTCGACGGCGGCTCCGGGTCCGTGGTGTCGGCGGCGCTCGGGCTGGGAGAGGGCGTCGTGGCCGATCGGGCCGAGAGCGACACCTACTGGATCTCCCGGCCCGATCGAGCGATCAGGCGACGGATCGCCACGAAGACCGTCCGGATCGCGACCGACCCGGCCGGCAGCACCCGCTCGGAGCCCGTGCCGGCCGACCAGGGCGGCGCGCCGGTACTGGAGGACGGTCCGCTCCTGGCCTTGGTGGACG
>JACQZM010000145.1 GCA_016213885.1 Candidatus Rifleibacteriota bacterium | reverse complement strand
CCCACGCCCCGCCGCGGCAAGGGGGGGCAGCTTGCCCCCCAGGTAGGGCTGCACCGCCTGCTGCCAGACGGCCTCGATGGTCGACTGCATCGAGAAGAGGGTCAGGAAGATCGCCACGGCCGCCAGCACCTGGTTGGGCGGGACGCCGGGAATCCCCAGGCCCTGCCTCAAGAAGGCCAGCACGATGGTGATCCTCGTGAAGCTCGTCAGTCCCAGAAGCAGTGCCGGCGCCACCGACAGCAGCGTGAGGGCGACGAGGAAGGTGAGGCCGGTCTCCGGCGCGACGATGCCTCGACCTTGCAGCGCGGCGCCGACGAGCCGGGCGACGTCGACCGGAGCCGTCGTCGCCGGGGTCGCGGCAGCCTGACCGGTGGCCGCCATGAGCCACGAGGGATGGGAGCAGAGCGCCGCCGTCATGAAGACGGCCCGTGTCATGATCCTGATGATGGTTTGCGTCATGGTCTCGATGTTCATGCGTTCATGAAAGGAGAGAGACCCCTCGAGCCGACCGGGTCCGGACGGACCCGATCCACTCTTGAACCCGTCATGATGCGGGCCGGGGTCGAAGTCAGGGCGGCTCCTGGCCGGCGGGTCGCGGGGCGACGGTCGCGTGACCCGGTCAGGGGTCACGGTCTCCTGGAGGCCCCCAGCACAAGAGCGCGGGGGGCTCCACGAACGACCGTCGGGCCACGACCCTTCGGCGCGGGGGCCAGGGACACTGTCGTCAGGCTTCCGGAGCGCTAGCCGGACGACCTCTCGGATAGCGCACTCTCTCGATCACCTCCGCATTGGTGACCCTGTCGAGGAGGGAGACTCGATCGTTGCTGTAGGCCACCAGGTAGAGCTCGCCGTGGTACATCTCCACGAGCGCCAGGTGAGCCGTGGGGGAGAGCGCGATCGTGTCCACCACCCGCATGTGGTCGCCCCTGAAGCCTGCGACCCTGCTCTTCAAGAGCACCAGCACCACGTAGGCGAGCAGGATCGCCACGAAAGTCCCCAGAGCCACCTGCATCACCAGGTGGATGGTCTGCTCACTGAAGTTCAGACTCCTCTACCTCCCGAATTGGGCTCGGACGCGGACCTGGAGCGGCCGCGTCCGGCCACGACCTGTGTCACTCGCACGGCGAGCACCTCCCCCGAGACGGCCACTTCGCCCCGGGCGATCAGGTGCCCCCCCGCGTAGACATCCACGGACTCACCGGCCAGACGGTCCAGCGGGACCACCTGGCCCAGCTTCAGCGGGCTCACGATCCAGGCCCTTCCGAGCTCGATCCGGAGCTCTCGTCCATCCGCGTCCAGCGGCGACGGCAGCTCGGGATCGCACGGTTCCTCGTCCTGGGGGTCCGGAAAGGCCGGCCGAGTGTCCTGTCGACCGTCGGCGGCCCGGTGCCCGGGCGCGGCCGGCCTGGCCCTCGGCGCCGGGGGAGCGCGGAACGCCTCCACGGTGCGCCACGCTTCAGGGCCCGGCGCCATCGGATCGGATCGGCCGGGCAGCGCCGCGGCGGAGCCGACCTGTCCGTCAGGCTCGTCCGGCGTCGCGACCTGGGCCGGGCCGACCACGGAAGCCTGGCGCGACCGGGGCCCTGCTGACGGCAGGTCCGGGCCGTCGGCAGGCTCCCTGTCCAGGCGCTTCATGCGCGCCACCATGGGAAGCGGCCGCCTGGCCGGATCCGAAGCAACCGATTCCCTGACCTCGGTCGCGGACCGTGCATCCTCCGGGAAGGGGGTCGCGGTCGGAGCAGAGGCTCTGCGACCCGCGTCCTGGGCCCCTGCGGCGGCGCGCGGAACCGCTGCCAGCGGTCGTGGATGCAGCTCCCTCAGCGACAGGAGGCTCTGGGCGAGGCCCAGCTCGAGCCAGAACAGAAGCGGCTCCTGAGTCTTGCCGGCCACGGTCCAGGGCAGTCTCGCCTGGACGAACCGGGCGCGCTCCACCTGCGTCTCCACCGGGCAGATCCTGACGTCGGGCTCGGAGGTGCCGCACTTGCGACCGGTCTTCCGGACGATCAGGCTGCGCATCTCCGCCAGCAGGTACTTGAATATAGATGAGAAGCTGGACCGGTGGATGCTGTCGAACTCCGTCGGCGGGACTTCGGCCCCGAGGGCCAGCCCGACCAGCACCCGGGCCACGTCGAGCCCCACCACGAAGTGCCCTCGCCCCTTGAGGCCGTGGGAGAACTCCACCCCGGCGATCACCGAAGGGCCCATCGCATCCAGCACCGCCGAGGAGATCCGAGACAGCTCCGGGGTCGCAAGCTCGACCCTGCGGCCGAAGAGCACCGACCAGGCCATCACGCCCGGGAGCAAGTAGGTCTCCAGCACCGCCTGGATACCGACGAAGTCGTCGGGGGAGAACGGACCCGACGAAACCGGCGTCGCCGCCGCGTCGTTCGCCTCCGGATGCGGCGCATGCGGCCTCGTGAAGAAGGGGCCAACCGTTGGGGGATCCCGGGCCAAAGTCGGGAGCGCGGTCGAGACTCTACCACGTCCCGAGCGGCGAATCAACAAACTCTGTACAAGAATCAGCGCTGCTCGGATTTATTTGTCGGTCCATCGTAACAAATGAACCGAGAAACTCGACTTTTTTCGGTGAACTGCCGATGGATCACCCAGGACCCGGTCCGCCCGTCCGTGCTTTCTTCGTGACCCGAAAGCGGAGTAACTATGGATCCCAAGGCAACGAGTTCGAGAGCTGGCAGGGCTGTCGCGGCGCTGGTGGCGCTCTTGTGCTTTACCGTTCCAGGGTCTCCGGCCGAGGCGCTGGAGCTCTCCACCGGCGGCTGCTTCTACGTGAAGGTGCTCGACGGATACTGTCCCCGACGGGTCGACCTCTGGGGCCTGGGCGCGGGGCGGAACCCTCTGCACCTGGGGCGGTACGAGGGGAAGATCGGACAGCTCCCGCCGTTCTCCCTCGGCACCTTCGCGGCCGGTCAAGACCTGTACCTGTGGCACGAGACCGTGGACACCGCCAGCGGCGCCCGCGACACGGCGGACATCCGGGACAGCCAGGCCTATCAGGCCGATCTGGATCCCCGGGGTGGCTACCGCATCGAGGTCAGGGGCAACCCCGGCCCCGACCAGACTCGGCCGCTGCTCGTGCTGTGGGTCTACCCGGCCCGCCCGGCGGCCAGTTCCGCCTCCGGACCGACCGGACCGACCCTGGGATCGGTGGTCGTGAACGCCGCGGGCAGTGCCGGGCAGCCTCAACCGGCGCCGGCCCAGGGCCAGGGATCGCAGGCGAAGAGAGTGGACGCGAGCACCCGGGCCCAGACCGCAGCCGTGCCGGTCGGTCAAGGGAACCGCGGGTGGAGGTTCCCCGTCCTCGAGCTGCTGGTGGCCACTCTGCTGGTCGTCAGCTTCCGCCGCTCCCGGGAGCTCGCCCCCGCGGGCATCCCGCTGGGCGCATCGGACACCGAGCTGCTCCAGCAGGCGAGCCAGCTGGAGCGGACCGGACGGGCCGACGAGGCGATGCAGGTCCTGTCGTACGTGGTGAGCCGGGGGACCGAGGGGCCGGCGCTGGAGGCGACCGTCGCCCGCCTCGCCAGGCTCGCCCTCGACCGGGGTCGCACGGCCCAGGCGCTCCAGGCGCTGTCCGGCAGGACGTTCAAGCACCTGGAGCCCGGGGCGTTGCTCGATCTGGCCAGCGAGCTCGAGAAGAGGAGCGTGCTGCCGATCGCCAGGGAGCTGTACGCCCAGGTCGCGGCCAGGGAGCCGGGGTTCCGCGACGTGGCCTCCCGACTGGCGGCGCTCAGGAGTGTGGCCCCCGGGTCGGCCGACGGCGAGACTCCGGCGCGGCCGCCGCTGCCGCCCCACGCCCACTTCAGCGCCCGTCCACCCGAGGGCTGGACCACGCTGCCACTCGTGATCGAGGCGGTCCGCTGCGACGAGCCGTACGCTCCGGACACCTCCGGCGCGGGCGTCGAGCCGGCGGCCGGGCCGGCCTGCCCGTCGGACCCCGGTGCCAGCCCGGCCGCGGGAGCCCCGGGACGGGGCAGGCCCTTCGAGATGCTCCCCGCGACCAGAACGGTCTCGCCGGGGTCGCCCTCCGACGCGTCACCTCGGGAGCTGCAGCCGGTCGCGGAGCCACGGCACGGCCACGCCGGCCGAGCTTCCTCTGACCAGGCCGCGCCAGGCGGCGGACGGTCCACGGCACCGAACGAGGTCGCCACCGATTCGGACAGCGAGCCGGTGGAGACCGTGGTCTGGCGGATCCGTTCCGTCGCGACCCGTCAGGCCCCGGCCGCGGAGACCGCCGGCGACGCGGACGCCCCGGCCCGTCTGACGATCCCCGCGGGCTCGTCCGCTCCGCATGCTCCGCGGCCGAGCCGGGCGGGATCTTCCGAGATGGGGGGCCCTTCGCTTCGCTCATCCGGCCCCCCAAACCCCCTCCCGGACCCCGGCCCGGGAGCCGCGATCTGCCCGATGTCGCCGGATCAGCTGGAGCTGCTGGCCGCGAGGCTGTCCGTCGCCTACCGTCAGCTCGATCTCGTCGGTTCGGATCCCACAGTCGCCGTCTTCGCGGCGGTGGAGAAGGGTTCCGGCCGGAAGGTGTCGGTCCATGCCCTGGCTCCGAACCTGGCTCGGCAGAGGGGACTGGCGCCGGAGTTCATCCGGGAGGCCCGCGCCTTCGCCGACCTTCGTCACGCTTCGATCCTCCCCGCGGAGGAACCGCAGGAGGGGGAGGTGGTCCACCTGGTGGGGGCGCCGCTTCGGGGCGCGCTGCTGCCAGCCTCGCTGGCCCGTTCCGGGGGCGTCACCATCCAGCACGCCATCGCCATGGGCCTTCATCTCTGCGAGGCGCTGGACTACCTCCACCAGCACGGGGTCGTCCACGGGGATCTCAGGGCCTCGAGGATCTGCGGCAGCCACCAGGAGGGGTTCACGGTGCTGCCGCCGGTGCTGGGACAGGTTTCGCCGGAGTCGCTCCGCAAGGTCGCCGGCCAGCCGATCGAGAGGTCGGCCTATGTGGCCCCCGAGACGACGTCGCTGAGGGCGCCCGACTACCGCTGCGACGTGTACTCCCTGGGGGTGCTGCTCTACCAGGCCCTGGTCGGCACCACCCCGGGGCAGCAGACCGGGCGGCGTGGCCAGCTCGAGATGCCCTCCCGGCTGGTGCCCGACCTTCCGGACACGCTGGACGGGATGATCGCCCGGTGTCTGCACACCGACCCGGACCGCCGTTTCCAGGACTGCGGGATGGTGCGTCATCTGCTCACGGAGCTGCACGCCCGGCACGGCTCGACAAAGAGCGTGATCCTCGACTGTCTGGCCTCGCTCGACGAGCTGCGCACCGGAGGGCTGCCCGCGGTTCGTTCGACTCTGGAGGAGGCGCTGAAGGAGGCCGGCGACCGGAGCGGCTCCCTGCACCGGTCGCTCTCCGGTCGGTTGGCGACCGCTTTCGGGGAAGCGCTCGGCGGCCGGGGCGGCGTGCTCTCGACGCTGCGCCACCTCGTGAAGCACGCCGACCTGGTGCAGGATGGGCCGGAGGCGCTGGTCAAGGTCCTGGGCTCGTGCCAGTCGCTGCACCGGCGGTTGACCGGTCTCCCGGGCCTTGTCCAGCCGCAGGAATCCACCGCCATGCAGGACCCCGCCTCCGCGGACGAGCAGACGGCGAGGCTGCCTGCGGATCTGGCCGACCTGGCCGATCAGATCGAGCGCCTCCTGGCCGCTCACACCGTCGCGTTCGACGCGGTGGTGCGAGAGGCGTCCTTGAGACACGTCGGTGCCATCAGGACCGCCGACCCGGAGACGGGCGTCCGGCTCAGCGGTCGATTCGCGGATCCCGACAAGGTGCGGCAGCAGCTCGGGACCGCCCTCGACGCGATAGTCGAGGTGGCGCTGGAGGCCGGGGCCGGATCGCTGGACGTGCGGTTCCAGCAGAAGGCCTCGAGCCAGAAGGTGCGCCTCACGGTCGTCTTCGGCGGTCAGGGGCTCCCGGCGAGCCAGATCGATCGCGTTCTCGAGGACGCTCCGGCGGGTGGTCAGGGCGCCGGTCTCGACCGGCCCGGCGTCCGCGACCCGGTCGAGCGGCTCCGGGGCGCCCGCCAGATCGTCGAGGCGATCGACGGCCGGCTGTTCGTGGCCCGTCGCGAGGACGGCGACAGCGAGGTCCGCATCACCCTGCCCACGAACCTGCCCTGAGCGCGGGCGGACAGAGTGGGCGGAGCAACTCGATGGTGTAAACCTCTGTCGGAGCTGGTAGACTCGAGTCTCGACAGTGGTTTTGCCCGCCGCCGGTGTCGGCGAGGCTCGATCGCCACCGCCAAGGAGGCCAGAATGGCCAAGGGAAACAACGCGCACAGGAAGGAGACCAAGAAGCCGAAGAAGGACGTGAAGAAGGGCTCGAAGAAGGAGACCAAGAAGAAGTAGTCCCACCGGACCGTCCGAGCCCATGGACCGAGAGCTTCGTCGGCTCCTGGTCGCAATCCCGGAGCGTGTTGCGAGCTAGGCAACATGCTCCGGACAGACCCGGCGCCTCGCCGGATCCGAGTCGCAAGACCCGGCGCCTCGCCGGGTCCGAGTCGCGCCCCCGAGCGCGACCTCGATCCGGATCCCCTCCTCATTCTCTCTCCCGAGAGCGCCCCCACCCGGATTCCCACGGTTCCGCGCACCCCTCGAACCGGGCCGGCGCCTGATCCCAGGCCGAGCTCCACAAGACGGGCGGAGCATCATGCCTCCCCAAATTCCTTGCTGGGAGCTCCTGTCCTTGTTATACTCTCGCCGCGCCGCACCGTGGGCCAGAAGCCCGGTGGGCGAAGCCCATGACGCATTCCAAACCGGTCGCGCTCATCCTGGCCGCAGGCAAGGGGACTCGCATGCGGTCCGCCCTTCCGAAGGTGCTCCACCTGGTCGCCGGTCGTTCCATGATCGAGCGGGTCTTGGATACGGCCATGGCCGCGGGGCTCGAGCATCCCCATGTGGTCGTGGGCTTCGGGCACGAGCAGGTCCGGGCGCGGATGGACGGGGCTGGCTGGCAGGTCCAGTGGGTCCACCAGATCGATCAGAGGGGCACCGGCGACGCGGTCCGCGCGGCGCGCGGCCACCTGGGCGAACGCGCCGGAACCGTGGTGGTCCTGTCCGGCGACGTGCCCCTGCTCACGCCGGCATCGCTGACCGGGTTCCTGGCCCAGCACCGCTCCTCCGGAGCTGCCGCGAGCCTGGTCACCGTCCGGGTGGACGACCCCGCCCAGTACGGCCGGATCGTCCGGGAGCGCCCGGGCGGACCGCTCTCCCGCATCGTCGAGGCCAGGGACGCCGACCCGGTCGATAAGCGCATCGACGAGATCAACGCCGGACTGTACGCCTTCGACGGCCCGACCCTGTTCCGGTACGTGGACAGGCTCGGCGCCAACAACGCCAAGAACGAGTACTACCTCACCGACGTGTTCGGGATGATGGTGGCCGACGGCGTGGTGGTGAACCCGGTCGCCATGGCCCCGGCAGCCGAGTTCCTCGGCATCAACTCCAGGGTGGAGCTGGCCCAGGCCGAGGCGGTGGTCCGGGAGCGCAAGGTCAGGGCTCTCATGGAGGCCGGCGTCACGGTCCACGACCCGCGGACGACCTACGTCGACGACGAGGTCGTGGTGGGGGCCGACACGGTGCTCTTCCCCGGCGTGTCCCTGTACGGCAAGACCGTCGTCGGGGAACGGTGCGAGGTGCGATCCGGCACCGTCGTGCGAGACAGCGTCCTGCACGATGGCGTCGTGGTCCGGGAGTGTTCCCTGCTCGACCAGGCGGTCGTGGGCGAGGCCACCCAGGTGGGCCCGTTCGCGCACCTGCGGCCCGGCGCCCGGCTGGGACGGGACGTCCGCGTGGGCAACTTCGTCGAGGTCAAGAACGCGACGCTGGGCGATCGCACGAAGGCCAGCCACCTGAGCTACCTCGGCGACGCGGCGCTCGGGGCCGACGTGAACATCGGGGCCGGCACCATCACGTGCAACTACGATGGTTTCCACAAGAACCGCACGGTCATCGGGGACGGCGTCTTCGTGGGGTCCGACTCCATCCTCGTCGCGCCGGTGGAGCTCGGCGACAGGTCGTTCGTGGCGGCGTCGTCCGTGGTGACCCGGGACGTCCCTGCCGGAGCGCTCGCCATCGCCCGGGAGCGCCAGGTCAACAAGGAAGGCTACCGGGAGATTCTGGAGAACAAGCACGCGGATAGCTGCCCCATCTGCAAGGCCGGCGGCGGGGGCAAGACCTAGGAAACGGTCGCATCGGAGATGTCGAGGCTGTTCGGCACGGACGGCGTACGGGGAGTCGCGAACCGCGAACCCATGACGCCCCAGACGGTGATGCGCCTCGGGTTCGCAGCGGGGCTCGCGCTGCGATCCCGCCGCCGGTCCGGCGACCCGCTGACCTGCGTCATCGGGTGGGATACCCGGGTCTCCGGCGAGATGCTGGCGGGCGCGCTTGCCGCCGGTCTCGCCAGCGCCGGCATCGACGTTCTCAGGGTCGGCGTCGCCCCCACGCCCGCGGTCGCCTTTCTGGTCCGGAAGATGAAGGCCTGCGGCGGAGCGATCCTCTCGGCCTCCCACAACCCGTTCGAGGACAACGGCGTGAAGTTCGTGTCGTCCGACGGCCAGAAGCTGACCGATGCCGAGGAGGACGAGATCGAGGCGATCCTGGACCGGCTGGCCGACGGCGGACTGGCTCGCGAACAGGACGGGCGCACCGGCGGACGGGTCGGTGCGGTGCGGACCGATCCCGGGGCGCTGGGCCATTACTGCGACTGGGCAAGGGCGCTGCTGGGCCAGGGGCTCGAGCCGCTCCGCATCGTGGTCGACTGCGCCAACGGAGCGGCCCACGACTCGACACCCCGGGTGCTGACCTCGCTGGGCGCCGAGGTTCCCGGGCGGTCCGCGAGGTGGGCGCGGACCTCGGCATCAGCCACGATGGCGACGCCGACAGGGCGATCTTCGCCGACGAGAAGGGCGGCCTCGTCGACGGTGATTTCACCCTGGGAATCGTGGCCAGGTTCCTGAAGCAGCGGTCCGAGCTGCCCCACGACGCCCTGGTCACCACGGTGATGTCGAACCTCGGCCTGGAGGTCGCCATGCGACGTCTGGGCATCAGGCTGATGAAGACCCAGGTCGGCGACCGGTACGTGAAGGAGCTGATGGATCGGGAAGGGATCGCCCTCGGCGGGGAGCAGTCGGGCCACATCATCTTCTCCCGGCTCGCCCCGACCGGGGATGGGCTGGTGACGGCGCTCCAGCTGTTGAGGGTGATGCTCGACGAGCGTGAGCCCCTGTCGGCGCTGCACTCGTTCATCAGCCGCTTTCCGCAGATCTTGCTCAATGTGAGGGTGCGTGAGAAGATGGATCTGGGTCGGATCCCGGGCCTCTCCGATGCGGTCAGAGAGGTCGAGCGGGCGCTGGGGGACGAGGGGAGGGTCGTGCTTCGCTACTCCGGTACGGAGCCGCTGGCCCGCGTCATGGTCGAAGGCCCCACGGAGACCGATGTCCGCGGATACGCGGAACAGCTGGCCGCTACGATCAAGAGTTCCATCGGAGAGGTGGCGTGACCCTCTCCGATCGTTCCGGGGTGGTGTAAGTGGCAGCACAGCAGACTTTGGATCTGTTAGTTCAGGTTCGAGTCCTGGCCCCGGAGCACCGAATCACTGGTACTCGCGTGCGCGAGACCTGCACGGCGGTCTCGCCAGAGAGCTGGGTAGTCGCAACGTGAAGATCGCCTTAGCGATTCACAACCACCAGCCCGTGGGCAACTTCGAGGAGATCTTCGAGGACGCCTATCAACGGGCCTACTGGCCTTTTCTGCAGATCTTCGCGCGCCACCAGCGCCTGAAGCTGAACCTCCACAATTCGGGCCCGGTGTGGGAGTTCGTGGCCAGGTCTCACCCCGAGTACATGGAGCTCGTCGCCCGCCTGGTGGGCGAGGGGCGGCTCGAGCTGCTCACCGGGGCCTACTACGAGCCGATTCTGGCAGCCATTTCCGAGGAAGACGGGGTGGGCCAGATCGGGAAGCTCACGTCGTTCCTGAAGACGAGCTTCGGCTGCGAGTCCAGGGGCCTCTGGCTGGCGGAGAGAGTCTGGGAGCCGCACCTGCCCCGAGCGCTGGCCAGGGCCGGGGTCAAGTACTGTCTGGTGGACGGGGAGGGGCTTCGGGCCGCCGGCAAACGGGACGAGGAGCTCACCGGCTACTTCGTCACGGAGCATCTGGGGTCTCCGGTGGCGGTCGTGCCGATCAACAGGTCGCTCAGGTGGGCGATACCGTTCGAGCCGGTGGCGAACGTCATGCGGCTCCTGGGCCAGCACCACTCGAAGAACCCCGACGGGCTCGTGCTGTTCGCCGATGACGGCGAGAAGTTCGGCCTGTGGCCCACGACCCAGGAGACGGTCTACCAGAAGGGCTGGCTGGAAGACATCTTCACGGCGCTCGACCGGTTCTCGACCCTGGTGGAGCCGGTGACGCTGGGCAGAGCGCTGGAGACCACTAGACCCTCAGGCAGAGTCTACCTTCCCACGACGGCCTACTCGGAGCTGATGGGGTGGGCTCTGCCACCGCGAGCGAACCGCAAGCTCGATCGCCTGGTGAACAAGCTCCGGTTCGAAGGCCTCTGGGACCGGTACGAGGGCTTCGTCCACGGGACTCTGTG
>JACQZM010000036.1 GCA_016213885.1 Candidatus Rifleibacteriota bacterium | reverse complement strand
GTCGATCTCGCTCTGTCCGGGCCCGTTCGTATCGCCATCGAGACGCGGCTGGCCTTTGCCGGGAACGAATCGGAGCCGCCACTGGGCTATCGCGTCCTGGTCCAGCCAGACAGCGGCCCGGCGCTGACGGGCGAGTACTCGGCCGGCCTCGAGACAGGGCTCCCGGTCACAGTCGACGGAAGGGTGCGACCGGTCGGTCGCCTGGCAACGGCATACCTGGAGATTCCCGCGGCCGTTCGCAGCGTCCGGTTCGATGTCACGGCGCCGTCCTACGTGCGAGTCCTGAGGCTCCTGGAGCCTGACTACTCCGCGCCGCGCCTCAACGAGCCGCGGCCAGGCGCCTGTGAGATGCGCGCCCGTGGGCCGGCGGTGGGATCGGGCGCTCATTCCCTGGCCTTCCCCGACCGCGACGAACCCAGGATCTTCCGCAGCGGTCCCCGCAGCACGGATGAGACGGAGCGGCTGGCCCTGCGGCTGGTGAGAGACAACTCCCGCTCGGAGGGCGGCCTTCTGGGTTCGATGCTCATGAGAGACCTCGCGCTCCGGAGACCGGACTACCCGGAGATCCGGCGCGTGGCCAGACACCTGTTCGAGCTCCACACCTTCCATCGCGACCTGCTCCCGGTCTCCAAGTGCACTCCCTCCGACCGACGACTCGGGTATTTCTTCGACCGCCGCGCGCTCGAGCCGGGGGAAGACCTCCGGGACATCGTCGTCGCAGAACAGCATGCGCCGGCGCTTCTTTCGAAGCTGAGACTGGGCACCTTCCTGGAAGCCCCGGTCGTGCCAGGCGTCCCGGGGAACGGTCAGCCCGGCAAGCAGGAGCGGACGGACTGTGGCGGTCCTCGGGCTTTCCTGTATCGACTCCCGGAACGGATCGCCCCGTCGACGCTCCGGGTGGCCGTGGACCTGGGTAGCGGTCCGGCCGACACGGATCTCTTGCTGCAATACGACGGACACGATCCGGTCGCGCTCCACCTCCGGCCTGGAAGAGAACTCCCCGTCAGTCAGTGCGCCGTTTCAGAGGCGGAGGCCGGGCTGACCCTCCTTTCCGCGCAGTGGGGCGCCTCTTGCGGAGGAACTCTGGGGGGCCCGTTCGGCCTCGCCCATCCGCCGGCTCCGTTGCTCGGAACGGCCACGGCCGAGGTGGCTCTCCCGGCCGGGATCCGCGAGATCCGCGTCTGGCAGAGAGGGTCCGGTGGCCCCGGGGTCCGTCTGGCGCTGCAGATCAGGGTCTCCAGGGAGTACCATCTCACGGAGGGCGAGTTCCTCGACCACGTCCGGCGGCTGGGGTCTTCCCGGCGCTACCATGAGCTCGTGGTGGCCGCGCTCCGAGCCTCGCCCGGCGTGCCAGCGCGAGCGACACTGGCGGAGATGGAGCTGCGAAACGACCTGATACCCCTGTCCCGGCTGATGGACACCCTCGACCGCCTGTTCCGACTCGGGGTCTCGACCGCTGACCGCACCCGTCAGGGTGAGGCTTCCGAGGAGAAGGTGCGTGCGTGGGCTGACGCTGGCCGTCGGTCGATCGAGGCCGGGCAATGGCTGGCTGCCCTCGAGGCGTGGGCCAAGGTCCTGGCGTCCGGGAACGCCACGCTGCGCCGGGAGGCGCTCCTGGCAAGGCTCCGGGCGCTTTCCGAGCTCGGGGAGCTCTTCCTCCTGGATCGACAGGCGAGGGCTCTCTACTTGTTCGATCCGGACCCGGTGGTGAGAAATGAAGCCAGGGTTCGCCTCGAGGCGTTGCTTGCACGGTCGAAAGACCGCCTGGGGCTCCTGGCGCTACACGCGGTCGAGGCCGTGCGCTCGCCCACTCCCGCGGCGCTCGGCGACCTGGTCAACGACCTCTGGGCCCACGATCAGGCGACCATGGCGCTGGCCGTGGGCCTGGCCATCGAGCCGGCCCTCCGGCCCGCGCAGAGCTTGCGCCAGGCCGCGGTTTCGAAAGGCTGGTGGAGCCTTCTCGAGGAGCTGCTGGCCGGCGTCTCCGACCCCGGGATCCGGGAGCTGTGGCTGGCCCGGAAGGCGTTGGTCACGGGCGACCACCCGAAGGCGCTCGAGCTGCTGGCCGACGCAGGGCCAGAAGGACGGAACCTGGCAGCGCACCTGCGGAAAGGGGAGACGATCTGGACGGGACTGTCGTCACCCGGGGGAGAGGAGCGAGCGCAGGCTCTGTTCGACTGGGAATCGTGGCAGAAGGCGCACCCCGGTCCGCGGCGCTGGCGGACGGAGCCTCTCATCGTGGACTGTGACGGATGGGACGACATCTACAGCCCCGGCCGAGACGTTCACGAGACGGCCGCCATCGCCTCGCCTCGACACCCGGTTCGCATCTCGATCATGGGACCGGTCACGATCCGAGTCGAGGGCCGCCCCCTGCATCCCGCAGGTTCTTCCTCCCCCCTCGATGACTGGCTGGTGATCCGCTGGGCAGGCCAGCGCGTCGATGCTCCCATCCTGGACAATTACCCGTTCGAGGGGAGCGTCTCGAGCAACCATCCGGGCATGGTCCCTGGAAGCCACGTGTTCCGGCAGCTCGATCTGGGGGCCGGCCTGCACGAGATCAGCGTCCGTGGCGAGAAGAACCTGATGGCCGTGCGTGTGCTCGTGGAGCGGCCGGACGTCGTCCTTCCGGCGCTGCCGCCATTGACGAGCGATGGGGTCTGTCGCGCTGTCGGGGGCCGGGATCGGATCCAGACCTTCGCCGATCGCCTGGTCCGCGTAGTGCCCCTCGACCCGGCCTCACCTGTGAGGATGCTCCCCGTGACCCTGCCGCTGTTCGACGTCGCTTGTCCGGGAGAGAGAGCACCGGGCCTCGGTCGAATCACGGCCGCACGCGTGGCGCTGCGCCGGACCGGTCAGGGCGCCCGGCCCGGCGTCGACCCTTCGGTCCTGCTCCAGGGTGGGCGGTCCGTGCCCTCCGAGGAGGTCACCCTGGGGTTGGTCCGGCTCGGGAAGATCGATGCCACCCTGCCGGCGGAAACGCGACAGGCGGCACTGCTCGATCAGGACCGTCTGGAGGAGGCCGCAGCGCAGTCGATCCCCGACACCGACGACGCGTTGCGCGACCGGCTGGCCGTGCTGCTCCGGTGGAGGGAGATGGGGCCCGAGGCGCGCGCGCGAGCCCAGATCCAGGCCGACCTGATCGCGAACAAGCACCCTGGGATTCCTCTTGCCGGCGACATAATGGCGAGAATCCTGGCCGACCGCCAGTGGATCCCCTTCCAGAACGTACATTCGAGCGCCGGGCTCTTGCGAACCAAGGTCTCGGGCTGGTCGACCGAGAGCCCGGCCCACCGGGTCCGTGCGGCCCTGATGCCTCCGGTCGAGCCCGACGAGCAGCTCTTGCCCGGGAAGGGGTCGCTGGTGCTCTTCTTCAGCAACACGAGTCCCACCCGGGTGCTGCTGGATCTCTCCACTGCGGATGTGGACTACCTGCCGCCAAGGCCCATGGACGTGCGCGTCCAGGTCGATGCGAGGAGCGAGAGCCGGGTGTCGGTCAGCCCCCACGGCGGTCCGACCGCCTTCCAGGTCATGGTCGGGGCCGGCGATCACACGGTCCGCGTTCGCATCCACGAGCCCGTCACGAACCAGTTCCTGCGGGTCCGGGTGCGCGAAGAGCGAGGTGACGGCGTTCAGGCCGTGCTGGACCTCGGAGAGAGGACGTTCCACGTGGCGACCGCCCAGCAACCCGTGGAGCTGATGATCGCGGGGCCTCTGCTGCTACGTGTCGACGAACACCGCGCGGACGAGATAGTGTCCGAGTACTTCCCCGTCGACGCGAGCAGACGGTCGATCACGCTCGGTCCGAAGGACGGGGAGTCCGAGTCCCTGCTGCGCTTCTTCCAGCGGGCGTTCGTGCCCGGCGGCGCCTTGCCACGGCCGCGACACACCCCCTTCCAGCAGCCGCCAGTGCCCGCCAATCCGGTGGTCTTCTCTCCGGAGCAGGCAGAGCGACCCGTCCGTCTGGATGGCGGTCTTCCCCTCGGGGGACAGGAGGACGGGACGTGGTCCGTGGGTGCGGCCGCAGTGCGCCGGCGGGCGGTCGAGGAGGACGCGCAGAAGCAGCTCGTGGCCGAAGACTTCCGGCGGGCACAGGCCACCCACCGGAAGTTCGACGAGGACCGGCACATCTACTCGCGCTTCGGCATCGAGATTCACGAGCGCGTCTTCGGTGGGCCGACGCTGGGCATCAGCGGGCTTCTCCAAGGCCGACGTCCGGACAGTCCCTGGGACCTCCGGCTCGAGGCGAGCGCCTTCGTCCAGCGACCCGGGGCACCCGTGGTGGCGACTCATGACGAGACCGAAGGCTCGGTCCGCGTGGAGGCTTCGGTGCGCCAGCACAGGATCATCAATCCCAGACTCGCCCACAATCCCGTGCTGGCCATCTTCGGCCGTGCCCTCAGCATGAACGACAACACGTTCTACCCCGTCGCGCGCGTGGATCAAGACATCTACACTCCATTCAAGGCGGACCATCGATCGGGGCTCCGACTCTCGGATAGCCTGGAGTTCCGGCCGTGGCTCGACACGCTGTTCATGGGACGACTCACGGCGGCCTCCAACGGCTTCGAGAACTTCGGCCTCGACCATGTCGGGCTGGAGGCCGGCTGGAGGCAGCGGCTGGGCGATGCCGAGATTCACCTCGACTATCGCGCGACCCGATACCTGGCGGATCGCGACCGCGCGCGGGCCAGCACCAGACATCTGGTGTTCCTCGACCTCCTGGGTGATGTGCTGCAGCCCCGCCAGCGACGCGTGGAGCTCGGCGTCCACCTGGTCCAGGATCTGGACCGGAACGAGACCACGGGACTGGCCTCGGTGACGTGGCACCTGGGAAACGGACGTGGCTATCGGGACTTCGGCCCCGGCTCCGCGGACTTCATGGACCGGAGGATGCTGCGAGCTTGCGATGCTGAGAGGTTCGACTGACATCTCGCTCGTCCAGCTGCTCGAAACCGGTCTGACGCCGCTGGAGGCCAAGGTCGCCGCGCACCTCGTCAGGGAACTGATCGGCGCTTACCGGGCATGGCCGGTGGCGCCCATTCTCGACGAGAGACCCGGCTGGGGACTTTATCGCCACGGCCTGGCCTTTCTCGAGGCTCACATCGAGGACCAGAACCGGGCCATAGCCGCGCTCAAGCGCGAACACGCCTCGTTCGAGACGGCTCACCTCGCCTCCGGGAGCGAGGGTGCGAGACGGCAGCGGATCCTCGACTTCGCGCGCGAGCTGGGCGCTTCGGCGCGAGATCTGAAGGAGGACGAGCTCGCGTTCGGGCGGTATTTCGACCACGAGGCCGTGGTGGACCGTTACCACCTGGCCCTGCACGACCGCGAGAGACGGCTTTCTTTCGCACTGGGCCGCCTGGGCCACGTGGTCGCCGCGGCTCTCGGGGACCCGCGGGTGGCTGTGGATCAGCTGTCCTTCTGGCGGTTGGTCGCGCTGGAGGACCTGGTCCGGCCGATTCTCACCCACGACGGGGACAGCCGAGTGCGCGTGGCCGCGTTCCGGTGCCTGTGCACGGCGGTATGCGCGCTCGCGTCAGATCTGCGAGAGCGGAGCATGAAAGACAGTACCGTGCAGTTCGTCTATCGCGCCGCGCTCGACAGGCGGTCGGACACGTGGATCCAGTGCGAGGCTCTCGGTCTGCTCGCCAACCTGTCCACTCCGTCGCTCTGCGCCGTCCTGAAGACGCGCCTGCTGGGTCCGGCGGCCGGTGACGATCTGTTCGTGCGCCGTCGGGCGGTGCGGATCCTGGGGGAGACGCTGGCCGTGGCGCCGATCGAGCACCTCGTCTCCGCCGTCGCGTCCGACCCCAGCCCCTTCGTGCGCCAGGCACTCGCGCGGGCGCTGACGATGACCTCTTTGGCCACGGTCAGGGAGTGGTTGCCACGCCTGGCGGTGCACGACGATGCCCGGGAGGTGCGGGCGTGTGCCCTGCTCGAGTCCCTGGCTCTGGTGCATCGTCCCGACCTGCGCCGTGACCTGCTCGCTCTGCTGGTATCGGCGCTGGGCGGTGAGTCCGACGAGCTCGTGCTCCGCGTGGCCATCCACGCGATGCAGGTCGGCGTCGCGCTGGTGGCGGAGGAGGCGCCCGAATGCCTGGAGGAATGGAAGACGTCCGCGCTCACGCAGCTGGCGGCTCTCCACGTGAGGGCCAGCCAGGTGACCGTCCGACGGTGGGCCGCGCAGGCGCACGAGCGAATCTGGTGCACGCTCGATCCGGTCGCCAGGAGGGTCGAGTCGGGGCTGTCGAGCTTCCTCGTCGACGTGCCACCCGGCTCGCCGGTGCGACTGCCTCGGGCGCTCCTCGACGGGGTCGATGACGAGCACGCGGGCCGGGTGCTGTCGGTGATCAGCCAGAAGGACTTCGGGTTCGATCTGTCCCGCTCGTGGCTCGGATCGCGGATCGTGCGTGGCCCGCGGCTCGGGTTCCGCTTCTGGAGGTTCCTCCACGAGGTGCTGCGACCGTCTCCCGACAAGCGCGAGGCGTTCTGCCACACGACCGGTCGCATCTTCGGGGGGACCCTGCGCGCCCCCTCTGCCATTCTCTCCGAGTTGTCGGCGACCAGGGTACCGGGGGAGCCCCTGTTCATCCCGGAGGAGGGCGGCTGGCGGCCCTACGTTCCGCTCGTCGACGAGGCTCTCTCGGCGCTCGACTGCGGGCTCGTCCCCCGCCCGATCTTCATCCACACCAGCGAGGGCGTCACCCGGCTGAGGGCCCCCCTGTCCGGGTTCAAGCGGCTCCTGGCGAGGGCCAGGCTCACGGCCGGGTTCGTCCGCTACGGCGCGCTGCGCAACTGGCGGGAGGGCTCCTCCGAGCACCCGGCCGCATACCTGCGGTCGTTGCGCGACCTGGGGTTCGAGATCTCGTTCCACCCCCACTCGCCGGGCCCGAACTCCATGCTGACGGAAGACCCTCTCGTCCGGCGCTTCTTCCCGGCGGTCCTGCCCGTTTCCC
>JACQZM010000144.1 GCA_016213885.1 Candidatus Rifleibacteriota bacterium | reverse complement strand
GGGGAAGCGAGATCTCCAGTCCGATGAGACGCAGCAGGTCGACCACCTCGGCCAGGTGCTCGTTCGACTGCCGGCGCATCCTGTGGGCCACCAGGTTCGCGAAGACGATGCCGATCCCCACCGCCTCTCCGTGGAGGTACCGGCGGTAGCCGGTGACGGTCTCCAGGGCGTGACCGAGGGTGTGCCCCAGGTTGAGCACCCTCCGGTGGCCCGCCTCCCGCTCGTCCGCCGCCACGATCCGGGCCTTGTCACGCACCGACGCCTCCACCACCACGTCCAGGTCGAGCCGGTGCTTCGCGTGTGTCTTGAGGTAGTCCCACAGATGGAGATCGCCCAGCAGGGCGTACTTGACCACCTCCATCATCCCGGCCCCGAGCTGGCGGGGGGGGAGCGTGGAGAGGACCCGGGTATCGGCCACCACGGCCACGGGCTGGTGGAACGCGCCCACGAGGTTCTTGCCCTCCCGGAGATTGACCGCCACCTTTCCGCCGATCGAGGCGTCCACCTGGGCGAGCAGCGTCGTCGGGATCTGGACGAACCTCACGCCCCTCAAATAGGTGGCGGCCACGAACCCGGCCAGATCGCCGATCACGCCCCCGCCCAGCGCCACCACGACCCCGGACCGGTCGAGCCCGTCACGGATCAGGTCGGCGTACAGCCGGGTCGCCGTGGGCATCGACTTGTAGCGCTCGCCGTCGGGGATCGAGATCGGGCGGACCGGACCGATCCGACCGAGCGCCTCGACGACCTTCTTCCCGTAGAGGGCGCCCACGGTGTCGTTGGTGATCAACGCCATCTTCCGCCCGCGGAGGCTCTCGGGCAGCAGCTGGCCGAGCTGGCCCAGGAGATCCGGGCCCACGGAAACGGTGTAGCTGCCGGACGGAGCGGGCACCCGGATCTGTCGGATTCTCGACATGCGGTTGGACCGGAGGTTCGTGGCCGTGGGAACCGCCTGTATTCTCTGGAGATCCCCGCCAAACGTCAAGGCCCCTTCGGAGCGCGACCTCCAACCGGATCCCCTCCACTTCCTCGGTGACTCTGCAGCCAGGCCCGACTCCGCGAAACAGGTGGGGGATCCTGGCCATCCGAGCTGCCCTTGTCCTCGACGAGCCGCCTGGCCTAGCATGGGCATGTCATGCGCCCCGCCACCCTCCCGCTGCTCCGATGCCCCGGCTGTCTGTCCGGCGACCTCGTCATGGAGAACGATCGGGTCCATGGCGAGTTCGTCATGGAAGGGACCGTTCGATGCCGCTGCGGTCATGGACTGCCGGTCGTGGAGGGCGTCCTGGACCTCCGGCCAGGGACTCCCGACGCGGTCGTGCAAGACGGCCAGTGGTGGGGGGCGTTCTTCAGGGAGCAATCGTCGATCGGCCTCGACGGTTACCTGGACCTGGCGGAGCCGGTGGCGCCCTTTCTCCACCTGGGACTCCCGGAGCCGTTTCCGCGGAGCCCCCAGGGCAAGCCGGAGCGTCTCGCGAACTTCGAGGCGATGCTCGGGCCGCTGGCCGCCGCCGGAGGGTGGGCTCTGGACGTCGGAGCCGGCGCCGGCTGGGCGAGCCACTTCCTCGGGAGGCGCGGGTTCCAGGTGATCGCCGTGGACCCCGCGTGGGAGGCCGTGGCCCTGGGGCAGCGCGAGGCGGTCCGCCAGGGGTTGCCGATCGACTACGCGTGCGGAGGCGTGGCCCAGCTGGCGTTGGCCGACCGGTCCATCGATCTGGCCGTGGCGCTCCACGCCCTTCATCATGTCCCGGGCCTGGACTCCGTGGTGGGGCGGCTGTTCGACGCCGTGCGGGTCGGTGGCCACATCTTCGTGGACGACCACCACTCCTCCAGCGTGGCGCTGGCGAGCTTCCACGCGGCCCTCATGGCCTGGGCCCGCCAGGAGATCTTCCCGAACTACCCGACCCACCCCGTGGACCGATCCCTGCCCGCCTCGTCGCCCAACGAAGACGTCAGCCTGGGACGTACGCTCCCGTCCCTGTGCCGGTACTTCCACGTCCGGTCCGTCTCGTTCAGGCCGGTCTTTCTCGATACGCTCCCGTATCTGTTCTACCTCAAGAAGAACCGATCGATGGAGGCATACGCCCTCTCCCAGGAGCTGACGGCCGATCTCGGGAAGATCCTGGGGGAGGCGTTCCCCTGGTGCGTGGAGTACGTGACGTTCACCGGTCGGAGAGGGCCCGATCCGGCCCGGTGCTCACCCCCGGCCTCCCCGGCCCCTGGCCTCCCCGACCTGGCCCCCCCTGGCGTGCCGACGCATCTGAGAAGGTTCCGGGAGCTCGTCCAGCTCCAGAAGGAGATCATGGGAGCCTGCTGGTTCAAGGCCCGTCGCCACGTGGAAAGGCTGGTGGAGCGGCTCCTGTCCCACAAGACCGATCGATGACGTCCCCTGGGCGGAGCCTCGCCATTGACGGATTGACACCCCCCCCGGGAATTCTTAGACTCTATAGCGATGCTGGACGGCGGCGCTCGTACCGCCCCGAGGGAATCGAAGAGAACGCGCAAAGCGTCACGATAGATCGAACCGGACATCCGGAGCGAGAAGGCAGGTCATCATGGGATCCACTTGGAAGCTCCTCGCGGTCCTTGCCCTGGTCCTCGGATTCGTGGTTCCTGTCCAGGCCGGCTTCCTGGCCGACGTGGACAAGGCCATGCGCGACTACGGCGACAACCTCCAGAAGACCGGGGACAACGCGCTGGCCTTCATCAAGGGTGGGAAGTACCACCTGGTCGACATCGACGCGGCGATGAAGGCGTACGCCGGCGATCTGCAGAAGACCGGCGATGACGCCCTGGCCGACCTCAAGCCGATCATCAAAGATCTGCTCGACATCAAGACCTACCTTCCCGGCCCGCTGAAGAAGGCCTGGGAAGCTTTCGTGGCCGAGCTCGCGATCCTGAGAGACCGGTTCCTCCGGCGCTGCGAGAATCCCTGGGCCGACGACCCGCCCGCCGGTGGTGGCGGTGGTTCCGAGCCCCCGCCCGCTCCTGCTCCCTCTCCCGCTCCGACCGCCGAGCCTCCGCCGGCCCCGGCTCCTTCGCCCTCTCCGGCTGCCGAGCCCCCGCCCGCTGGTGGCAAGCCCGAAGCCGACACCCCGCCCCCGGCCGCGTCGCCCGCCCCGGCTGCTTCTCCGGCCGCCGCGGAGGCCGTCGCTTCCGGTGCGCTGCCCGACGACAAGGCGAGCTCCATCCGGGCCGCCAGCGTCGTGGACGAGAAGGGCATGATCGAGACGTTCGACGACTTCGTCGGCGTCCGGAAGGCCGCCCAGGGATCGTACGTGTGGGCCCAGGGACTGACCTCGGACCAGAAGACCGGCGTGGCCACCAAGGTCGACAAGATGGTCCAGTACGCCCGCGACCTCGAGGACAAGCTCCTCGGCAAGCTGGTCTACAACAGGAAGGCTCTCAAGCTGTTCGCCCGCTACGTCTCCAAGATGGACAGGTCGCTGGCCAAGGGGTGCTTCGGGTCCCTGCTGACCAAGCTCTCCAGGCGGCTCAACATGGAAGCGCTCAACGACCCGGCCCAGAAGGCTCGGGCGTCGATGGTGAACGACCTCCGCGTCAGCGTCATGGGCGACTAGGAGCCGGTCGGAGCATGCATGGCTCCGACACTCCGGCCCGATTGTCCTGCGACCGGGGCTCCGGTGAGGGGTCCCGGTTCGTCGTTCTCCCTGGATCCAGCGCCTCTCCGGGTCCGACTCGCGCCCCGGGTGCGCGACCGGACTCCTTCAGCTTCCTCCGCGGACCGGGCTTCTCGACGCAGGCGAGGGAGGCGGTCCGGGCCTCCATGCCGCCGAAGCGCGGGCGAGGCGCTCCGGCCGGTCGTCGGGCCGCCCGGCCGAGAGCCGCCTGGCCAGACATTCTGGTGGTCCCCCGGGCCGGGTTTGACTGGTCTCGGGTCATGTGATATACTCCGCCGTCCGATCCCGGGGATCCGGGGTGACGCGGGAGGTAGGGCGCCAAATGGGCTGGTTCGCAAAGACTCGCAGAAATATCATCCCCAGCAATGTCTGGGAAAAGTGCAAGCGGTGCGAGGAGGCGATCTACCGGAAAGACCTGGAGAAGAACTTCTGGGTCTGCCAGAAGTGTGACTATCACTTCGCGCTGCCCAATCTCGATCGCATCAACCTCCTGGCCGACGAGGGCACCTTCGAGGAGTTCGACGCGGCTCTCGCTTCCGACGATCCGCTCCAGTTCCAGGGGGTCGTCCCGTACCGTGAACGCCTCAAGAAGTCCCAGGCCAAGACCCTGGTGAAAGAGGCGATCACCACCGGATACGCCAAGATCTGCGGCCTCCCGGTCGTGCTGGCCGTGTTCAACTTCGACTTCATGGGCGGCAGCATGGGCAGCGTGGTGGGCGAGAAGATCGTCCGGGCCTGCGAGAACGCGATCCAGCGCCGACACCCCTTCGTCCTCGTCTCCACGTCGGGCGGGGCCCGTATGGACGAGGGGATCCTCTCGCTCATGCAGATGATCAAGACCGGCATGGCCGTGGCGCGACTCTCCATGGAGCGCATCCCGTTCATCTCGTTCCTCGCCGATCCTACCACCGGGGGCGTCACCGCCTCCGTGGCCATGCTCGGAGACGTCATCCTGGCCGAGCCCGGGGCGCTCATAGGGTTCGCCGGGCCGCGAGTGATCGAACAGACGATCAAGCAGACCCTGCCCAAGGGCTTCCAGAGGGCCGAGTTCCTCAAGGAAAAAGGGGTCATCGACATGGTGGTCCATCGCTCCCAGGCGAAGAACACGGTCGGCAAGATCCTGAGATTCTTCGCCTAGCAATGCCGTCTGTCATGCAGACAACCACCGGGGAGGTCCCGTTGCCGTGACGCCCACCGTCCATGTCCTGCCTTTCGAGCAGCACCTGGTTGAGCTCGAGAACAAGATCACAGAGTTGAGGGCCCTCTCGGAGTCCAGCTTCCTGGATCTGTCCGCCGAGATCGAGACGCTGACCCAGAAGCTGAACGCTTCCCGGTGCGAGACGTACCAGTGTCTCACCCCCTGGCAGGTCACCCAGATCGCCCGCCACCCCCAGAGACCCAGGACGCTGAGCTACCTCGAGCGCCTGTTCCATGACTTCGTGGAGCTCCACGGAGGCCGGCAGTTCCCCGACGACAACGCCATCGTGTGCGGCCTGGCCACGTTTCACGGCGAACCGGTGGTGGTCGTGGGACACCAGAAAGGCAAGGACACCGAGGACAACATCTACCGCAACTTCGGGATGCCCCACCCGGAGGGCTACCGCAAGGCGCTTCGCGTCATGAAGCTCGCCAACAAGTTCGGTCGGCCGATCATCACGTTCGTCGACACCCCCGGGGCCTATCCGGGCCTCGAGGCCGAAGAACGCGGCCAGGCAGAGGCGATCGCCAGGAACTGCCTGGAGATGTCGTTCTTCCAGGTGCCGGTCGTCGTGGTCATCGTGGGCGAGGGCGGATCCGGCGGGGCCGTGGCCCTCGGTGTCGGCGACGCGGTGATCATGCTCGAGTACGCCATCTACTCGGTGATCTCTCCGGAGGGATGCGCCTCGATCCTCTGGAAGGATGCCAGCCGGGCCGAGGACGCCGCGACCGCTCTCAAGCTCACCTCCCAGGACCTTCTCAAGTTCGGCGTGATCGACGAGGTCGTCACCGAGCCGGTGGGCGGCGCCCATCGTGATTTCGAGACCACGGCCCAGAACATCGAGAAGGCCATCGCGAAGTACCTCGCTCTGCTCAAGCCGATGTCCGTCGAAGAGCTGCAGCAGAGAAGACAGGCCAAGTACCGGCAGATGGGGATCTACACGGACCAGAAGTGATTGCCAGGAGCCTCGAGGATGCCTGACGATACCGAACGACCGGGCCAGGCGGGCCAGGGCGAGAAGGCGATCGAGCCAGAGAAGCCGGAGAAGCCCGCCCGTCGTCGAGCCGCCGGCGACGGCCGGAAGAAGAAGGACGAGAAGGAGCTCGACAATCCGGTCATCGCCTACCTCGAGAACCTCAACAAGACCGGCCTGGTCGACGAGCACAAAGAGGTCGAGCTCGCCAAGAAGATCAAGGAAGGGGACATCGAGGCGAAGAAGGCGCTGGTGAAGGCGAACCTGCGCCTCGTGGTCAACATCGCCAAGCGGTACATCAACCGCGGGATCCTCTTCCTGGACCTCATCCAGGAAGGGAACATGGGGCTCCTCCGGTCCGTGGAGAAGTTCGACTACAGCCTGGGCTACAAGTTCTCCACCTACGCCACCTGGTGGATCAAGCAGTCGATCATCCGCGCCATCGCCGAGCAGTCCCGGATCATCCGCATCCCGGTTCACATCATCGAGATGCTGAACAAGTTCAAGCGCCGGAAGCGCGAGCTGACGAACCAGCTCGGCCGGGAGCCCACGGTCGAGGAGCTGTCCAAGGAGACCCGGATCAAGATCGACGAGATCGAAGAGCTGCTCCAGATGTGTCAGGAACCGATCTCGTACGAGCAGAACATCAAGGTCGACGAGGGCAACGCCACGGTGGAAGACTTCCTCGAGAGCGAGGACGAGAGGGTCGTCCCCGAGAATCGGGTCATCCAGACGCTGCTCAGGGAGCAGATCGAGAACGTGCTATCGGACCTGTCCGAGCGGGAGCGAGAGATCCTGAAGCTGCGGTTCGGTCTGGATGACGGCATCCCCCGCAGCCTCGCCTGGATCGGAAAGCGCATGGGCGTCACGCGGGAGCGAGTGCGCCAGATCGAGGCCAGGGGCCTGAAGAAGCTCCGGCGGTCCGCGAAGGCGAACACGAAGCTCCACGACTACTACCTCGTGGAGTGATCACAGACCGGGCACGCGGCGGCCGAGCCGGGCGGGATCGTTTCACATGGGGGGCCCTTCGCTTCGCTCATCCTGCCCCCCAACCCCCCCCGCGGGCTCGCCCTCAGGGCTCGCCCGCCGACGGCAGCAACACCCTGAATGTGGACCCCCGGCCCGGGCGGGTCTCCACCTCGACGCAGCCCTGGTGGAGCTCCACGATCTCCTTGACGATGTAGAGTCCCAGGCCGGTTCCCTTCTCGCCGGCCGTGGGCCTCACGCTGGTGGCGGAGAACTTCTTGAACAGCTTGGTCACCTCGTCCTGCGGGATGCCGAGCCCCTCGTCCTTGACCCAGAGGCAGGCCCACTCCCTCGGCTGCGAATCGTCGGTGGCGGGCGCCACCCACGGGGCCACGCCGACCTCCACCTGTCTCCCTGATGGCGAGAACTTGATCGCGTTGGAGACCAGGTTCAAGAGGACCCTGAGGATCTTGGCCGGGTCCACGTGGACCAGGAGCGGCCGATCCGGCTGGACGAAGACGAGCTGGATCTGCTTCTCGCTGGCGGCGACGCTGCCCTTCTCCCGGGCGTCCTTGATGATCTGGCCATCATGAAGAGGGCGTTCTTCTTGATCCTCACCGCGGCCTGGTGGTGCTCCGGCGCCAGCCGGTGAAGGCCGTCGTCGAGCAGGATGTCGGTGTACGAGAGCACGTTGGCCACCGGGTTCCTGAGGTCGTGTCCGACCATGGCGACGAAATCGCTCCGCAGGCGAGCCAGCAACCGCTCCGATTCGAGGTTCGACAGGACCACCGACGCGGCCTCCCTCAACGACGCCTGGACCAGCTCGTCGTTGCGGACGTAGTCGGCGGCACCGGCCTGGAGCGCCTCGAGCACCGACGCCTCGTCGCCCTTCGGCCCGACCAGCACCAGCGGGAGTTGCGAGGCCCCGGCGGCCAGCTTGCGGGCCAGGTCGAGCCCGGTCCCGTCCGGGAGGTCGGTCTGGCTCACCACCAGGTCGAAGTGGCGTTCCCGGGTCATCTGGAGCGCCTCCAGGATCGAGGTGACCGTCGTGATCGAGGCCCCTCCCGGAACGCTCCCTCTGAGGCCCTCGCTGAGCGTCTCCTGGTCCAGCGGGTCAGGACAGACCAAGAGCAGGCTGGTGGGCTGGGCTCCCGGAGACGAACGGGCCGGGGCCGGCGGGGGCGGGTACGCCGGGTCCGGATCGGTCTCTCTGGGCTGAGCCCTGCGGTGGCAGGCGGGAAGGGTGAAGAAGAAGGCGCAACCCCCGTCCGGCGTGGCTTCCATCCAGATGCGACCCCCGTGGCGGGACACGACCTTTCTGGCGATGGTGAGCCCGAGCAGCTCTCCCAGGGCATCGCAGCGGCTGTCCCCGGAGATCGCCCGGCGGACCCGCTCGCTCTGACGGGACGGGACGCTGCCGTGGCTGTTCTTGATGAAGCAACGCACGTAACCCGGCGGGTCGCCGGCCCAGCGCAGGGCGCCGATCCTCATCTCGCACTTCCCCGGCGGCGAGTGGTGCAGAGCGCAGCAGAGAAGGCTGGAGAACAGCTCCCTCAGCTGGGAGGGGTTCGCGGTGACCCAGGGGAGGGACGACACGGAGATCCGGGCCCGTCGCCTCCGGATCGACTGGTCCAGATGTCTCACGACCTCCTTGAGGATCTTGCCCAGCTGCACCGGCTCGAGCGGCGTGCGATCCTGCTCGAGCCGGTACAGCCGGTGGAGGTTCTGGATCCGCTCTTTCAGGATGCGGCCCGACTGGAGAAGGCCCGCCAGGCAGCGCCGCTCCTTGCCCGAGAGGCCGCCCGCGAACCGCCTCCCGAGCAGCCTGAAGATCGACTCGATCCGTCTCACCGGCTCCTGGAGGTGATGGCAGACGCGGGCGGTGAACCCGGTCAGCTCCGCCTTCAGAGTCTCGGCCTCGCCGACCTGACGGGACAGGGCGTCGTGGAGCGCCTGCTCCCTCCGCGCGGCGAGACGACCCTCGAACGTCACCTGGACCAGCGCCGAGACCGACAGCAGGATCCTCGGGGCGTCGGCGAGGGATCCTGGACGAAGGTCCGCGACCAGCACGGCTCCCCGGAGCCAGGGGCGGTCGAATCTGACGAGCAGGGCGGTTCTCATGGAGAACGAGCCGAGGTAGCCCGTGAGCCCCGGGGTGGGGGGATGAACGGGCACGGCGAACGGCCCGATCACTGCCCCGGCGGTACCGGTGGGTCGGCCGCCCGGCCTCGTCCGGTCATCGGCACCGGAGCACGGAGCGCCGGCCGCCGTGGCCAGTCTCGCCGCGCTGTCGCCGATCTCAGCCAGCGCCTGCCGGTCAGGCGGTCGAGAGCCCGGAGCGTCGGAGGCGAGGCCGATCGTGGGCTCCTGGCCGTCGTGCCAGACAGCCACCAGAGCCAGGGAGGACCGCGTCGCCAGCCTCGCGTGGCGGGCAGCGAGGCAAGCGGCCTCCTCGAGCGATGGGGCCTCCAGCAGCGACGGGGCGAGATCGAGAGCCGCGAGGTCGCCAGGCTCGCCGGGGGGGGGAGACCGCCGCGGGACCCTTCGAGCCCGCGCTGCCTGCCCGTCCGCGGGGGCATCCTCGCGATCTCGATCGGCCGAATCAGGCTTGAACCGGCGCCGGGCCGGCGCTGGCCGGCTCCTCGACGCGGGTGCCCGAGGGAAGGGGGGAGCGCCGCCCTCTCCGGGCCTCGCCTCGCCCTCGCGCGTCCGTCGCTCGCCAGATCGGTTGTTCAGACCATGCCCCCCGCCCGGAACCTCGAACACGTGGGCCGAGGGTCCAGGGCGCGCCCGCCACCGGAACCGAGAGACACCGCCCCGCCGCCGTCTACTTAGAGATTACGTATCGGCAGGCCGCAGCGCCGAGTTCTTGCTCGGCGACATCCAGCATTATTTTCGGATTGACGCTCCGCGGCCGACGGGCATGCCTGTGCGCGCGCCCGTCCGGAGCCGCGCCCGGGTCAAGCGTCGAGGCTGGCGCCCGACGGCAGGCTCCAGCTACAGCCTGAGGAACTCCTTCACCACCGGCCCGGACGCGTTGGGCTCGTGGAACACGTAGGGCATGGACTCGACCGGGCGGTCGCTCCCCAGCGGGAGCCGGGTCTCGATGTCGCGATGGGCCCATCCGTCCCGGGTGGCCCAGCAGAAGCCCACGGCCTCTCCGGCTCCCATCCACGAGGGCGCATCGACCTGCCGGCTGGCCGTCGCCTGGAACGAGATCACCGGGATGTGGGTCACCGCCGGGTCGGACGCGGCCAGACCGTCCACGGTGAAGAGCGGCTTCGACGTGAAATTGGACAGGTTGTAGCTGGCCGGGTCCAGCGACGACATGTGCCTGTCGATGAGCACCCAGACCCCCTGGCGGGCATGGCCGTACATCAGCCGGGTGTGCTTGAAGTAGACGTGAAAAGCCGTGGCGGTGATGATGATCAGCGCGAACACCGGAAGGGTGAGGGCGAATTCGAGGAACAGCACCTGCCCCCTCCGGGATCCGTGGGCCCTGGCTCCTCTCACGCGTCACCTGTCCTCGTGGTCGCGACCTAGTGCAGCATCTGCTTCTGGATGATCGAGCGCTCCCCGGCGGTCTCGTCCGGGAAGATCGGCGTCATCAGGGTCCGCCAGTCCTGGGTCATCAGACTCTTGGGGTACTGTCCGTACGACTGGCGCCCCAGGATCTTGCCGTCCGATTCGGTGAGGTTGTAGAGCTCGAACTTCGAGAGGGCGTAGAACGACAGCTTCGAGTCCAGGGCGCCCTCGGCGTCGTCGGACTGGTCCATGGTGTGGGCCGGAAAGAGCCGGTGGAAGAACCCCTGGTTGGCCGGGATCTTCCCCCCCACGACGAACTCCAGGACCGGCCTCTGGGCCAGCATGTACACGTACTCCGACCCGCTGCCGAACTCCTCGTCGTTGACCGACTTCTTGAGCTGCTCGGCCTGGTCCCGGGCGTAGTCCCGGCTGTAGTCCTTCCAGTCCCGATGGCACGGCTTCTCGTCGGAGCCCTGGGCGCAGCCCTGGCTCGACGCGGCACCGCTGTAATCGCCACCGTTGCGCTCGCAGCCGGGATGGTTGTCGCCCCCGCACGACGGGGCGTCGGTGTCCGGGTTGCCCAGGGGACCGTGCATGGTGCTGTACTTGAAGTAGCCCGGCACCCCGAAGTGGACGTTGTAGATGTACTCCAGGATGTAGTTGGTGGCCCCCCACGTGCCGCTCTGTTGCTGGGTCTGACCGTCTTTCTTGGAGACCTGGCTGTTCAGCTTCGGTGGGGGCCCTTCGAAGTGGTTGATGCCGGCCACCAGGCCGTCCGGAGCGATGGACTGGTACGGCTCCTTGGCGTCCATGGCGATCGAGGCGAACTCCGAGAGGGTCGCCCTCCTGACGATGAGCATCGGGTCGAGAGAGCCGGGGCTGGTGACCAGGCCGGTCCGGGAGATGTAGCAGTACCGGATTCCGGAGGAGCCGTACTCGTCCAGTCCGTGGCGGCGAGCCACGTCGGAGAGGACCCGGGAGAGCTCGCTGTCCAGGTCGTCCAGCATCGACTTGGACTTTCTGCCCATCCTCGCCACGAGCGGGCCGATCTGCCCCTGGAACGTGGACAGCTGCGACTGCAGCCATGACCGCTCCGCCTGCCAGAACTGGAGGATGCGCTGCCACTGCTGCAGCTGCTGCTGGAGGCACTGCTGGCAGTCCTGCGACGCCTGCAGCCGGCCCGGGCAGACGGAGAACTCGGGACAGAAGATGTTGGAGCAGCACGAGGTGTAGTAGGCCACCGCCTTGGCCCAGCAGGCCAGCTCCTTGGAGGCCATGGCCTGCTCCTGGGTCACCTTGGTGATGGTCTTGTCGACGGCCTTGATCGCCGTCTTCGTGGCGGCGCAGAGCGCATGGTATTTCACGATGGCCAGGTTGTGGATCGCCACCTGGTTCATCACCCTCGACACCTCGGCGCCCGCGGCCAGGGCCGCGGCGTCGGTGGCGTTCTGCAGGCGCATCTTGAGCAGGACGGCGGTTCCGGTCCGTAGCGACATGCCGAACGCGAGCACCATGGGGATCAGAAAGAACAGCACCAGGATGGCGGCCTGGCCTTGGGGCCGGATCCTCCGGATCGAGCGCTTCATGGCGTCCCTCCCGAGGAGCCCGCGGCCAGGGGCGACCTCGTGCCCTGCACCGCTCCGGAGGGGCTGTGGCCTTCGGGCAACACGGTCTGGTAGAGCGCCTTCTGGGTCAACCCCTCCCTCTTGCCGGTGTCCTCCATCCGATCGGGGCTGGCGTATCGATCCTGGCCGGAGGTGCCCGTGTTCTGGAGCGACGGAGACCGGTAGTACCCCTCGGTCTGCATGAGATAGTCGCACTCGATCTGGATCCGATCTTCCACCCGGTCGACGATCGGCCAGAAGAACAGCTGGGCCAGCGGCCACCGTGGGAAGAAGCCCCACAGCACCTTCAGGGTGACGTGCCGGTAGGCGCCTCCACCGCTGCCGGGGTAGCGGATGGCGGTCGACGCGCTTCCGCCGGGCCCCTCGACGTACGACACCCTGGCGGCCTGGTGGGTGCTCGAACCCTCCAGCGCCTTGGCCCCGGCCAGAGCGGCCTCGGCGGCGCGGCGCATCGAGTCCTCCTTGGGCGTCAGGTCGAAGCGGGAGGGAGGGGCCGCCGCGTAGGTCGCGGCGGTTCTGCAGGAGGCGAACGCTGCGTAGTGCACCAGCGACTCCACCATCAGGAGCTCCGCCCACTGGAACAGGATGAAGATCAGCGCCAGGATGAACGGGAACACGAGGGCGAACTCGAAGACCAGGGCGCCGTTCTGGTCGGCCAGGATCGTCGCGAACGGCCTGGGCCTCCACCGGTAGCGGCCCAGATACCGGCTCGTCACGTAGGCGAGGCCGAGGTAGACCAGCCCCATGCCTGCCAGCTGGAACATCACCCTGCGCTGCAGGATGAACCCGGACGGGTCGTACCCGTTCTCGGTGAACGCCGCCACGACCCAGAGGGCGGCCTGCGGATAGACCGCGACGAGCCACAGCGGGGTCGCAAGAGAGACGCCCAGTAGCGCCAGAGCCTTCTTCCTCAAGGTACGCCCACCTCGGAGCCGCTCCCGTCTCCCGGCGCAACGATGCCGGGGGATCGTAGTGTATTGACGACTTCGGTTCCGGCCGGGGTAGCAGCCGGTCATGGCCGGGTCGGTCTTCTAAGGTTCGACGAGCACCCGGGCCATCCCGGCCATCTGGCCCAGAGGCACCGCGTCGGCGATGGTGATCATCGGCCGGTACGGAGTCAGCACCAGCTCCCCGGACCGGTGGAACTGCAGCCGTTTCCGGTGGCCGTAGACCCTGTGCCACTGGGTCTCGACGCAGCCCTGCAGTCGAAGCTCCGGCAACCCGGGGGGGTGGTCCGGCGATTCGTGCACCAGCTGCCCTCCTGGATTCCCCGGGTAGCTCCACGCGCCACGGGCGTAGATGGTAGCCGATTCGCCCGCGTGGAGGAAGATCCCGGTCCGGACGAACGGCACGAGCGGCAGCACCGGGTGCCAGGTGCCCCCCCTTCCGTCGCCCGGAGGCGAAGCCTCGGTCCGGTCGCGGGGGCCTTCGCCAAGCCGCTCCACAGCCGCGGTCGCAGCCTCTCGCACGACCAGGGAGCGGGTCCTGTCCGAGGCGAGTCGCTTCAACGTGTCCGCCGACTGCCTGTCGCCGATCTCGCCCAGGGCGAAGGCGACCATGGCCAGCCGCCCGGAGCTTCGGGTGTTCGGGCCCGTCGAGAGCTCGGTCAGAAGCGCTCTGAGATGGTCGGCGCTGCCAGAGTGACGCAGCCGCCCCAGCGCCCAGGCGCCGATGCCCTCCTGGTCCCGGGACGACGTGGCGAGCACGACCAGCCTCTCCACCACCTCCCTGGCCGGCGCCCCCGACCGTTCGAGCTGGGCGAGCGCCCAGGCGGCGGCCTGGCACACCTGGGGGTCCTCCGAGGCCAGAGCCCTGGTCATGACCGCCCTCTCACCCTTCGCGTCCAGCAGCCCCAGGGCGCAGAGGGCGTCTCGCCGCGCCCTGGCCGGGGCGTTCCCGGTGACGGTCTTCACCAGGTGGGGTATCGCCTCCACCAGCCCGAGCCTGGCCGCAGCCCAGATCCAGATCGATGTGGCCGGGTCGTCCCGGAGTCGGGCCAGCACAGCCCCTCTCACCCGTGGGCCGCCGATGGCCGAGGCGGTCTCCACGGCACAGGTGCGGATCTTCCCGTTCGACTCGAGCTCCACGACCCTGGCCAGCGTCTCGGCCGCGGGCGCATCTCCCAGGTCTCCCAGCCCCTCCCGCGCCGCGTACTTGATCGCGGACCTGGTCCCTCCCGAGCTCAGCCACCGCTCGAAGTGGTGCCGGGCGCGGCTCCTGTCGCAGCCAGCCATGCGCTTGCCCAGGATCGTGAACTCCGGATGGCTCTCCAGCACCGTCGCGATGAGATCGCAGTCCGAGGCGCCACCGCCGGCCAGGGCCAGCGCGCCGGCGTCGGCGATCTCCACGGTCGTGGCCGTGACCAGGACCTGCCGGCCGATCGACCGGGCTTCGGGGTGGCGGGCGGCCCAGAGGGCGCGGACGAACGCGGCCCGGGCGCCGGCGTTCCTGACCCTGGGAAAGAGCGGGGCCAGGAGATCCGCCATCTCCCGGCTCCTCAGCGACTCCGCCACCAGCGCCACATTGGACAGGGCGTCGGGGGAGATCTTCCGGCCGCCGGCGAGCCAGCGACAGAACGCCGGGGCCATGGCGGGATCCAGATCGCGGTAGCCCAGCTCGGCCACGAGCTCGGGACTGAGCGTCCCCGCCACCAGTCCGTTCAGAGTGTCCCTCCACCCCCGGCTCTCCGTCGACGAGGGCGTCCCGAACTCGTAATCTCCAGGCCCGCCCCACCCGGAGGGCCAGGTGACCCGGAGGACGTATCCGGTGG
>JACQZM010000143.1 GCA_016213885.1 Candidatus Rifleibacteriota bacterium | reverse complement strand
GTCATGGTTTCCGGCGGTTGGCACGCTTGAGCGCTGGACGATGTGGGCGACACCCATTGACTTGCAGCGCGAAATGGTGCAGTGTGACGATCGGGGTCCGCGGCGGATCCCGGACTGGCACGCTCGGGAGGTTTCCATGAGTAGCGGTGGAGGGTCTGGCGACGCGTTCTTCGCCCTCATCCAGCTCGCCATTGGCTTGATCTGCCTGGTGTCCATGTGGACGGTCTTCACCAAGGCCGGTCAGCCGGGATGGGCCTGCATCGTCCCGATCTACAACCTGTACGTGATGTTGATCATCGGCGGCAAGCCGGGTTGGTGGCTGCTCCTGCTCTTCGTCCCGCTCGTCAACTTGATCATCATGTTCATGATGATCGCGGGCATAGCCGCCAACTTCGGGAAGGGGCTCGGCTACGTCCTCGGGCTCATCTTCCTGCCCTTCATCTTCTACCCGCTCCTGGCGTTCGGGGACGCGGAATACGTCGGCTCCAAGGACTTCTAGCACCGCGCCCGCCGGCACGAGGCCGGATTCAGGGCCAGCTCCTCGAGCCACGTTGCTCGCTTCTCGACCCGGCGGTGGGCGCAGTCGACGATCCAGCAGGCACGCCCGACGGTCCGCGATCGGCTCTTGGCCATCGTCGTCGTGATCGCGGCACTGCTCTCCCCGGCAGTCTCGGGCGGTCGTGCCGCCGGTTCCGCCCACACGGCCGAGGATGTGACGCTGTATCTTGGCAGGGAGAACCGGCGCCAGGTGGTCCCGGCGAGGTGAGCCGGTCGACGTGGCCTGACCGCCCTGGCGCCGGCACCTGGACAGGCCCGGAAGGAGGGCATCGATGAGACTGTACCTGATTCGCCACGGAGCCGCCGTCGACGCGGCCGGCTTCCGTGGACCGGATGCGAGCCGACCGCTGACCGCAGAGGGCCGGTGCGAGCTGACGAAGCTGTTCAAGAGGATGCGCCGCAAGGAGACCCCCCCGGTCGCGATCTGGGCCAGCCCGCTCGTCAGGGCGGTGCAGACGGCGGAGCTGTGCGCCTTCTTGTGGGGCGACCGGGTGGACGTGGACGTGAGCCTGTCGCTCGTGCCGGAGGCCCCGACTCCCGAGGTGCTGGCCGAGATCGCGAAGAGCCGGCCGGACAGCCCGCTGGCCCTCGTCGGTCATGAGCCGTTCCTGAGCACCCTCCTGGTCCAGCTGACCGGGAGCCGCGAGGGGCTGTCCCTGCCCAAGGCGAGCATCACCCGGGTGCGATTCAGGCCCGACGAGACGCCCGCCGGACGGTTCGCCCGCCTCCACGCGCCGAAGCTCGAGCAGCCGATTCTCGACCTCGAGAAGCTGTACCAGCGACAAGACCACTGAATCAGGGCCGCCCGGGGTCCGCGAGTTCGTGTCCTGGCTAGCATGTGACGTGGGGCTTCGCCCAGCACCCCCACCTCGTCCGGAGCCCAGCTCCGGCCGGCGCGCCGGGAAGCAGCGGCCGCCACGGGCCACGCGAGCCAGCCTCCGGAGCGGGGTCGCGCCTGGAGGGCCAGAGACCCGGTCAGTAGACCTCCTGCTCGTCGTCCCAGCCGATGAAGTCCAGGAAGTCCTCGTACCCGCCACCGTACGTCCCGATCGCGCCGGCGCGGAAGTACACCAGCTTCGTGGCCAGCTGCTTCAGGATCAGCTCACTGTGGGTGACGATCACCACCGCGCCGGAGTACTGCCGCACCGCGTCGATCAGCGCCTCGATCGAGTCCATGTCGAGGTGGCTCGTCGGCTCGTCCAGCAGCAGCAGGTTCGACGGCTGGGCCAGGATCTTGCCCAGGAGAGTCCGGCTCTTCTCCCCGCCCGAGAGCACGGAGATCCTCTTCTCCGCCCGCTCCCCGGTGAACATCATGGCGCCGCAGATCCCCCGGACCTGGGTCCTCCCCAGGTTGTTGTTGGCCCACTGGATCTCCTCCTCGACCGTCAGCGAGGGGGTGAGCCGGGAGATGTTGGTCTGGCCGAAGTAGCCCAGCCTGATGTCGTCGTGCCTCTTGATCACGCCCTTCACCGGCTCGAGCTCCCCGGCCAGGAGCCTGAGCAGAGTCGACTTGCCCTTGCCGTTCCTGCCGATCACGCCGATGCGGTCGTCGTGCTCGATGGAGAACGTGAGATCCTCGAACAGGAGCCGGCCGCCGTCCTGCCCGTTGCCGCCTCCGCGGTCCGACAGAGGGTAGCCGAACGCGAGCCGCTGGATCTCCATCATCGTCTTCGCGTGGAACGGGATCTCGCTGAACTGGAAGTCCAGCGACTCGATGCGGGACAGCTCCTCCTTGCCGCCCATCTTCTCCAGGAGCTTCACCCGCGACTGGACCAGGTTGGCCTCGAGGAAATACCTGTCGTGCGACACCACGAGAATTCCGCCCGGGTAGGCGGAAAGATACTCCTCGATAAACGATATCGACGCGATGTCCAGGTAGTTGGTCGGCTCGTCGAGCAGCAAGAGGTCCGGCTCCGACAGGAGCAGCTTCCCCAGCTTCAACCGTATCTGGAACCCCCCGGAAAGCTCCGCCGGAGGGCGCGACAGATCGTCCTCCGAGAAGCCCAGCCCGGCCATGATCGCCTCGACCTTGTACTCGAGATCCCGCTCCTCCGGCGGCAGCGCCAGGCACCCCTCGGCGAGGACCGTGTCGGCCACGAACTCCACGTGCTGCTCCAGGTGGCCGATCCGGTAGCGCGTCGGCCACATGATCCGGCCCTCGTCGGGGTCCTCCTCCCGGAGGATCAGCCGGAACAGCGTCGACTTGCCGTGGCCGTTGCGGCCGACCAGGCCGACCCGCTCCCCCCGGCCGAGGGCGAACGTGATCGCGTCGAAGATGAGCTGGTCGCCGTACCGCTTGGTGAGATCGAAGACCTGGATCATGATGGATGCCGGGGCTCTGTCCGACGCCCGGGGCGCACGGGGAGGCCAGCGGGGCCGACGTGACCCCACAGCGAGCCTCGAATCCCGATCCCTGATTATGGCACAAGAGCCGGGGCGTTGACGAACCGCTCCGCCCCCGCTGGCGAGGTCGACGCCGGGTGGGACCCCACGGGCCTCGGGCTCCTCGAACGACGGTCCAGGTCGCCTTCCTGGCGCTCAGGC
>JACQZM010000035.1:22760-24506 GCA_016213885.1 Candidatus Rifleibacteriota bacterium | reverse complement strand
CGGGGTCGAGCGGCCCGCCGGCCGTGTACTGCTCGGAGATCGAGGTGGACGAGGTCAGGGTAGACGTGCCGACGCCGCCGATGTTCATGGCGCACGACGGCGTGAGCACGACGCCGTCGCCGGTGGCTGACGCCGTGCACTTCATGATCATGACGCCGTTGTTCGGGTCGGACTCGGTGTCACGGTAGGTCCACGTGGCGCCACCCCAGGACATGCCGGTGGTGCTGCCGCTGCCTGCCAGGGAGATCCCGGTGCCGTAATTCTTGGCGTCGGTGATCACAAACAGATCGCCCCGAGGATCTCCGGTCGCCTTGAACGGCTTGTTGAACAGGATGCGGAGCACGTTGCCGTCCGTGGGCTTGCCCCAGTTGCCCTGGAGCGTCACGGACTGCACCTTCAGAGCCGGCTTGTAGCGAACGACCTCGTCGGCGTCTTCTTCTGTTCCGCCGGCCTTCTGGTCGCCGCCGAAGCTCACGACGATCCCGATGCCGGCGTCGAGCAGGTAGTCGTTGCCCCAGGGATCTTTGGGCACGTCCTGGAGGTACCGGCCGAGGAGAGGCTTGAGGCTCGTGCCGATCAGCGGCTTGTTCTGCGAGTCGTGGAGGGTGATGGCGTTCCTGACCGTGTCCAGGTCTTGCCGTGCCTTGGCCCTGTTGGCTTCGGCGATGTTCTTCTGGAACATGGGCACCGCCACGCCGACGAGCGCCGCGATGATGGCCACCACGATGAGCAGCTCGATCAGAGAGAAACCAGACCGGCGAACCCTGTGCAGAGTCAAGGCACTGACCTCCTTGGTACGCGCCCTCTGGAGAGGCTGCCCGGCCGCGGACCGTCGCGGGCCTGGCAGATGGACTCCGTTATGCCACCTGGAGGGTCGCCCCGTCAAGAGCTGCCGAGCAGCCGAGCAGCCGAGGGCACGAGCGACGTCAACCGATCCAGTGCGACCGCACCGGTCCTGGTGGCCTTCCCGCTCATCTGGTACTTCGGACCGCGGGAAGCCGTTCGCTTTTTTTTCGTCGGCGCGTCGAGCGGCGTGGATCCTCCACCCGGCCGGCAGGGCGCCGGATCGTGGCGGCTCGAGAGACCTTGTGCTACCATTCTGGCGCACCGGTGACGCGCCCACAGGCCATCTTCTCGACTGGTCGGGGATCGGTCCAGTCCGATGGCCGCCGCCGCGGCTGTCTCGTAGCACCGCGCCACCGACGACCCGCACGTGGAGACGGCTTGGAACCCTCCGATTCCAGTTCTGCTGCCGATGCCGTCACCCTCCGGGGACCGTTCGACCGCCCCGACTTCGCCCGGCTCGGTTGCCTCCTCGTCCTCTGCGTCGTGGTCGCCCTGTTCCTCGCCCACGCGACGAAGTTCTCTCACCACACGACCGACGACGCCTTCATCTCGTTCAGGTACGCCAGGCACCTGGCCACCGGCAAGGGCCTGACCTACAACCCGCCTGTCCGGGTCGAGGGCTACTCGAACCTGAGCTGGATCTTGATGCTCACGGCGTGCCACCGATCGGGAGTCGATCCGCTGGACGCCTCGAAGACGCTGGGCATGCTGCTCGGCGTTCTCTCTCTCCCCCTGACCTTCCTGGCGACCTGGATGCTCGTGGACCGGCGGAAAGCGACCTGGCCGCTGTTCTCCACGTGCCTCCTCGCGGGGTCGTCGTCGTTCGCCCTGTGGTGTGTCGGGGGACTGGAAACTCCGCTCTACGCCGTTCTTCTGCTGGGCCTGGCGATCTGTCTGCAG
>JACQZM010000035.1:10860-22741 GCA_016213885.1 Candidatus Rifleibacteriota bacterium | reverse complement strand
CGTCCTGGCCGTGGGCCTGGCCTTGACCCGACCGGAGGGGAGTCTTCTGGGGGTGCTGGCCCTGGCCTGGCTGGCGGTCCGGGGGCGGAGCGATCCCGGCCTGACCGGCCTCGCCGGCCCGCTGGCGCTGGTGCTTCTCCCGTCGCTCGCCGCGTACCACGGCGCTCGGTTCTGGTACTTCGGGGACGGCATACCCCAGACCTTCTGGAGCAAGCAGCTGGGGGGCCGGGAGCACCTGACCGGCGGCCTGATGTACCTCTACGAGTTCCTGGTCGTCTACCTCCCCGCAACGGTCGTGGTGCTGTCTGCCGCGGCCGTTCTGGTCGGCCGCCACCGGGGTCCCCTGGTGCAGCTGGCGCCGCTGCTGGCCGGCGGTGAGTTCATGGCGATCGTGTCGGTCGGTGGAGACTGGATGCCGGCGTACCGGCTCTTCGCGCCGTTCATGCCCTGGGCGATGGTTCTCTCATGCGCCTGTCTCGACTGGGCGATGGCCGCGGTGCCGGAGGACCGTCGTCCCATCGCCCGGCCGGTGGTGGCCGTCCTCGGCGTCGTCACCCTGCTGAAGCTGTTCGGCATTCCGCTCGAGGAGGTGATCTCCCTCCGGCAGCAGACGGCGCTGGGGGAGCTCCAGAAGAGGGCAGGGGAGGCCCTGTCCCGGCCCGGCGGCCAGACCGTGGTGGTCGGCGACATCGGCCGCATCGGCTACGCCACGGAGATGGAGATACTGGACACCAAGGGTCTGGTGAACCGGGAAGCGGTGCGCGGGTTCAGCGTGCGGCAAGGGGCCACCGGCCCCACCATGGTTGCCGACTGCGGCTGGGTCTTCGCGAGGAAACCCGACTGGATCCTCGTGCTGGTCGAGCCGCGCGGATCCGGCCCCCCCCGGGGGTTCTACCCCACCGATGCGTCCCTCATGGAAGACCCCCGACTGACCTCCGGCTACGCTCTCCAGACCACCCTGCGCCAGCCGGGGTTCAGCCTCTCCTACCTGCTGTACCGGCGACGGCCCTGAAAGCCCGTCCGGCGCGACCGGGAGGCGCCGGGGCTCACCCCAGCGCCGGGCTCCGGGACGCATCGTCCGGTCCGGAGAGGTGCCCTGTCCATTCCATGGTAGAATCGCCTGCGATTCGAGAATTCCCTGGAACACCCACACCACACTCGCTGTCTGAGCGGGAGGATGATCCGGCTGATGGCTCAGGCCCAGGACGGCACGATCGGGGTCACCGACCAGGATCTCGTCGAGCGCTTCAGACAGGGGGACGAGCTCGCCTTCAACGAGATCGTCGGCCGCTACTCGTCCAAGGTTCTGACCATCTGCACCTATTATATGAAGGATCCGCACGAGGCTCTGGACGTGAGCCAGGAGGTCTTCATCAAGATCTACCGCGGCCTGCCCGCCTTTCGCGGGGACTCCAAGCTGTCGACGTGGATCCACACCATCGCGATCAACACGTGCAGGAACCACATCTCGTTCTTCCGACGGCTCTTCTCGCGGAGGACGGAGCTGAACGACGAGCTGGTCGTGAAGTCGAGCCTGCCGGGTCCGGAAGACGACGTGCTGAGCCGGGAGCGCGATTCCATCCTCAGGCGGGAGGTCCAGGCGCTCCCCCCTCGGTTCAAGGAGATCGTGATTCTCAAAGACCTCCAGGAGCGGAGCTACGAAGAGATCGGGGAGATCCTCTCGATCAACCAGGGCACGGTGAAGTCGAGGCTCCACCGTGCCCGCGAGGCGCTCACGGAGCGACTGAAGCGAAGCAAGGCGTTCTGATAGCGGGATGCCGGCGGGTTCGACCGCCCGGCAGCGCCAAGAGAGTGAGTGTGGGGCATATGGATAGCATCGTGACCCAGCCGTGCAGCCAGATCCGGGAATCGTTCTCCGCCTACGTGGATGGAGAGGTCACCAAGTCGGAGCGGGCGATCGTCGAGAGCCATCTCTCGGCCTGCCCGGCCTGCCGTGACACCCTGTCGGAGACCGTACGACTCGTCTCGAAGCTCGGCTCGTTGCAGCGAGTGGAGCCGGGGCCGGGCTACCTTGCCGCCTTGCGGCAGCGCATGTCCGTCGAGGAGTCGTTCGCCGATCGGGTGATGGCGCTTCTGTCTTCTCAGACCGCCGTCTACCGGTTCTCGTTCGCCGCGGCCTGCGTCGTCTGCGTGGTCATCACCGCCGACGTGGCGTTGCGGCCGGGAGCGGGGACGGCTCGCGGGAAGCTCGGCGAGCCTGCGGTGTTCGCCGCGGGGACTCCGGCTCCGCTGGTGATCGCCGAAGCCGGCGTTCCCCGGGGCCTGGCCCCGTCGCTCCGTGCCGGCCGCGACGACGCGCCGAAGGCCGCCCGGACCCCGGCCGTCCGACCCGTGGGTCCGGCCCCGATCGTCCTGGCCAAGGCCCCTCGACCGGGGGCAGGCGAAGCGCGCCAGCGCATGAGATCGGTCAAGATCCTGGGCCCGAAGCTGGAGACTCTGACCAGGGCATCAGCTGCCGACCGGCACCCCGGCGACACCGAAGCCGGCGAGTCGGCCCGGCCGGTCAACGAGAGCAGAATGGCGCCGGGCCAGGTGCTGGCCCAGCCTCCTCCGATAGACCTGGCAGCGGGAGGGAACATCCCCGGCAGGGTGCCGAAGCTCGAGCCCGAGCCGGTCGTGGAGGCCGTGCAGGTGCCTGCGATCGGGCGGCGGAAGCTGACCGCCGTTCTCCCCGCCGGCCTCGAGGTGATCGAGGGAACGCCGGCGGAGACGGCTGCGTCCACGGCGACGCCGGCGGCGACCATCCAGATCGAGGTGTCCGACGTGGCCGACTGCATCAAAGACCTGGTGCGCCTCGTCGATCAGATCGACGGCCTGTCGATGCGGCAGGTCCTGGTGCTGTCGGCGCCGGCCATCGACCTCCACCTCGGCTACTCCGGGTCGCAGCAGGGGTTCGTCGCTGCGGTGGAGCATCTCAAGGCCGGGGTCAACGGTCTGCCCGGTGGGCGTACGGTCGCCGTGGACGCCGACGGGGTCGCCACGGCCACCAGCAGGCTCGTGAGGATCCGTCTGCCCCTGGCCGGATTGAGGTCGCGCTCGGGGGCGCGACTCGGACCCGGCGAGGCGCCGGGTCTTGAGAGGCGCCGGGTCATGGCACCAGACGGCCTTGTCTCGGCGTCGAAACGCTGGTATAATCCCTCTTCCTGAGCTCCTGCCCGACCGATCGCCGGCAGGCTCCAGGCGACCGGAGGTTGTCGAGATGCCGATCTACGAATACGAATGCGAGCGTTGTGCCCATCGGTTCGACCTGCTCCAGCGCTTCACGGACCCGCCTCCGGAGACCTGCCCCGAGTGCGCCGGCCCGCTCCGCAAGCTGCTGTTCCCCCCTACCGTGATCTTCAAGGGGAGCGGGTTCTACGCCACGGAGTACGGGCGCGGAAAGAGCAACGGAGCCGCGGCCGCGGGGGCCGAGAAGTCCGAGACGAAGACCGAATCCAAGGAAGGCGACGCGAAGCCCAAGGAAGACTCCAGCAAGCCGAAGGACACCGCGAGCTGCAGCACCGCCACCTGAGACGCATCGCGCGGGCGGCGCTCGTGATCGCACGGAGCCTCCGATCCGGCACCGGATCGGGGGCTCTCGGTTCTATCCGGAAGTGCGGACCGGCGCCGCCGATCAGGAGCCGTGGCAGTGCTTCTCCAGGACGCGGTCGATCGCTTCGAGAACGTCGGAGGTCTGGATCAGGTCCATGCAGGCGGGCTGGAAGTCGCACGTCTCCTTGTAGCAGACCAGACAGTCCATCGCCGGGGTGACCTTCTCGCCGAGGCCGTACAGCTCTATCTCTTTCGCCGAGGTCGGGCCGAACACCACCACGACGAGACGGCCCAGCGCCAGCGCCAGGTGCAGCGCCAGGGTGTCGCCGGTCACGACCAGGTGGCACAGGGAGACGATGGCGCCGAACCGGCGGATCGGGTGGGCCCCCGAGACCACCGTGCCTGGTGGACACTCCGTGGCCAGCAGACGGTTGTACTCCTCTTCGCTCTCGCCGCCCAGCAGGACGATCTGGGCGCCGTGCCGCTCCACGAGCCTGTGGGCCAGCTCCCGGTAGCCCTCGGTGCGCCAGCGCTTGTACTGCCAGCGGCCGCCCGCGCCGGTGTTGATTCCGATGATCGGCTGCTCGCACGAGTCCAGGTTCAGCTTGAGACCGGCGCCCCGGGCCCAGTTCCTGGCCCACTCGCGCTCTGCTGGCGTCAGCGACAGCACGTAGCGACAGCTGGAGGGATCGACGCCCACGATCTCGCACATCAGGTCCTGGTAGGTCCGGTCGTTGGCCTTCTTGACGTCGTCGAAGAGCCCCATGATCAGCCAGTGGGTCGCTTCGGGGCTCACCGGGTAGACGTGGCCGCGTTCCGCCAGCCCGAAGCCGATCCGGGTGCGGGCCCGCGCCATGGTCAACAGCGCCGCCGACCGGGGGCTGGAGTCGAGGTTGATGACGGCGTCGAACGACTCGGTGGCCAGCAGGGCCAGGGCCTCTTCGCCGTGAGCCACGACCCGGTGGATGAACGGGTTCCCTTTCAGGAGCGGCACGCTGGCCGGACCGGTGATCCAGGTCAGGTGGTGGGGACCGAACCGCGGCGCGAGCCCCGGCAGCAGGCACGTGGTCCGCAGCACGTCCCCCATGGCGTCCAGCTTGATCATGAGGATCCGGGTGACGACCGGCTGGTAGTGGGGGCAGCCCGGGCAGTGAACGCCCTCGCGCTTGTGGGGCTCACAGGGGCGGTCGCCCCTGTAGAAGAGGCAGTCGAAGTGGATCTCGATGCTCATCTCGTCACGCGGTTCCGGGGATCATGCGCCGGGTGTCGGCGCCAGCGCGCCGAGCTCGTCGAGGGTGACCGTTGCCGTGCCGAACTTGCCGACCACCACTCCGGCTGCGCAGTTCGCCAGGTGGGAGCTCTCCACGAAACTGAGGTCGGCCGCAAGGGCCAGCGCCATGACGCTGGTCACCGTGTCACCCGCGCCGGTGACGTCATAGACGTTGCGGGCGACCGTGGGGATGTGGACGACGTCCTTTCCCTTTTCGAAGAGGCTCATGCCGTTGGCCCCGCGGGTGATGAGCACCGCCTCGAGGTTGAGGCTCGCCCTGAGCTTGTAACCAGCCTCCACCAGCGTCAGCTCGTCCCTGATCTTGAAGCCGGCCCCGGTGCCGGCCTCGATCTGGTTCGGGGTCATCACCGAGAAGTCGCGGTACATGGCGAACTGGGTGCTCTTCGGATCCACCACCACGGGAACCGGCCGCGCCCGGCACAGCCTTCGCAGCTCGTCCAGGAGCGCCTCGGTGACGGTTCCCTTGGAGTAGTCCGAGACCACGACCGCATCGAGCGACGGGAACACCGCCTCCAGGTACCGGCTGGCCGCCGCGACCTGGTCGGGGCCCAGACTCGTGCGCTGCTCCCTGTCGATCCGGACGATCTGCTGGTTGTGGCCGATCACCCGGGTCTTCGTGGTGGTGGGTCGGCGGGCATCCTCGAGGACCCCGGCCGTCTCGATGCCTGCGTCGCGGCACAGCCCCACGAGTCGGTCCCGATCCTGGTCGGCTCCGACCAGCCCCACCAGGTCGACCCGGGCTCCCAGGATGGCCAGATTGTGGGCCACGTTGGCGGCGCCGCCGAGGGTGTAGGTCTCGTGAGTCAGTTCGAGAACCGGCACCGGCGCCTCCGGCGAGATGCGATCCACGCTACCCCAGATGTAGCGGTCGAGAATGAGGTCGCCGATGACCAGGATCCGTCTGCCCCTGGCCGCTTCGAGGCGGCCGATCATCCCGGCGAGATCGTCTCTCACAGCTCCTCCAGGAGGGCACCGGCGATCAATGGCACGAGGATCTCGTGGTGTCCCGTGATCCGGATGCCGACGCCTCCCGGCCGGCACAGGACGTTCTCCCTGGTGCGGTACTGGTCCAGCATGTCGAGGACCACCGTGTTGAACTCGCCGAGAGCGGTGCCCAGGTTTCGGACCACGCTGACCGCCTTGAGGAACACCTCGGGCAGGACCACCGCGGATCCCACGTTGAGGTAGACGCCGCCGCCGTCCAGCCTGGCCACCGAGTCGACGAAGAGGTCGAAATCTCTCCGGGCGCCGCGGCCCATGGCAGCCCAGTCGCAGGCTGGATGGAAGTGGACCACGTCAGTCCCCAGCGCCACGTGGACCGTCACCGGCAGACCCAGATCGTGCGCCGCCGCCAGCAGCGAGAGTCGCCGGTACGGATAGTCGCTGGCGGCGATGGCCTTGCCGACCGAGTTGCCCAGGCCGATCCGGGCCGTTTCGGGGCCCGAGAGGAGAGCGCCGAGCACGTCCCCGGTCTCCCGGGCCATGCCGAAGCTCCCGTCACGGATGGACTCGGCCACGTCCTCCGAGGTCTCGCCGCAGTAGGCCAGCTCGAAGTCGTGGATCACCAGCGCGCCGTTCACGGCCAGGTGGGTGACGAAGCCGTGCTTCATCAGCTCGATCAGGTAGGGACTCACACCGGTCTTCACCACGTGGGCCCCCAGCCCCCAGACCAGACCCCGGGACGAGCCTCTTCCCCGTCTGAGCGCCGCCAGCAGCTGGCGGAGAGAACGGCCGGCGAGGATGTCCGGGAGCGCGTCCACGAAAGCCGAGAGCCCGGCCCTCCGGCCTGGGTCGCCGACCTGGCGCCAGTTCATGAGATGGCGCCGAGCCAGCAGAGAGACGGTCTTCAGCCTCACCGGGCCGGGGTCGATCGGGTCGGTTGGGGACATGGTCTGGCCGTGGAGCCGGCGGCCGGTCGTGCGAGCGAAACTCATCTGCAGCCGGAGCCGATCGGCCCGAGTTCTACACCGGGCGCAGCGGGACGGTCAACTTTTATCTGGCGTTGGGTGCCGCGGAGATGCTTATATTGTGCGTCCGAAAGACGCACAGGGTTGCCACCCTGCCGGGTCCGGCAGGGAGCTGGGCGGATGAATCCGGCCTGTGGGTCCGCGGGCTCCGGGGTCAGATCGGCCGGGCCCATTCGCGAATGATCCTCGTCACAGGTGCTGCAGGGTTCATCGGGTCTCACGTCGCCGAGGCCCTGGTACGGTCCGGCCGTCCGGTCGTTGGGCTCGACAACCTGTCCGACTCCTACTCCCCGGCCATCAAGAGGAAGAACCTGTCAGGGCTCGGTCAGTCCAGGGAGTTCCGCCTGATCGAGGGGCTCGAGCTCCTCGGTGTACGGGAACAGCGCCCGCGCCCCGTTCACCGAGGACGACCCGGCCGTGGAGCCGATCTCCCCGTACGGCGCCTCGAAGAGAGCCGCCGAGCTGGTGGCCCACTCGTTCCATCACCTGACCGGCCTGCCCACGACGATCTTGCGGCTGTTCACGGTGTACGGGCCCCGGCAGCGACCCGGGATGGCGATCCACCGGTTCACCAGGAAGGTGCTGGCCGGCGAGTCCATCCCGCTCTTCGGCGACGGCGCGACCAAACGGGACTACACTTTCGTCAGCGACATCGTGGATGGGATCCTGGCGTGCCTGGCACTCGGGAGCGGCCTTGCGACCGTGAACCTGGGAGGAGCCCATCCGGTGTCGCTGAAAGAGCTGGTGGAGCTCATCGCCAAGGTCTGTGACAGGCCGGCGAGGGTGGAGCACCATCCGCCCCAGCCCGGTGACGTGGAGTTGACGTGCGCGGACATCTCCCGGGCCGGCAGGGTCCTCGGCTTTTGCCCCAGGGTGGGGTTGCTGCAGGGGCTCGAGCGTTTCGTGCACTGGTTCAAGGAGCAGACTGTCGCGGTCTGATCGGCCCGCCGTCATCTCGCGGCGCCCCGCGACCCGTACGACGTCGGTGGAAGGTTGACTCGGATGAACATCTCGGTCTTTGGCACAGGTTACGTGGGTCTCGTGACGGGCACGTGCTTCGCCGACTTCGGCATGAACGTCACCTGCGTGGACACGGACGAGGCGAAGATCAAGATGCTCCAGGACGGGAAGATCCCGATCTACGAGCCTGGTCTGGAGTTCCTCGTCCAGAAGAACGTCCGGGAGAACCGCCTGACGTTCACCACCGACGCGGCCCGGGGGATCGAGAGCGCTCTGGTCATCATCATCGCCGTCGGCACTCCCCAGGACGAGTCGGGCGCCGCGGATCTGTCGGCCATCCGGGAGGTCGCGATCTCGATCGGGAAGAAGATCAACGGCTACAAGGTCGTCGCCACCAAGAGCACCGTTCCCGCCGGCACCGGCGCCTGGATCGCCCGCATCATCTCGGAGAACATGACCGAGCGGTTCGCCTTCGACATGGTCTCGAACCCGGAGTTTCTCCGGGAGGGTTCGGCGATCGAAGACTGCCTGCGACCCGACCGCGTGGTCATCGGTGCCGAGTCGGAGCAGGCCGTGGCCATCATGAAAGACATCTACAGCCCGCTCTACCTGATCGAGACGCCCTTCGTGATCACCGATGTGGCCTCGGCCGAGATGATCAAGTACGCCTCCAACGCGTTCCTGGCCACCAAGATCAGCTTCATCAACGAGGTCTCCATCCTGTGCGAGAAGGTCGGAGCCGACGTCCATCACGTCGCCAAGGGCATGGGGCTCGACAAGCGCATCGGGCCGAAGTTTCTCCATCCCGGCCCCGGGTACGGCGGGTCGTGCTTTCCCAAGGACACCCTGGCGTTCGCCGACCTGGCCCGCAAGAACGACCACGAGCTCAAGATCGTCGATGCCACCATCGCGGCCAACAAGAGGCAGCGGCACGATCCGGCGGCCATGGAGAACGCGAAGAAGATGTTCGACCAGGTCGAGTTCGTCGACGACGTGTACACCCTGGCCGACGGGGCCGACTGCCTCGTGTTCGTGACGGAGTGGAACTCGTTCCGGAAGCTCGACATGGGGCAGATCAAGAGCCGCCTCAAGAGGCCGCTGATCGTCGACCTGCGGAACATCTACGAGCCGTCCAGGATGAAGGAGCTCGGCTTCGAGTACCACGCCGTGGGCCGCTCCACCCGGACCGGAGGGAGCACCGGCTTCACCCTCCACGACCCCGGCGAATCCAGCGGGAGCTAGCCCGAGGCGGATCCGGGGCTGCCGGCCGCCCGGTCAGCCCGAGGCGAGCTCCTGCCGGAGCCGCCGGGCCAGCCGCGTGTGGCGACGGACGACCCGCTCGCTCGCCACGGCGGCCCGCAGCGCCCGCCGGGAGCCCACCAGCACCGCCAGTTTCTTGGCCCGGGTGAGCGCCGTGTAGAGCAGGTTGCGCTGGAGCAGCACCCAGTGCTGCGTGTGCAGCGGAATCACCACGGCCGGGTATTCCGACCCCTGGGCCTTGTGGACCGACACGGCGTAGGCGAGCTGGAGCTGGGCGAGATCCTCCCGGCGGTACACCACCGGCCGGCCCTCGAAGTCGACGGTGGCGATGCCGGTCTCCGGATCGACCGACGCGATCACTCCCACGTCGCCGTTGAACACGTCGCGGTCGTAGTCGTTGACCTGCTGGATCACCTTGTCGCCGGCCCTGAGCGTCGGGTCGCCCTGCCCGGCCAGGGGCGCGGCCCGGTTCAACCTCTCCCGGAGCAGCCGGTTGATGTTGTCCACCCCCATCTCCCCCCTGTACATCGGGACCAGCACCTGGATGTCCCTGAGCGGGTCGAACCCGAACCGCCGGGGAATCCGGCTGGTCACCAGCTCGACCACGGTGCTGGCGATCGATTCCGGCTGGGGCCGTTCCAGGAAGTAGAAGTCGCCCAGCGTCTCCTGCGACGTCGATGGCACCACCGGCATCAGCCCCTGGTTGACCCGGTGGGCGTTGTCCACGATCCAGCTGTGCTGGGACTGCCGGAAGATGTGGGACAGCCTGACCGTCGGCAGGCCGGCGGCGATGAGGTCCTCCAGCACGGTGCCCGGTCCGATGGACGGGAGCTGGTCCACGTCGCCCACGATGACCAGCACCGTTCCCGGGGTGATGGCCTCGAGCAGGCTGGAAAAGAGCGGAAGATCGATCATGGAAGACTCGTCCACGGCGATCGCTCCCACGGTCAACGGGTTGGATCGACCCAGCAGGAACCGGTGGGTCTGCGGCTGGTACCGCAGCAGCCGGTGCAGCGTCGAGGCCTGGTACCCCGTGGACTCCTCGATCCGCTTGGCGGCGCGGCCCGTGGGCGCCGCCAGGGTGAACGTCCTCCCCAGAGTGCGGATGACCTCGATGACTCCTTTGAGAAGGGTCGTCTTCCCGGTGCCCGGGCCTCCGGTGATGATCAGCACGTTGCCGGTGGCCAGCTGGAGGATGCCCTGCCGCTGCAGCGGGTGGTACACCACGCCCAGATGTCGCTCGACTCTCTCGAGCGCCTCTCGCACCTTGTCCAGGGAGAAGGCCGGCCGGCTCCCGGCCAGCCTGGCCACCGTCCTTGCCACCTGGGTCTCCAGGCGGCAGAGCGCCGGCAGGAAGACGCCAGGGTCCGCGGCGGGGCGAGGCAGGGCAGCGGCCCCGACGTCGGGCTCCACCACCAGTTCGCCCGCGGCTGCCATGGCGTCGATCTGCTCTCCCAGGATCCCCTCCTCCAGCCCCAGAAGCTGCCTGGTGCCGGTCACCAGCTCCGACCTCGGAAGAAAGCAGTGGCCCGCCTGGACCGCCTCGTCCAGCACGTGGGCCACGGCGGCCCGGATCCGTGGCGGGGCTTCCAGGGCCAGGCCCACCCTGAGCGCGATGGAGTCGGCGGTCTTGAACCCCACGCCGGTCACCTCCCGGACCATGCGGTAGGGGTCGGTCTGGACGATCGTCATGGTCCTGTCGCGGTACTGCCTGTGGATCCTCGAGGCCAGGCCGAGGCCTATCCCGTGGGTGGCCAGGAAGACCGCCGCCTCCTTGAGGCTCCGCTGGCCCGCCAGGCTCTCCCTCAGCCGCTCGGCCCGGGCCCTCCCCAGGCCCTTGACCTGGCTCAGCAGCTCCGGCGTCTCCTCGATGACCTGGAGCGTTCTGGCCCCGAACCTCTCCACGAGCTTGTTCGCCAGCCGCGGCCCGATCCCCTTCACCAGGCCCGACGCGAGAAACCGCTCGATGCCCTGCGGATCCGCCGGAGCCGAGTGGGCGCACTCCGTCACCTCGAACTGCAGCCCGTAGCGGGGATTCGTCACCCACCGGCCCCAGACCACGACGCTCGACCCCGGCCCCACGTGGGAGATCGAGCCCACCACGGTGACCATTCGCCCGGATCCGTGCTCTCGCAGGTGGGCCACGGCGTAGCCCGTGGTGGCGTTCGAGAAGACGATCCGCTCGAGCGTCCCGTCAATCCGGCTGGGCTGGGCGCCCGGTCCGCTGGTCGTCATCGGGAGCTACCCGGCGATCTCTCCGGCATGCCGGGCCCACCACCGCCTGATCCACCGCACGATCCTGACTGCCGCCCGCCCGTCGCCGTACGGGTTTTTGGCCGTGGCCATCCGGCCGTACTCGGCCGGATCGTCGAGCAGCCGCTGCACCGCCTCGACGATCGACGACGCCCGGGTGCCCACGAGGCGCACCGTTCCCGCCCGGATGCCCTCGGGTCGCTCCGTCGTCTCCCGCATCACCAGCACCGGCTTGCCCAGGGCCGGCGCCTCCTCCTGGATGCCGCCCGAGTCGGTGAGGATGAGGTGGGCGCGCCTCATCAGCTGGACGAACCGATCGTAGGGGAGGGGAGCGATGAGCCGCACCCCGGGGGCGTCGCCGAGGATCTCGTCGGCCATCCTCCCGACGTTGGGGTTCAGGTGGACCGGGTACACGACCTCCACGTCCCGGTTGTCCCGGGCGACGGCCTTCAGCGCCGTGAACATCTCCCGCATCGGCGCCCCGAAGCTCTCCCTCCGATGGGCCGTCACCAGCACGATCCGACGGGACCGGTCGAGGTGCGCGAGCTCGGCCGGGAGCGGTTCCAGCGGGCGCTTGCACATCTCCAGCAGGGCGTCG
>JACQZM010000035.1:0-10738 GCA_016213885.1 Candidatus Rifleibacteriota bacterium | reverse complement strand
TTCCCCGTGACCAGGATCCGCCGTGCCGGGACCCCCTCGTCGAGGAGGTTCCGGCGGGCCTTGACGGTGGGCGCGAAGTGGACGTCCGCCATGACCGACACGAGGTGACGGTTCATCTCCTCGGGAAACGGGTTGTGCTTGCACCGGGTCCGCAATCCGGCCTCGACGTGACCGATCGGAATCTTGAGATAGAACCCCGCCATGGCGCCGACGAGGCTCGTGGTCGTGTCGCCCTGCACCAGCACCAGATGCGGCCGTACCTTCTTCAGCACGGCGCCCAGTTCCGTCAGGCCCCGGGAGGTGACGTGGAAGAGATCCTGGTCCGGCCGCATGAGGTCCAGGTCGTGGTCCGGCCGGATGGAGAAGATGTGGAGGACGGAGTCCAGCATCTGCCGGTGCTGCGCCGTGGCCACGACCACCGCGTCGAGCTCCGACGGATGGCGCCGGATCCGGCTCACCAGGGGGGCCATCTTTATCGCCTCGGGGCGGGTGCCCACGACGAGGACGATCCGGGCACGGGGAGGGCGGCGCTCAGAGCTTGACGATCTTCTCACGGCCGGCCTTCACACGGCGCGCGGCGTTACGGGTATCCATGACCAGGGACGAGCGGTCCACGATGCGGTCGTAGTCGAAACATGCGTGGTCGGTCACGACGATGACGGCGTCCTGGGCGGCCAGCACCTCGTCGGTCAGCGCCACGGACTCCATCACCGTGCCTTCGAGATCGAGCCGCTCGACGTACGGGTCGTGGTACACCACGGTGGAGCCTTTCTCGTGGAGCAGCCGGATGATGTCGAGCGCCGGCGACTCCCGCATGTCGCTCACGTCCCTCTTGTAGGCGGCGCCGAGCACCATGATCCGCGAGCCCCGGAGGCACTTGGAGCGGTCGTTCAGTCGATCGGACAGCTTGGTGACCACGAACTCCGGCATGTGGGTGTTCACGTCCGACGCAAGCTCGATGAACCGGGCCTGGTAGTTCAGCGTCCTCAGCTTCCAGGAGAGGTAGAGCGGGTCGATCGGGATGCAGTGGCCGCCCAGCCCCGGCCCGGGGAAGAACGGCATGAAGCCGAACGGTTTCGACGCGGCGGCCTCGATCACTTCCCAGACATCCAGGCGGAGCTTGTCGCACATGATCGCGACCTCGTTCACGAGGCCGATGTTCACCGATCGGAACGTGTTCTCCAGCAGCTTGACCATCTCGGCGGACTCCGGCGACGAGACCGGCAGCACGCGCTCGATGAACTGATCGTAGAGGCTGACGGCCAGGGCCGTGCACTCCGGGGTCACGCCGCCGACGATCTTCGGCGTGTTGTGCACCTTGAAGTCGACGTTGCCCGGGTCCACCCGCTCCGGCGAGAAGGCCAGGAAGAAGTCCACCCCGACCCTCTGGCCATCGCGACTGAGCCGGGGGAGAATCACCTCCCGGGTGGTCCCGGGGTACGTCGTCGACTCCAGCACGACTAGGAGCCCGGGGTGGAGCTGGGCGGCGATCTCCTCGGCCGCGGCCACGATGAACGAGATGTCGGGATCCCGCATCTTGGACAGCGGCGTGGGGACGCAGATCGACACGGCATCGACGGTCCGGATCGCCGCGTAGTCCGTCGTGGCGACGAGCCGATCCTCGTCGCGGACTGCAGCGAGCTCCTCGTCGGCGATGTCGCCGATGTACGACCGCGCCGCGTTGACCCCCTGGACCTTGCGCTCGTCGCGGTCGATCCCCACCACCGCGAAGCCTGCCCTGGCCATCTCCACCGCCAGCGGCAGTCCCACGTATCCAAGGCCCACCACCGCGAGGCGAGCCTGTCGCTTGGAGATCCTGTCCTCGAGGAGCTCCTGGGGAGTCCGGCCGGGTATCGTTCGCATGGTCGTTCCGATCTATCGCAGGACCGCGAGCAGAGCGTCCAGGGCAGCCTTGAAGAAGTTCCCCTCGGAAGGTCTGAACAGGGCGAACGGTCGTGAGGGGTCCCCCAGGAACGGCCGGAGGATCCAGGCCATCTGCACGCCCACGTACGCGTAGAGGCAGAGCCAGATCTGCAGCAGCGTCATGTTCTGGTTGTGGCCCACCCGCATGGCGATGGTCTGGAGGCCGTCGTAGAGGACGAACGCGCCGAAGTAGCCCGCCACGAAGAACATGACGATGTGGAACAGCTTCAGGAAGGCGTACGAGGCGCCGGAGAGCATGAAGAAGATCGACAGCGGCGAGAGCGCCAGGAGCAGCACCGACACGGTGGCCATGCCGGCCGCGCAGGTGGCGATCGTCTGGATCGGACGGATCTTGGACCCGAGGATCGTGTTGAACACGTAGAGGGCCGGCGTCGCGACTGCCAGGGAGAGGAACAGCAACAGCGGCACCTTCGTCGCGGAGACCAGCGCCTGGGGGCCGCTCTTGAACGCCCCCATGGTAGCCCCGTAGAACCCGCCGAACAGCACCGTCATGGTGAAGTAGACGGCGATCGCCCGGCCCAGCGACTGCCGGCGGGCGATCGACTCGTAGATGTGCTCCCGGTTCCTCAGGATGCTGTCGGTGTGCAGCGACAGACTGGACAGAAAGCTCTCCCGATCTTCATCCAGGGCTGTCAGGGCCCTCTCGTTGGCCTCCGGAGCAGCAGCCGGCTCCGGGCCGGGAGCGGCCTCGCCGGAAGGAAACGCGGGGGATGGAACAGGTTCGAGCGCGGGTTTGGACTTGGCCGACATCATTCGCCTCTTGGTTGTTCGGGTGAAGGCCTTTTGTTGTTCTCCCCTGATCGAGCCGGGGCGCCGTGGCCTCGACTCCGCGGACGCACGCCGCGCGGAGCGGCCGCGGGAACCGTGATCGCGGACCGTATCGGGGTGTCGCCATGATACCCATGGAGCCTCATGAGCACAACAGACAAAGTGGCCCCCGAGACCGGGCGGGATTGTCACTGGCGCGCATGTTCCTTATAATTCTCGAAGTGAATCCAACGCGCTGTTTCGTGTTGCTGTCGACACTGATGGGCTGTCTCGCCACGACCGAGGCGAACGCCGACGCCCTCCAGACGATCAAGGGCTGGTACGAGCGCGGCAAGGTCCGGGTCTCCGGGCTGTTCTCCAGCCAGGACAGGCTGCCGACGCTCGTGGCCAGGCTCGCCCGGTCGCAGAGTGCGATCGCCCAGAAGCAGGCCAACCTGCTCGGTTACGCCCGGACGACCGGTGGAAGCGAGCGCACCCAGCTGTTCGTCGAGGAGCGGCTGACCGATCTGGTCCGGGCCCAGGAGGAGAACTCCAGGCTGTACCGGGACTACCGGCAGGCTGTCCAGGATCTGTCGGCCAAGCAGGTGGATCTCGCCCCGCAGTCGGCGCAGTTCGCCCGGATCGAGACCGCCCAGAGGGCGATCGAGGGCGCCTACGTCAAGCTGGGCGAGAGCTTCGGGCCGTTCTGGGAGAAGGTCCGGCTGCCTCCGGAGGAGGAACCGGTCGCCCCGGCTGCGACGTCGGCGCCGGTCGCCCCGGTGCCGGCCCCGGCCGCCACCCCGCCGCGGTCCGCGCCCGAGGAGCGTCCCGAGGCCCGGACCGGGTCAGCCCAGGTCATGACGACGGACAACCAGATGCAGGCCGCTCCCATGGCTCCGTCGGATTCGGACCAGGCCTACAGGAAGACCCTCGGCGAGATCCAGGGGATCCTGGGGTCGGAATCGGCCAGCTCCCAGGAGAAGCAGGAGGCGTACAGGCGTTTCCTTGCGCTCAAGGCCCGGCGTCCGGGCGCCGCCTCCGGGCGCTGACACCACGGTGAATTGTTGTGGTGGGGGACCCCCTGCCCCCACCTGGCATCCCAGTGAATTGTTGTGGTGGGGGACCCCCTGCCCACACCTGGCATCCCAGTGAATTGTTGTGGTGGGGGACCCCCTGCTCCCACCTGGTCCGCTTGTGCGACCGGGTCCGGTCTGGTATAAAGCGACCCGTTCCATGAGAGCGCTCGTCACAGGGATCGAAGGGTTCGTCGGTCATTACCTGGCCGCCCATCTGCTCGACTCGGGCCGCCAGGTCGTCGGAACCATGCACCCGGGGGCTCCCGTGCCCGGGTGGGCCGAGAATCTGCACGTGGAGCTTTATCGATGCAACGTGGAAGACCGCTCGTCGCTGGCGTCGGTGCTGGAGTCGACCCGGCCCACCGAGATCTACCACCTGGCCGGCGTGAGCCACGTGCCGCAGTCGTGGGAAGACCCCGGGAGCACCTTCCGGACCAACGTGGGCGGCGCCATCAACTTGCTGGATGCGGTCCGGGCCGTGGCGCCGCAGAGCAGGGTCCTGGTGGTGAGCTCGTCGGACGTGTACGGCACCTCCGGTTCCAGCCGCCCCTGGTGCGAGGACGATCGCCCCGCTCCGGCGAGCCCCTACGCCGTGTCGAAGCTGACGGCGGAGCACCTGGCCCACGCCTACCACCTGCGGTACAAGCTCGGCGTGGCCTGCGTGCGTCCGACGAACCACATCGGCCCCGGCCAGGCCGCCCGGTTCGTCATTCCCAGCTTCGCCCGGCGGATCGCCCTCGTGGAGGCCGGCAGGGAGCCCCCGGTGCTCCGGGTGGGCAACCTGGGGGTGTTCAGGGATTTCACGGACGTGAGGGACGTGGTGCGCGCCTACCGGATGGTGATGGATCTCTCCCGGCCGTGGGGGTGCTTCAACGTCTGTCGGGGCAAGCCGCTGCTCCTGGGCGACGTGCTGGCGACGCTGCTCCTGGCGTCGTCGGTGCCGGTCCGCGTCGAGGTGGATCCGGCGCTGGTCCGGCCGGGAGAGGCGGAGGTCCTGGAGCTCGATCCGACGCGGCTCCGGGAAGCCACCGGGTGGGAACCGAGCATACCGCTGGAGGTGACGCTCCGGGACGTGCTCGCGCACTGGCGACGGATCGTCGCCGAAGAGGTCGAACCGACCTAGGGTCGAGGGGATACACATGCCCACTGCACTGGTCACGGGAATCACGGGACAGGACGGTTCTTACCTGGCGGAGTTCCTCCTGGCGAAGGGCTACCGGGTCTGCGGCCTGGTCCGGAGGTCGTCGACGGAGAACTTCGACCGGATCAAGCACATCCAGGACAGGATCCAGCTGGTCTCCGGCGACCTCTTGGACCTGAGCTCCCTGGTGGACGCCGTTCGTTCCGTGGACCCGGAAGAGGTCTACAACCTCGCGGCCCAGTCGTTCGTCCCGACGTCGTGGCAGCAGCCGGTGCTGACCGGGGAGTTCACCGCCCTCGGGGTCACCCGGATGCTCGAGGCGATCCGGACCGTGAAGCCCGGGATCCGGATGTACCAGGCCTCGTCCAGCGAGATGTTCGGCAAGGTCCAGCAGGTTCCCCAGAGCGAAACGACACCGTTCTACCCCAGGAGTCCCTACGGAGTCGCCAAGGTCTACGGCCACTGGATCACGGTGAACTACAGGGAGAGCTACGGCCTGTTCGCCGTGAGCGGCATCCTGTTCAACCACGAGTCCCCGAGACGCGGCCTGGAGTTCGTCACCCGCAAGATCACCCACGCCGTGGCGCGGATCAAGATGGGCCTGGCCAACGAGCTCAGGCTGGGCAACCTGAACGCCAAGCGCGACTGGGGGTTCGCCGGCGATTATGTGGCGGCCATGTGGGCCATGCTCCAGCAGGAGAAGCCGGAGGACTTCGTCATCGCCACCGGAACGGCCCACACGGTCAGGGACGTGGTGGAGATCGCGTTCTCCCGGGTCGACCTGGACTGGCGCCGCTACGTGAGGGAGGACAGCCAGCTGATGCGACCTGCCGACGTGGACGCCCTGCTGGGCGATCCCGCCAAGGCTCACAAGGTCCTCGGCTGGGAGCCGAAGGTGGGGTTCAAGGAGCTCATCGAGATGATGGTCGACGCCGATCTGATGGCGCTGGGCCGGGACGGCCGGGGCCGGTAGCCGGGGGCGCCGCTACCGGCCCAGCAGCGAGGAGTAGACCTCCTGGGTGCGGGTGACCATCGTGTCCACGGAGAACTTCTGCTGCCACCGCGAGAACCCGGCCTCGCCGAGCGACCGGGCCAGGTCGGGCCGATCGAGGATCTCCACCAGAGCGGCTCCCAGCGTCCCCGGGTCGGCGGGCGGCACCAGGGTGCCGGTGGCACCGTGGTCGACGATGAGCTCCGACCCGTCGGTGCGCGCCGCCACCACCGGCTTGCCCCGCGCCATCGCTTCCAGGATGACCAGCGAGTAGGGGCCCCGGACCTCGGCGTAGCAGAGGCAGCGACAGTGCTCCAGCAGGGCCGCCACGGCCGTGTCGGGGAGCTCTCCCGCCATCATGACCGTGCGCTCCAGCCCGAGCTCGACGATGAGTCGCCGCAGCCGATCCGGGTACTCTTCCTCGAGACCGAAGAGGGTGCCCCCGACCATCAGGACCCGGGCCTCCGGGTGGCGCCGCCTGACGAGATCGGCAGCGCGGATGAGGTGCTCGTGCCCCTTGAACGCCTGGAGCCGGGAGATCTGGAGGATGAGCGGGACGGCCATGGGCAGGCCCAGACCGGCCAGCACCTGCTCGATCGCCCCGGGGTCCACCGGTGTCGCCGGCTTGACTCCCGGATGGACCATGGTCGATCGGTCCACGGCCATCAGCTTGCAGAATCCGCGTCGCGGGGCTTCGGAGATGAAGATCGCGTGGTCGAAGGGGATGCGGGTCGTGACCCGGTCGATCCACGAGGGCGGCTCCGGCGGCTCGTCGTACAGATGCCAGACCTCCGGCACTCCGGTGAGAAGCCGCACCAGACCGCCGTACAGGTGGGTCTTGGTGCCCTGGGTGTGGACGAGGTCGATGGACCACTCCCGGACGAGCCGGCAGAGCCAGCGCACGGCCCGCGCCGTGGCGACGACGTTGCGCACGCGGTGGCCCGGGAAGCACTCCACGGTCGCCCCGGCCTGGCGCGCCTCCTCGGCCAGAGGCCCCTGGTCGAGCAACGCCGCGTACGGCAGGAAGCGGCGACGGTCCATCTCCAGGATCAGGTCGAGCAAGACGACCTCGGCGCCGCCGCGATGGGCCACCGGTTCAACGAAGAGGACCCGGCGCGGACCGTCGGAGCAGCGCCGGTCCCCTGCTGCGTCGGGGTCTGGGGTGGCCATGCGGCGAGAGGTGCGGCGGGAGCGACTCCCGCCGGAGACGATCGGGCTACCGGCCCCGGCTGGTGCCCGTGGGGCGGTTCGGGGAGGCCATGTACGCCAGGTGACCGAGCTCCGGGAGGATCAGCTTCTCCATCGCCAGCCGGACCGCCGAGGTCGATCCGGGGACCGAGATGACGACCCGGGAGTCGACCATGCCGGCCGTGGCCCGGGAGAGCATGGCCGACGGGCCGATCTCCAGGTACGACAGGTGCCGGAACAGCTCCCCGAAGCCGGGCAGCCGCTTCTGGAGCAGACCGTCGATCGCCTCGAACGTCGAATCCCTCTCCGTGATGCCGGTTCCACCGTTCACGAGGATCACGCTGACCTCCGGATCCATCAGCTTGGATCTGACGAGCTCGGCGATCTTCTCGGGGTCGTCCTTCAAGATGCCGTAGTGGACGATCCGGTGGCCCCTCTCCCGGAGCAGCCGCAGCATCAGCTGGCCGCTCTCGTCGGTCTCCTCGGTGCGGGTGTCGGAGGCGGTGATGACGACGCACCCCACGTGCTCCGGCGACTTCTCCTTGTGTTCTCGATGACCCATCTCGACGCTCCCTGGTGATCGCACCCTGCTCGATCGCATCCTAGCAACCGACCGGCTGTCGGGCAAGCACCCTGCGGCCGTGAACCTCCGTACGGGGCGCCGGGCCTGGACCCGGATCCGGGCTGGCATATCGGCGGGGCCGCCCCTTATACTGGTCGGGCCCAAGGCAGGAGAACCCCCATGGAAGGTTACGTGGGCTGCCGGTGCTACTGGCAGAAGAAGGCCAAGCCCCACCCCCATCCCCAGGCGCTGAACGACCGCACCCCGGGTATCCTCGAGCTCGATCCGAAGGCCAGCGAGAAGGTCCGGGAGGCCCACGACGACTGGCTCTTCGACGCTTGCCCCCACGAGTTCATGCAGCTCGCGTCGGAGGAGCTCGGCCAGGCCGGCGACCTGGAGCTGCTGGCCACGGCGATCTCCCACGTGTCGGGCCGCACGCCCAGCCTCCATCGCTGGGCCGGCGCTCCGCCGTCGACCTCGGTCTGGTCGCCGGAGCACGCCTCGCTCGTGAAGGCGGAGATCGACTGGCTGCGGACCCCGGAGTTCTCGTTCGAGGCGCTCACCGTCGAGGACGGACAGACCCGGGAGATTCTCTACGAGACGGTACAGGAGCGCGTCTACTGCTACTGCGGCGACGGGTCCCGGCTGGGGGTGGGGCCTGGAGGGATGTGGCTCGACCGGCAGGGGCGGTCCGTCTTCGTGACCCGGGAGCTCGCCCAGGAAGAGCTCCCTGACGGCACCTACAGGCTCACACCGGAGGGTGGCGAGCCGCTGATCAGCAGCGCGGCGTTCTTGCCCTACGACGCGGAGAACCCGGATCGTCGGCGCGCCACCCCGGCGCGCGCGAGGTTCGTGGCCAGGAGCAGATCGAGCGGCGCCCTGGAGGGGATCCTCGGAGCGCTCGACCGGCTCGTGAAAGCGTCCAAGAGGACCGGCCACCCGGTGATCTGGGCCGTCTGATCAGTGGGTCACGGCGTGGGCGCGCACGGCGATCCGCGCGGCCAGGGCCTGCGCGATCGAGAGGAACCGCCTCCCGAGCTCCGAATCCGGCGCCGATACCACCACCGGGTTGCCCTCGTCCCCGGCCCGGCACACCTCGCGGTCCAGCGGAATCGACCCCAGCACCGGCAGGTCCAGCTCCTTCGACAGACGGTCGACGCCGCCCTTGAGGAAGATGTCGGTCTCGCAGTGGCAGCTCGGGCAGATGAACGTGCTCATGTTCTCGACGATCCCCAGGACCGGCACACCGGTCTGACGGAACATGGCGATCCCCTTGCGAACGTCGGCCAGCGCCACGTCCTGCGGCGTGCTGACCACGACCGCCCCGGCCAGCTCCACGGTCTGGCACAGCGACAGCTGCACGTCCCCGGTGCCCGGCGGCAGGTCGACGATCAGGTAGTCCAGGGGCCCCCAGACGATCTCCCGGAGAAACTGCTGGACCGCTCCGTGAAGCATGGGCCCTCGCCAGATCACCGCCTGGCCCTCTTGCAGCAAGAACCCCATGGAGAAGAACCGGATCCCGTGCTGCTCGACCGGCACGATCCGCTCGCCCACCTGCTCCACGGTGCTGGCCGGCCGGCCCATCATCATGGGGATGTTGGGGCCGTGGATGTCCGCGTCCAGCAGACCCACCGCGGCGCCGCACCGTCCGAGGGCGATGGCCAGGTTCGTCGAGACCGTGGACTTCCCGACCCCGCCCTTTCCCGAGGCTATCGCAACCACGTTCTTCACGTCGTGCAGCGCCCGGGGAACGTTCACCGGCGTCCCGGCCCTCACCCGGCTGTCGAGTTTCACGGTCACCGTCTCGATCCCGGGCAACCTCGCCAGGATGGCGTCGCGGACCGACTTCTCGATCTGTCCCCGGAGCGGGCAGGCCGGTGTGGTGAGAACGACCGTCAGCTCCACGGACGGTCCGCAGACCTTGATGTCCCGGATCATGTCGAGATCGACCAGATCCCGATCGAGCTCCGGGTCTTTCACGCCTTTCAACGCTGCGAGGACGCGCCTCTGGTTCTCGATGAGTTCGGACATCGGCAAGCCCTTTCCAACGCCTCCAGGGAGGCCGTCGCGGTGGTCGTGGGGCCGATCCGGCAGGCGACCCGGCCAGCGGCGCGCCAGCGACTGCCGCGGCGATGGCCGGGACACCGGGATAACGCTCCCAGAGCTGGTTCGAGGCGTGCCCGCCTTGACCGGACCGGAACGGCTGGGGTAGATTGTAGCACACTTTCGGGCCCTCCCAGGCGTGGAGCGCCGCGACACGGGGGGCGCTCGACCGATGGCCAGACCAGCGAGAAGATCCGCCGACCCGTTGGCCTACTGCGGGGGCAGGTTCGTCCCCGCCGCCCGGGCCCGCGTGCCGTTGCTCGACAGAGGCTTCCTGTTCGGCGACGGCGTCTTCGAGACCCTGAGGACCTACGGCCGACGCCCGTTCAGGCTTGGCCGGCACCTGGAGCGACTCCGCCGCTCCGCCCGTGGCCTCGCCTTCGAGATCACCGAGACCGACGAGGCCCTGGCGCGGATCATCCATGAGGGGATCGGGCGGGTGGACCTCCCGGAGGTGTCGGTGAGGCTCATGGTGACCCGTGGCGTGTCCCAGCCGTCGTACCTGCCGCCCGAGCCGGCCAGTCCCCAGGTCTACGGCATCTTCGGCCCGCTGCCGGTGTTCTCACCGCAGCCGGGCCAGCAGGGCGTCAAGATCGTCACCTGGGTCGAGGAGAAGCCGGAGCGGTTCTCCCGCGTGAAGATCATGAACGGTGTGCCAGCCATCACGGCGCGCCGGGTCGCCGTGTCCCGAGGCGCCTACGAGGCGGTCCGGACGAGTCCTCAGGGCGCGCTCATCGAGGGGTTCATCTCCAACATCTTCGTCGTATCCGGCGGGGTCCTCCGCACGCCGCCGGTGGAGGCGGGCCTTCTGGACGGGGTGACGCGAGGCGTGATCATGGAGGTGGCCCGGATCTGGGGGCTGACGGTGCGAGAGGAACCGATCCCGGTGGCCGACCTGGGGGCGACCCAGGAGGTGTTCCTGACGCACACCTCCGTCGGGGTGATGCCGGTTGTGGACGCGGACGGCGTCCGGATCGGCGACGGCC
>JACQZM010000218.1:796-15750 GCA_016213885.1 Candidatus Rifleibacteriota bacterium | reverse complement strand
TTCTCGATCTCCCGCAGGCCCCGGAGCGGGGTTCCCTTTCGGATGCGGATCCTCCGCTTGGCCTCCTCCTTCATGCTGCCGATCTCCCGGATCCTCTCCCGGAGGTCGCGGACCGCGGATTCCGCGGCCTCTCTCTCCGCCACCGGAGAGACCGGAGCCACCGGAGAGACCGGGGCCACCGGCACCGCCCTCGACGCGGACGAGCCGGGAAGTGGACCGGGCCCGCGACGGGCCCAAAAAGCCACCGGGACCGAGAGGACGGCGATGACCAGGAGAGCGATGGCCGGTCTGCCCGGACGCCGGCCCGTGACGGACGCTGGTCCGGTGCCCTGGTCGATGCCCCGCCCGATGATGCCCGACGGGCGCGCCGCCGCCGCGGCAGGATCGCGCCGCGGCCGCGCCCTCCCGGCTTCCGTGGCCGGCAGCGTCTTCCGACGAGCGCCCCCGCCATCCAGATCGTCGCGGATCGCCTTCAACCGCTCCACGACCTCGCCGAGCGCAGGGAAGCGCTCCGTCGGGTCCTTTCGCAGGGCACGACTGACCAGAGACTCCAGCGCCGAAGGGACGTCGTTCACACGCTCCGCCAGGGGCCGTGCCTCCTCCTTGACCTGGGCCACGAGCGTCGCGACCTGGTCCCGACCACCGAACGGCAGCTCCCCGGAGATCATCTGGTAGAGCATCACACCAAGGGAGTACTGGTCGCTCGCGGCCGTGGCTCGCTCGCCCATGATGAGCTCCGGAGCCATGAACGAAGGCGTTCCCACGAGAGCTGCCGGGTGCGTGACCGTCCTGCCAGGCTCCAGCCACCGGCCCAATCCGAAGTCGGCGAGCTTCACCTGGCCAGCCGTGGACAGGAAGACGTTCGCCGGCTTGACGTCCCGGTGGACGATCCCGTGGGAGTGAGCATGCTCGAGAGCCCGCGCCACTTCGAGACCGATCGAGGCGACCTCCTGGAACGGCAATCTGCCCCGAAGCAGCCGGTCGAGAAGAGTGGCGCCTTCCACGAGTTCGCACACCAGGTACGGAATCTCGCCATCGACTCCGAACTCGAGCAGCCTCACGATGGCCGGGTGGTTCAGAGAGGCCAGGAGCTGACACTCTCGTCGGAACCGGACTCCCGACTCGCCGTCGGATCTCTTGAGCACCTTGATGGCCACGTCCAGCGAGAGAGCCCTGCTCCGGGCGCGAAAGACGACGCCGTAGGTGCCTTCGCCCAGGCGTTTCGGAAACTCGAACTTCTCGAGGAACGCCGCCGAGAAGCCCGGGAGCGATCCCTGCCAGTCGTCTGCCATGGTCTGGCCGGCTGGTTGTCCTCCTCCCCTGACGAGCCCGGTTCACAGGCCGACGAGGCCCAGCCCGCGCCCGCGCCCTCCGGGCCAGATCCGCCAGAGAAAGCGATCACCGTGGGAACCGGGGGACCGATCAGGGTCGCGGGCCGGCCTGTCGCCAGCCCCACGACAACCGTTGTCTCCGCGGCCGGAGTGTAGCCGGCCCACCTGCCGTCGTCAACCGCTCCAGCGCCCCTGGAGCCCGGCCGCTCTCTTGACAGCGCTCGAGGCGCGGTGTTTGCTGGGAGGAGCAGTCGATGCGCGTCAGCGACGACCCCGCGGGTCAAGTCCCGTCAACGGGTCTGGCCGCCCGGCCAGGCCCTGTCACCCCCCTGCGATGGGATCGGGCATGCCCAACCAGAAGGTGCCTCCGATCGATCTGCCCACCCTGGTGGCCAGATCCGCTTTTCCTTTCGAGAGATTGCGGGGCCCGTTCGTCGCGACAGATGCGTCAGAAGACCGATCGATGGTCCGGACCCGGCTGGACGCCTGGGCCAAGGTGTTGCTGCCGGACGGCCGCCACGAGGGGCTCCTCCGGTTCCTCGGGTGCGCAGGTCTCGACCCGAGCGAGGCCCGGCGTGCCGTGGCGCCGGTCCGGTATCCAGAGGGCGCGTCATTGCCCGGCTGGACCGTCACCCTGACGGAGGCTGTGATCGAGGCCCACGCCCAGGCCAGCGAAGCCGAACAGGGACCTCTGGATCCCGGTCACCCCGTGCCTTTCCAGGAGGTTCTCGTCCCCTTCGTCCGCGTCTATCGCCGTCGTGTCGCGCGTCGCGTGAACCGGGATCGGGTTGCGGCACCGGCGCTCTCCTCGCTGGAACACGACGTCCTGTCGACCCTGGCGTCCGTGGCGGCCCGGTGCCTCCATCTGGAGTTCGACGTGTTCCGGGGCCGCGAACAGGCGTTCTGCCGCGCCTTCCCGATCGCCGGGTCGCCAGCGCCGGACAGATTCTATCGAGAGTTCGTGGCCCGGATGCTGGGTGGCGCTCTGGGGCCGTTCTTCGAGGAGTATCCCGTGCTCGGTCGCTTGCTGGCGACGCTCACCGATGCCAGTGTTCAGGCTCACCTCGAACTCCTCGGCCGCCTGCAGGAGGACTGGGACGAGCTCCAGCGGACCTTCGGCAACGACCTCGATCTGGGTGGAGTGAAGAACGTCGTCGTCTGCCCAACCTGGCCGCGCGACGGCGGGCGCAGACCGGTCGACATCGAATTCGAATCGGGCGGCCACGGCTGGCTGGAGACAGCCCGCCCCGAGAGCTGCGCCACGGCCCGGCAGGTGGAGAGATACTACCGGCGCGCCGGTGTCCTCCTGTGCGTGGTCTACATGCTGGACGGAGCCAGTTGCGGGTGCGAGACGGTGGTCGCCTGCGGGGAGCAACCGGTTCTCTTCGATTGCGAGACCCTGCTGCAACCGCGCCCCGGGCCCGGTGGTCGAGGCGAGGAGCCGCAGATCGACAGAGCCTGCCCGCTGCCGTGGGACCATCTGGAAGATTCCGTTCTGCGGACCGGGTTGCTTCCGGAGTGGCCCTGCGGCGGTGGTGCAACGACCGATCGGAGCGGGTTCCTCGGCCGGCCCGGCGAGGACCCACGCTGGGAAGAGATCAACACGGACGGGATGACCGTTTCCACGGCGCCCAAGGCTCCCCCGTGCGGGCCGAACCGGCCGGCGCTGGCCGGCGGAAACGCCGACCTGGGAGCGTACACGGACGCCCTCAAGGCTGGATTCCACGACTGCTACCGCTTCCTTGCCGGGCGTCGCGACGTGCTGGCGAGACCGGACGGACCTCTGCGGCCCTTCGGGGCGTGCCAGGTCCGGTTCGTCTTCCGACCGCTCGAGGATTACCGGCTGATCCGATCGCGCATGCTCCGGCCGGACGCCCTGCACGATGGTACGGCGTACGGAATCACGGTCGAGGCACTCGCGCGGGCCTATCTCACGTCGAAGGGCAGACCATGGGCCTGGCCTCTCCTCGATTGCGAACGCGACTGCCTTCAGAGGCTGGAGCAACCGATCTTCCACGTTGGTGGCGACGACACGCACCTGTCGTCGGGGGGATCTCGCCTGGATTTGATCCCGCTGGAGACCTCCCCTCTCGAGGCGATCCGGCGTCGGGTCCAGGGGCTGAGCGAGAGCGCTCTTCGGGACCAGTCGCGCATCCTGGACGCCGCGCTGGTGTCGCTGAGCCCACCAGCTGTGCTGGAGTCTGCTTTCGTGACGCGGAGGGGCCGGCCGGGCGCTCCGTCCGTCTCGCCGCGATCAGGGATCTGCCTCGTCAACATGCCGTGCGCTCCGCTCGAGCGACCCTCGATCGCGCTCGGCCTGCTGAAGGCGATCCTCGCCAGGGATGGCCACGAGGTCAGCGTGTTCCATGCGAATCTCTGGTTTGCCGAGTTCGTCGGGCTGGTACGCTGGAACACGCTGAGCCGTACCTCCCAGTTCTGGTCGTCGGCCGACTGGGTCTTCGCCAACGTCGCGTTTCCAGGGCACGCCCAGCGCCCGGGTCGATACCTCGACATCGTGAGAGCGGGGACACCCGGGCTGGGAGCTCGCCAGGTCGAAGAGCTTCAGGAGATGAGAGATACCTCGAGCGCCTTCGTCGACTGGGCGGCGAGCCGGATCCTCTCCTGTCAGCCACGGATCGTGGGAACGACCTCGACCTTCCGTCAACATGTGCCCGCTCTGGCTCTTCTGAAACGCATCCGGGAGCTCGCTCCCGGGGTGACGACGATCATGGGGGGGGCGAATTGCGAGACGACGATGGGCAGGACCACCCATCGGAGTTTCCCGTGGGTCGACTTCGTGGTCAGTGGCGACGGTGACGGCCTGATCTCAGGGCTCTGTCGGGACATCCTGACCCACGGTCGGGACATGCCGGTGGAGGCCGTGCCGGTCGGAGTCTGGGCACCGGTCCACCGGACCGTCGGTTATCCCACGAGCGACGGCGACGACGCATGTCCTCGAGCGACGCACATCCCTCCCGCGGGAACGCCGCCTCCAGACTATGACGACTTCTTCGAGGAGCTCCACTCCAATGTCCTGGGACAGCTCATCCAGCCGGGCCTGCTGGTCGAGACGTCTCGCGGATGCTGGTGGGGACAGAAGCAGCAGTGCACCTTCTGCGGGCTGACCGGCTGCGGCATGCAGTACCGGGCGAAGGGGCCAGATCAAGCCGTGAGCGAGATCCGGCACGTCTGGGAGCGTTACCGTGGAAGGGGGCCTCTTCGCGCCGGAGGGATAGCGACCGTCGACAACGTCCTGGCCCCCGAGTACTTCGGCTCGGTGCTCCCCCGTCTGGCGGACCTGGACGAGAAACCCGCGCTCTTCTACGAGGTCAGAGCGACCCTGGACCGATCCCACCTCGAGCAGCTGCATCTCGCGGGTGTCACCTGGATCCAGGTCGGGGTCGAGAGCCTGCACACGGAGGCTCTCGCCCTGATGCACAAGGGCACCGCGGCCTGGCAGGCCGTCAGAATCCTCAAGTGGTGTCGGCAGCTCGGCATTCGCGCGGGCTGGAACCTGCTCCACGGCCTGCCCCTGGAAGATCAGGCATGGTACGCCGAAATGGCCGAGTGGTTGCCGCTGATCAGCCACCTCCAGCCAGGCCAGCTCAACCGGCTGGTTCTCGCCAGGTACAGTCGATACGTGGACCGAGCGGACGAGTTCGGGCTGCGGCTGAAACCGCATCCCGTCCTCGGCCACATCTACCCGCTTCCGGAGCACGTGCTGGCTGGACTGACGACCGTCTTCGTCTCGCCACCGTGTGGCCCGGACGCCGACTCGATCGCAGGAACCGCGGACGATCCACCGGGTGTTGCGCTCGTCCGCCGGGTCATGGACTCGTGGAGTCGGTCCTGGGAGTACGCCCCCCCCGAGCTCGTCGCTCACGATGACCGCACCTCGATGCGGGTCCTCGATACGCGCCCGTGCGCCGGTCGTCATTCTGGATGGCCGGGCCGTGGGACTCGTCGTCTTGCATCCGGCGCCTGACTTGCCGTCGGCGGGCCTGGTCCCTACCGGGCAGACGTGCAGGTGGATCCCGACCTACCCTGCGTGGCGGCTGTAGACCCGGCGGACGGGCGACGGACGCACCCGGCGCACGAAGAAAACGCGGGAGCTCGTGCTCCCGCGCAGCCTCACTCAGGCGGTACCGTTACTGGTCTTTCTCCCACTCGATCGATATCTGGACGCCGAAAACTCCTCCGGAGACAGAGTCCAGATCGGCGTCCGACAGCTCACGCGTGTCACGCCCCTGCGGCATCGCCGGGACCACCAGGTGGTAGGTCCCCTGGGTCTGCTCGACGATGCTCACCTTCAGGTCTGCCGGCAACCTCGCTCCGGGCACCATCTCTCCCACGACCCTGCCCACCGTCTCGGTGGGATGGGCCAGGAGCTCCCGCCTGAACGACTCGTCTGTGGCCGCTCTCTTGGCAACCAAGGACTCGAGTTCATGACGCTTCAGTGACTTGGTCGGTTCCTTCACGATTCGTTCCTCCTCGGTCATCCGATCGTGGTGGTGATCTTGCTGATGTGCCAGCCGCTCAACCCTCCGGAGACCTGGTCGAGGTCCTCGTCGGAGAGCTGGCAGGTCCCGGCGGCCTGCGGCGGCGGAATGACGAGGCACATGGTGCCAGGTTTCTCCTCGATGGTCTTGACCACCAGACCGTCGGCGAGCTTGCTTCCAGGGCGCAGCCTGGACAGCTCGGCCGAGATGGTGCCAGTCGGATCGTCCATCAGCTTTCGCCTGAAGCTCTCGTCGGCCATCGCCCTCTTGATGAGTTCCCGTTCGAACTCCTCGCTCGTCATGGGGTCTCCCTTCCCCTCCTCGGGACGCTGTCTTGCGTCCCCGCCCTGTCGCGCACGCTGCTGGGTGCTTGGCCAGACTTCATGGACCGGCCAAGGCTCAAGTATGGCAGACGAATCTCGGACAGGCAACAGCACCGTGCCCCGAAACGGGATTCTCTTTCCGCAGGCGTGGAATGTACTGACTCGTCCGTACGTTCCACGGAATCCCGCGATTCGGTCCCTGGGCCGGGTCTGCTCCGAGCACGGCGACCAGGGACCGATGCCACGCCGCTCGTCGACGGAGAGGACCTCTGTCACGGCCCGCGATTCGAAGGCCGGTCGGGGCCATCCAGCTCGAGCGGGATCCAGGGGTCGACATCCAGCGTGCAGGCCCTGGCGAGACTCCGGGGAGCGAGGTCCTCCGCGAGCCCCAGGGAAAAGACCCTCGCTGCGCGCGCGTCGCCAGGTCTGGGACGCCGGGTCCCGCGGTCCCGGACAGGGAGGCTCAGGTAGCGCCCGTCGATCGCGAGCAGCAGCTTCTTCGCCTCCAGGCTTCGCACCGGGGTCTGGATCTCGGGCCACCGCGCCTCGACGCCGTGGAAGTCCCGCAGGTCCCGGACGATCCCCCGCGGGGTCTTTGCCCTGTCGCAGACGAGGCACACGAGGCGCTCGAGTCCATCGAGGATGGTCTCTTCATGCGCCGCGACGGGCCTGGTGTCCCTGATGACGAGGCGCTCCCCGTCGTCCCTCGCCGTCAACTCGGGCGACACCCCATCCTGTCTTCCGTTCCAGAACAGGACATACCAGTCGCGGATGCACCCGAGCACGGCGCGAATGCCGGCGGGCGCGTCAGGCCGCATGGTCTGCGAGTTCTTGTGGGCCCAGCGTTCGCTGGTGTCGGTCAGGTAGTAGGCCAGGTCGGTCAGGACGGATTCGTCCACCGGATACACATAGGTGTAGACCGAGGCGGGGCGGAGACTGAGCCCGTGCTGGTCGGGCGCACGGTGGTACTCGCTGAACCGATCGAAGCGAATCCCGCCGCTCGGAGCCAGCCTGGGTGGCTCCAGATGGACGATCCACGGGAGCCAGCCGGCCAGGTCGAGGTACCAGCTGTCCGACTCTCCGGGGAAGTCGTGGAGGAAGTTCCAGACCACGGTCATGCCGACCTCCCTCGCCCACTTCAGGAGCTCGAGGTTTCTGACCGCGGGTCCCCTCTTGTTCATCGTCTTCAAGGCCGCCGTGCTCAGGCTCTCGATACCGACCTGGACCTGACGGACCCCGGCCCTGGCCAGCACCTCGAGATCCTCGCGTGTCAGATCGTGGCGTGCCTCGTAGTAGAGGTTGTACGCCACTCCCTGCCCGGCCAGGACGGGAAACACGGTCTTCAGGTAACCCCTGTCCAAGACCTCGTCCGTGACCTGGAACGTGCGGCTACCGTGCCGCCGGCTGAGATACTCGAGCTCCTCCAGGACTCGTCGCGGACTCTTGGAGCGGAAGCGCAACCCCGCGGGGTGCAGGCCGCAGAAGGTGCAGTGGTGTCTCTGTCCCCACCAGCATCCGCGTGACGACTCCATGGTGAGTACCGGGGTGAGGTGACGGCGAATCTCGGACCGGCCGAAGGCAGCGAAGTAGTCGTCGAAGTCGGGGATCGGCGTCTCGTCCAGCCGCTCTACCACGACCCTGGACGCCATGCCTCGAGATCGCCCGGGCGACCGATGGCACGGGCCGAACACGCCGGCCGGCAGCTCCTCGGCCCCGAGGCCGGCGCCCTTTCGCAACAGCCCGCCGCAGAGCTCGGCGAAGATCTCGTCGGCCTCGCCCGAGACGACGAAGTCGACCCAGTGGAAAGACCCGTGCAACGCCCTGCCCATTTCGGCTTCGCAGTTCGAGCCGCCCATGACGGTGACGACCCCGGGCGCCTGCTCCTTGATCTGTCTGAGCAGTGCCAGGCTGGAGCAGTTCTGCTGAAACGACGACGAGCAGCCGACGATCTTCGGCTTCATCGCGAGCAGTCGCTCTGCTGCCCTGGGAACGAAGGCCCCGGCCCGCTCGCGAACCGCCCGGAACAGGAGAGCCGCGTCCAGACCGGGATGACACTGACGCAACAGCCTGAACCACCGCTTGCTGGCCCGCGGGGCGATGGCAGTCAGGTACGCCTCGTCGTCCGGGTGGTTCTCCGGGAAGGCGGACCTGGCGAACGTCCACTCGCCGATGAGGGTGCTCGCGTCACTCTCGGCGACGGTCTGATAGACGTCCAGACCCAGGTCCTCGGCGAACCAGAGGGCGGCGTGGACGACGGACGAGCCGATGCCGGCGCGAGTCAAGCAGGCCTTCAAGAGGCCCAGAGACAGAGAAGGCATGTCGACCACGGCGTACGGCATCTGGACCAGACACACATCGATGTCGTTCATCACGCATCAGGCAGGGTCGACGGACACGGTCCTCCGGGAGAACGTACCCCAATCGCCGTCGATGTTCAACCGCCCAAGGTGGGCGGGGTGCCCTCCAGCGGGCTCAGGGAGCGGTGCCCGGGGGGGGGCCTTCTGCCAGCTCGGGGCGCGCCCTCGCGTACGGGGTCTGGGCGGGCCTCCCCGACGCGTCGTCCCCAGGATGCGCGACGGTCTGACGCTGTGGGGTATACTGGAAAGTCAAGATGGGCATCGAGCTGGACAATCTCACCTTCGCTGAGCTGATGCAGCTCCAGCTGGAGATCTCCCAGACGATCAAGCGTCGGTTCGAGCGCAAGATGGCGCTGGCCTTCAGCGACGTGGTCGGGTCCACGGCGTATTTCCAGCGCCACGGAGACGCCGCCGGCCGCGCCCTGCTGGAACGTCACTACGCGCTTCTGGGGAAGGTCGTGGCGAGCGCGGAGGGCCTGATCGTCGACACGGCCGGCGACGGGGCGTTCCTCTGCTTCCCCCGGGCCCAGGCCGCGGCCGAGGCCATGCTCGAGCTCCAGCGACTCATCGTGTCCGGCAACGCGAACGTCACGGAGGAGAGCAGGCTCTCGATCCGGGTGGGTCTCCACTGGGGACCGGTCCTCAAGGCAGATCGGGTGGTCACGGGGGACTCGGTCAACCTGTGCGCCCGCGTCGCTGCGGGAGGCGCGAGAAGGGATCCGACCACGAAGGCAACGACATCGTGCTGGCGGTGCCCGACGAGCAGCTGAGCAAGGCGATCAGCCGCTGGCACTTCCAGCTTCGTCGCGACGCCGACGGGATGTGGATAAGCTCTGTCACGGAGGCTCCGACCACCGTGGACGGCCGGCCGCTCACCAAGGGCGAGCAGATGCCGGTCCGCGGTGGAACGTGCATCAACCTGTCCGGCGTGATCACGGTGGAGCTTCTGGGGGTGCGCTCGCCCGAGGAGACGATGGCCCCTGGAGACACGGCGATCCTCGCCGCGCGGGCCCAGCTCCGGCGCGAGGCGATGGAGGCGCAGCGCAAGAAGGGCATGGCGGGCCGGCAGGTCCAGGCGCCGTCGGGCGCGGGGCCAGGGGCGGGTGGGGCAAGCCCGGCGCCGCATCCCGACTCGAGGCCGGACGCCTTGCGGCCGGTACGAGACGCGGCAGAGGGTCCGTCCGAAGGAGCCCCGTCGGCGAGGCCCAGGTCTCAGATAGGCGTTCAGACTCTTCAGATCAAGGTCGGCGATCTCCTGGGCATGGCCGCGGGCTCGCGGCAGCCATCGCCCGGTCCGGAGCTACTGCTGGAGGCCGAGTTGCGGCCGATCGGCGTCGACGCGAAGCCGTGGCACATCCGGGCGAACGTCGACGGCGGTCTCGTCCAGGTCGTCCCGGGGGAGCTCAGGCTCTGGGATGATGAGGTGGAATGGCCGCTGAGGTCGCTGACTTCGGCGCAGGTCGAGCACCTTTCCCGGGCGCTCGATCACGCCGGTTTCCTTGCCCTGGGGCCCCGGGACGACTCTCTCGAGGAGACGCTGACCCAGCTCAGGACTCTGACGGTCCACTCGAGCGGGACCAAGCACGTCGTCACCCTCGGAGCAGAGATCCTGAACCCGGTCGGGGACAGGGCCTCCCGGTTCCTCGAGATCTGGGGCGTGGCGCTCCTGTTCTACCGCCTCGCCATCGACGAGCAGGACTCGGAGCTGTTCGAAGCCTCTGGATGGCCGCGCGAGTCGAGGCGTCTCTGGCCGGAGGCAGACCTCGAGGAGCGTCTCCGGAGCGCCTCGAGGCAGTTCGAGGTCCCCCTCGCCGATCGACGACTGCTGTCTCTCTACAGAGCCGACGCATGAATTGCGTCATGTGGCTCCAGATCATGAACGGAGTGGCCTTGCGTCATGGAGAAAATTGGGTACCAGTTCTCCTGTCGGTGGCCGGTGCCAACCCCGCCTTCGGTACCCAAAATTGCACGATGGCTTTCCTGGATTCCTGCGCACAACGATGCTGAATTGAAGGGCTTCTCCGCCGATCAACGGGAGTTTATGCGTCGGCTCTACAGCGATGCGGCCGATCAGGAGAAACGGGACCTCTGGGCTCGGTCGATAGGTGCCGGTGCTGCCCGGTGCCTCAGGGGCGAGCACGACAAGGCGGTCAGTCTCTTCCGGCAATCCGTGCTGCTGGCGACAGACCTGGGCCCTGTCGACTTTCGGCTGCCAAAGAGCCTGGACTGCATCGCCGCCGCCTGTTTCAGGCTGGGGCGACTCGAAGAGGCCCAGCTGTTTCTGAACGAGGCGCTCAAGATCTGCATCAAGACTCTCGGCGACCACCACCACACCGTGGCCAGGCTCCTCGGCCACCGGGCCAAGGTACTCAGGGCAGGCGGGCAGATCGAGGAAGCGCGGAGGCTGGAGGCCCGGCGTGAGAGCATCCGACTTCGTCGTGGCTGCTAGAGATCCGCGCACGGATGCAGCGACGACTCCCTGAGCATGGTCCGCGCGACGGGCCAGGACTGACCGACGCCGTGGGGGTGATCGGTCCGCATGCGCGAGGAGACGAAGCCGCCCGGAACCGGAGCACTGCCGGCGGAGGGTGTTGCCCGCTGCGGCATCTGCGGGGAGGCCGTGGACACGCGCCCGTCCGTGCCATCGACTCAGGAGGGGAAGACCTCCCGGATGGCCCGGACGACCGCCAAGTACTTCTTGTCGTCGTTCGGGAACAGCGCCCGGATCTGCTCCCAGAGGCCTCGGTTGGCGACCTTGGTGCCGAGCAGCTCCGGGCCATACACCGTGAAGCTGTTGCTCCCACCGCCGCGCGTCACCGTGACCTTGTAGGTATACATGTCCGTGACGCGCCCCCTGAGCTTGAGGTTGTCCTTCAGCCGCAGGGCGTCCGAAGCCTCGACGCTGGACCAGAGAGCGCTGGCCTCGTCGATCGCCAGGCTCCGCTCCTCCACGATCGGGTCGGCCTTTCGATACAGCGTGGTGTCCACCCTCGCGAGCGCTCCGGTGGCGCACGCCGAAACGGTCACCACCCGGCGCTTGATGGCGCCGTAACCGCCATACATCTCCATCATGATGGACCACGCCGGCTGGGGCGACTGAGCGGCGGGCGCGGCGCCGTTCGCTGGCGTATCTGACGAGACGTCCAACAGGCTCATCGCCGGGGCCTCGCCCGGTTGCGCCGCATCTGCAGGCGCGGCGGCCAGCGCAGCCAGAACGACGAACGGCACTCCAGCGCGGAGGAAGAGACCTACGACGACGGTCAACCGGGTCCCGAGCGACGCGGTGACGAGCATGCTGGACCTCCCGGCCCGGTGACACGAGCGCACCTGGGGCGTTCGTGAGTGTTCATCGAAGGCGGGCCCTCGTCTTTCACGGAGGGACGAGAGAGCGACCTGGATAGGCGATGCGATATTCCAAGGGCGGACGAGGCCGCCGCCCTTGGGCCCAGCGAAGCAGTCTCGCTGTCACCGTGTGCGCAGATTCTGGTCGTCCGGGCGATTTCTCCCCAGAGCTGATTCTCGAGAGCGCTTCCGAGTCAGTCCTGCTGGATGGCCTCTATCCGGGCGGGCCCATCGTGGATGGGGTACCTCCTGCCCCGGATTCGACGCCCAGGTGGGCCCAGAAAGGTGGCCGTTGCACGCAGAACCAGGCTCGCCTCACCCGGCCCCAGGGGTCATGCGTCACCCTGGCGGCTGGCCAACGGCTTTGACATCTGACCATACGGGTGATATGGTTTGCCGTATGACAGTGAAGACCACCCTCAAGATGAGCAGTGAGGTCATGCGGGCGCTGAAGCGGGAGGCGATCCGCCGACAATGCACCATGTCCGAGCTGGTCGAGACCGCGCTGCGGTCGCTTCTCGAGAAAGGTGCAGAGAGCACCGGTTCGCTTCCGGAGCTCCCCTCGTTCGACGGTGGCGGTTGCCGGGTCGATGTTTCCGACCGCGACGCGCTCTACCGGGCCATGGAGGGCAGGTAGTGTTCGTCGTCGATACGAACGTCCTCGTCTATGCAGCCGAACGGAGCTTTCCCGAGCACATCCGGTGTCGGGAGCGTGTCGAGGAGTGGCGGCGGAGCGAGACCCCTTGGTACCTGACCTGGAGCATCGTGTACGAACTCGCCCGCATCACGACGCACCCCCGGATCTTCGCCAGGCCGTGGGCCGCACCACAGGCGTGGGGGTTCATCGGAGCGCTGCTGGCCGCCCCGTCGCTTCGGATGCTCCTCGCCACGGAACGCCACGCAGCCGTGGTCGACGCGGTGACCCAGCAGTTCGGCGGCCTGTCCGGGAACCTCTTTCACGACCTTCACATCGCCGCGTTGATGCGCGAACACGGCATCCGCCGGATCGTCACTCGCGACTCCGATTTCCATCGGTTTCCCTTCCTGGACCCGGTGGACCCGCTCGACTGAGGAAGCCGTCTTCGCCGCATCGAGGACCGGCCGGCCGGCTGGCTCCAGGTCCCGCTGCTCAGGCAGACTGGCCCATGCGCAGGACGAGCCGTATTGTGTCGTGGAACTCGCCAACGGAGCACGGCTCGGACGAGCACGGAACGGGATGAGAGGCCAGGATGTCCCGGAGAGTGCAATCCGAGAGGGCGCCGGCCACCACGATGACCCGGGAGAGAAGATCGGGCTGCCTGAGGTGAACTCCTGCAGGACCGCGACTCCACCTCGGCCAAGCGTGCGGATGTCCAGCAGCAACAGGTCCCAGTGGGCGTCCGGAAGGCTCCCGAGGATCGAGGGTGAACGTGGTCCTCCCGCCGACGCTGTCCACCGCTCGGGTGGTGCGACCCATGCGTCACTCCTTGTCGGCCCTCTTGCGCAGAAGCCCCAGCTTGTCCTGGATGTCCCGCACGACGACGTCGATCCCGTCGTTCCTGCGCTCCTTCATGAACCGTTCGGCCAGCTCGAAGTGGACCAGGGCGGCCCGGCCGAAATGTCGTCGGCTCCGCTGAGGAAACAGCGTTCTCCGCATCTGCCACTCCTGCCACGTGAGGAACTCCCACCGGGCCAGCTCGTACCAGCTCCACGGGCACCGGGGCCAGAGATCCAGCGCTCTCAGGAGCGCCGACATGGCCGCGTCGGTCTGGTCGCCCCACCGGAGCTGCCAGGCGATGCCGAGCCAGAGGTACCAGCGGTCCCCGTGCCGCGGAATGAGAGGCTGCAGACCGTCGAGGTACCGGCGCCTCAGCCGGAGGAGCTCCGGCTGAAGGTACGGGGAGCTCTCCACGGCGGCCGACGAGGAGAGCGCCTCGGAGATGCCGAACGAGCGGCTCATGCTCGGCGCGAGCTCACACCACGTGAACGCCAGACGCCTGAACGGGTGATCCGGCTCGGGCATCAGCGTCTCGATCATCGCCCGGGCCCCCGATGGGTCCGGCCTCGGATAGAGCAGCGCCCGGAGCCGCTCGTACGCGTCGAGCTCCCGGATCGCCTCCCCGTCGACCGCGGGTCGCATGCTCAGCCTGCCCCGGCCGTTCGGCACGGTGACGCCCACGGATCCGCCGGCGGTCACGTTCACCCGGACCCAGTTCAGCCCGACCCTGAACGGCGACAAGGCGGTCTGCGTCGGCCACGAGACGCCGTTCACCGACACCACCTCCTGGTTCGTCGGAACGGTGAACCGGACCGGTTCATCCCCGGGAGGCTCTCTGAGAACCACCGGGCATTCCAGGGCGCCGGCCGCCTCGGACCATGGCCTGAGCCGATGCAGGTCCGGCTCCCGGGCGAACAGGTCCTCGAGCTCGTCGAGCTCGGGCCGCTCCGCGGGAACCGACACGTGAACGGTCGGAACCGGGGATCGGCGGGTCGGGTCCGCCGGGCCCCGGTCGCCCTCCGGCGGCCTCGAGACCCTGAGCAGGCCGACCACGACCAGACCGGACACCAGGCCGACCAGGCCCACCGCCAGCGCCGTGTACCAGGGCCAGGAGAGGAGCGCCGAGGCGATCGGCCGCCCAGACCCTGCCGCGGACGACCCCCGGCCGCGGGGGGCGCCGGGCGCCCGGGCAGGCTCGTCGGAGGAGACGGATCGGTCCATCCGTCTGGTCGAGGCGTCGGGCGGCCGCCGCGCCGTGAGCACGGTCCGGGCCCGGGGTTCCGCCACCGGGGACAGGCTTCCGGCTCCGGACCCGGCGGCGATCGCCTCGAGCCTGCCGAGGACGATCCCTGCGCCGTGGGGACGGCATGCCTCATCGTTGGCGATCATCTGGCTGATCAGCTCCACCAGCCCGTAGGGTGTGCCCGGGAGCAGCGCCCCCAGTGATGGCGCAGCCCCTCGCAGCGAAGCGACCGTCTCTTCCATGGGGTTCCGTGCCGACGAGCGATCGGGCGGCTTGCGAAGCTCGAACGGCCGGAACCCCGCGAGGCACTCCCAGAGCATGATCCCCAGGGCATAGATGTCGGAGGCCACGGACGCCTGCCCGCCGCGGGCGTACTCCGGCG
>JACQZM010000218.1:0-745 GCA_016213885.1 Candidatus Rifleibacteriota bacterium | reverse complement strand
GTGCCGGTCCACACCGAGGTCTCCCTGGGACGCGAGATGCCGAAGTCGGTGACCACGGCCAGGCCGGTGTCGCTGCGGATCAAGACGTTCTCCGGCTTGAGATCCCGGTGGATCACCCCGGCCCGATGGATCGCCACCAGCGCCGAGGCGACCCTGATCCCATGGGTCACCACCACGGTCCACTCGAGCGCCCCCTGTCCCAGCGCTTCCCTCAGCGACATTCCATCTATGAACTCGAACGCTATGTAAGAGACCCCGCCCTCGACCCCCTGGTCCAGCACCGGAACGATGGTCGGATCGGACAGCCCGGCCACGACCCGGGCCTCCTGGGCGAACCGCTGCTGGGCCAGCGGGTCGTCGGTCTCTGACTTCGTGAGGATCTTCAGGGCGACGTCGCGCTGCAGCAGGTGCTGTCGGGCCCTGATCACCGTGCCGTAGCCTCCGACGCCCAGCACGGACAGCGGCTCGAACCTGGCCGCCAGCGCCGGCGGCAGGGTCGGCAACGGATCCGGTCGCTTCGTCTCCACGGTTCGGATCGCCCTTCCCGACGACAGTGTCGCCCGCGGGGTGCGCTACGAAGATCCGGCGCCTCGCCGGATCCGAGTCGCGCCCCCGAGCGCGACCTCAATCCAGATCCCTTCCTCTTTCTTCTCTCTCCCGAGCGCGTCTTCGAATGAACCCCCTCCACTTCCTCGGTGACTCTGCAGCCAGGCCGAGGCCTGATCACAGGCCCGACTCCGCGAAA
>JACQZM010000217.1:2876-9238 GCA_016213885.1 Candidatus Rifleibacteriota bacterium | reverse complement strand
TCCCGGCCATCGTGTGAGGAAGAGGCGAAGAAGCACCCCTTGTCCGTGGCCTCGGCAACGGTCGGAGGCGTCTCGACGTTGTCCCCCACGAGCCTGCGCGCCAGGATCTTGCCCTGAGTCTTCACGGTGGACCCCGAGGCCTGATCGACCTGCGTCCCGCGGCCGGAGCCGGCGAGGTACCCGGTTCCCAGGTGGTCGAGGATGGGGTGCAGACGGGGTTCGGTCGGCGCGGACGCCGGGCTCACCCTGAAGAGCCTGTCGGTCTGCCTGACCAGCTCTTCGGGCACCTGCGCTCCGTCAGGGTACAGGATCTCCGTGGCCAGACCGATGGACGGGGCGGTGTCGGACCATCCCCCCCCGCCGACCTCGCTCCAGAGAAGCCGGCCGAGCCGCTGGGAGCTCTGACCCGGAGCGGGCCGGGCGACCGCCAGGGCGATGAAGGCCGATACCAGGAACGCCGTTCCCAGGCGGCCCGGGCTCCAACCGACGCGGCACCGGCACGAGGGACCCCGGGCCGGCGAGGTCGTCAGCTCTGCAAGTCCCATCGTCTGGCGCTCCGATACTACCCTGCTGCCACCTCGCCTGCCACGGGATCTCCGGAAAGCGAATACCCCGCGGCCGCGCCGGCAAAAGAGCGGTTCGTTTCTACATTATTACTATGACGATTTCCGACCGCTTCATGCTAGAACAACCTCTTCGGAGAGGGAAGAGAGTTCTGCAGCGCCCCCAGGACCGCCAGCACGGTCTTCAGAAGTGAGCGGCCCGCCCCCTCGTGGATCGCGTCCCCGAGGCTCTTCGCCGCCTTCGCGTAGTCGCCGGAGGCCAGGTGCGCCATGGCCAGGTGCGAGGCGATCTCTCCCCTGTCGTCGACCCCGCTCTCCCGGGTGAGCCGGCAGGCCAGCTCCAGATTGGCCGCCGCCTGGCGCAGGTCGCCCGTGGCCATCTGGGCACACCCCAGAGTGTCGATGATGTGGGCGGCGCCAGGAGACAGCTCGACGGCCTTCCTGGCCCACGCCACGGCCTGGCCCGGTTCGATCCCGTACTGGACCAGGAACCAGGCCGCGTCGTTCAGCACCTCGGGGTCGTCGGGAGAGCACTCGACGGTCCGGCGGTAGAGGGCCAGCGCCTCGGGAAGCCGACGCTCCTTCTCCCTCGCCCGGGCGTCCCTGGAGATCTCGAAGACCCTGGCCCGCCGGTTGCACGGCAGACAGAATCGTACCGGGTCCGTGACGAACCAGAATCGGTGGTAGTCCAGGCCGGCCGGAGGGTGCATCACGCAGCCGGGGTGGGAGTAGTTGTCCCCCAGCCGGAACATCAGGTGGGCCAGCTCGTGGGTCATCACGGCGGCGAGCGCCATGGACAGCTTGTCCGGCGCCAGCGCCTCGCCGCCGGCGACCCTGACCGCGGGGTCGCTGGAGCTCAGAGGATGGGTCGTCGTCAGGGCGGCTCCGCCGTGGGGCCTCGACCGGTTGCTCCAGGTGGCGAACCCACCGATCAGCCCTCCTCTCACCAGGGCGTGGATGGAGCTCCCGTCCTGATGGCTGTAGAGCACCGGCACGTTGGTGACGATGAGGTCGGCCGCGGACTGGCGCTGCAACGCCTCGCCCCAGGCGCCCATGGTGAGGAGCCGCCCGCCCCGGCCGAGCGCCGTGGCGGCCCTGCGACCGGCCTCGAGCACCCCCCGCGCCCGCTCCTCGAACACCCGGACGATCGCCTCCGCGAGCTCATGGGGGCTCTTGAGCGACCTGGTCGCCGCCGGAAGATAGAGCCGGATCCGGTCCGGCAGCTCCCCCTTGATCCCATCGGCGACGCGTTTCACGTACCTGGCCCGCTGCTCGCCCTCGGGCAGGAACCCGGCGGCCAGGTCACGCCCCGGGCTGCCCGGGTCGACCCCGTGTCGCTCGAAGGTGCGAACCGGGTCGACGGTACCGAGGTCCCTCAGCTGGACCGGGCACCCGAACAGCCGCAAGAAGAGCGTCTCGCACGCCTTCTTCGCCGCCTCCCAGGTGGCCGGCTCGACCCCCGGCATCCTCGGGTCGAACGCCCGCTGTACGAACAGGACCCTGGCCGGGAGTCCGGGCAGTCCATGACGGGCCGCTTCCTGGCTTGCCGCGGTGGATGGGACCCCTGCGATGCCCGGCACCGCAGCCACGACGATCCCGATGACGACGCGAGCCAGGATTCCGAGCGCCATGGTCTCATTATACTGGCGTCCCCACGGCCCGGCGACAACAGGACGAGATGGAGTCGCGGCAGCGGTGAAAAAAAAGCCTTGCACATCCACCGCGGCGGATATACATTGGCACTCGCCAGTTGAGAGTGCTAAGATATTGGCAATCAAACAACTGGAGTGCTAAACCGGCCCGGCCCGCCGGAGGCGAAACCAGCCGGAGGCACGGCAAGACAACCAGCCGGATCGAGATGAGCGCCGCGCATGGCGCAGCTTCAAGGAGGAGAAATATGAACCTGAAACCGCTGGGAGAACACGTGATCGTGAAGCCGTCGGAGCACGAGGAGAAGACCAAGGGTGGCGTCTATCTTCCGGACACCGCGGACAAAGACAAGCCGTTCCAGGGTGAAGTCATGGCCGTGGGCCAGGGCAAGCTGACGGAAGAGGGCAAGCGGCTCCCGATGGAAGTCAAGAAGGGCGACAAGGTGATCTTCTCGAAGTACGCCGGCACCGAAGTGAAGCTGGAAGGCGAGAAGTACCTCATCCTCAAGGAAGACGACATCCTGGCGATTCACTGATCCTGGCGTCCCCTGCCAGAGCGGAAGAACAAGGAAAGGAGTCATGAAGATATGACAGCCAAAATGCTCCTGTATCGCGGCGAAGCGCAGGCGGCGCTCGAGCGAGGCGTGAACAAGCTCGCCACCGCCGTGAAGGCGACCCTGGGCCCCAAGGGCTGCAACGTGGTGCTCAACAAGAAGTTCGGATCGCCCACGATCACCAACGACGGCGTGACGATCGCCAAGGAGATCGAGCTGGAAGACCCGTTCGAGAACATGGGCGACCAGCTCGTCAAAGAAGTCGCAACGAAGACCCAGGACGTGGCCGGCGACGGGACCACCACGGCGACCGTGCTCGCCCAGGCGATCCTCCGCGAAGGCCTGAGAAACGTCGCCGCCGGGGCCAATCCGGTGGCGATCAGGCGTGGCATCGAGAAGGCCGTCGAGGGCGTCGTGAAGGAGATCAAGAGCTTCTCCATCGAGGTGAAAGACTCCAAGAAGATCGCCCAGGTGGCGTCGATCTCCGCCCGAGACACCGACATCGGCGACACGATCGCCAAGGCCATGGACGCCGTGGGCCGCGACGGCGTGATCACCGTGGAAGAGGGCCAGGGCCTGGAAACCACCCTGGAGACCGTCGACTGGATGCAGTTCGACAAGGGCTACATCTCCCCCTACTTCGCCTCCTCTTCGGACAAGATGGAAGCGATCCTCGACGACCCGTACATCCTGATCTTCGAACAGAAGATCACCGCCACCAAGGACCTGCTGCCGCTCCTGGAGAAGATCGTCCAGGCGGCCAAGCCTCTGTTGATCATCGCCGAGGATCTCGAGGGCGATGCCCTGGCCACGCTGGTCGTCAACACGCTGCGGGGCACCCTGAACGTGGTCGCCGGGAAGGCGCCGGGGTTCGGCGATCGACGCAAGGCCATGCTCGAGGACATCGCCATCCTCACCGGGGGCAAGAAGGTCTCCGACGAGCTCGGCATGAAGCTCGAGAAGGTCGGCTTCGAGCATCTGGGCCGGGCGCGCCAGGTGAAGGTCACCAAGGAAGAGACCACCATCGTGGAGGGCAAGGGCGACGCCAAGGCGATCAAGGGCCGCATCGCCCAGATCAAGAAGGAGATCGAGGACTCCACGTCGGACTACGACCGCGAGAAGCTGCAGGAGCGGCTGGCCAAGCTCTCCGGCGGCGTTGCTGTGGTCCGAGTGGGGGCCGCCACCGAGACCGAGATGAAGGAGCGCAAGACCCGGGTGGAGGACGCCCTCGCGGCCACCCGCTCCGCGGTCGAGGAAGGGATCGTGCCGGGCGGCGGCGTGGCGCTGCTCAACTGCCTGCCGGCGCTCGAGAAGATGAAGCTGGAAGGCGACGAACAGACCGGCCTGAACATCGTCAGGAAGGCGATCGAGGAGCCGCTGAAGCAGATCGTCATCAACGCCGGTCTGGAAGGTTCCGTGGTCTGCGAGAAGGTCAAGGAGCAGAAGAAGGGCTGGGGCTTCGACGCGGTCGACTGCGAGTTCAAGGACATGGTGGCCGCAGGTATCGTGGACCCCACCAAGGTCGTTCGCTCCGCGATCCAGAACGCAGCCTCCATCGCCAGCATCCTGCTGACCACCGAGGTGCTCGTGACCGACAAGCCCGAAGACAAGAAGGACAAGGGCATGGGCATGGGCGGCCACGGCGGCGACATGGACATGTAGCAAGTCGCTGGCGGTCGTGACGGATCGCCGGCAGCTCTCGAGGGAGCGACCTCTCCGGTCGTTCCCTCTTTCTTTGGGGTCCAGGAGGTGTGCCGCGGTGCCAGGCGTGGAGAAGCTCAAGAGGATCGTCGACGACGAGACCGCCACGGCGCTGGAGAGGATGCGCCCCGGGTGCCTGGGAGACGACGACCAGGCGTTCCTCGAGGCGGCTCACCTCCTGGCCTGCGACGTGATCAAGATGGTCGTGGCGGACGCCGTCCAGAAGGCCAATTCGGGCCACCCGGGGGGGGCCATGTCGAGCGTGGACTTCACCCACGTGCTGTTCACCGGCTTCCTGAGAGCGTCCGCCGACCCGGGCTGGCTGGACCGCGATCGGTTCGTGCTGTCCGCCGGCCACATGTCCATGCTCCTGTACTCGCTGCTCCACCTGCAGGGCCGGCTCCCCCTGGAAGACCTGACCCGGTTCCGTCAGCTCGGGGCGCCGACCCAGGGTCACCCGATCCGCGGCGTGTGCCCTGGCGTGGAGACCTCCACAGGCCCGCTGGGTCAGGGGTTCGGCAACGCCGTCGGGATGGCGCTCGCCGAGAGCTACCTGAGGACGGTCCACGGGGCGGACGTGGTGGACCACTGGACCTACGTGCTGGCCGGGGACGGCGACTTCCAGGAGGGCGTCTTCCGCGAGGCCGCCGCCGCCGCCGCCCACCTGAGGCTGGGGCGGCTCGTGGTCTTCTACGACGCCAACGGCGTCCAGCTCGCCTCGACGACCGACAGGACCATGAGCGAGGACACGGGGCGCGCCTTCGCCGCGTATGGCTGGCGGGTCGTGGAGCTGCCGGACGGCAACGACCACCTGGCGCTCCAGGGGGCGCTCCGGGTCGCCCGGGGCTCCCGGGACAAGCCCACCCTGATCATCGGCCGGACCCGGATCGCCAGGGATACGACCAGGGCCGGGAGCGTCGAGACCCACGGCGCGCCGCTGGGCCAGCCCGTCATCGACGAGTTCAAGTCGCGGAAGGGCCACCCCGGCACGCCGTTCTGGATCCCCGCCATCGTCCGGGAGCTCTACCAGGAGCGCATCCGGGCCGGGGACCGGGAGGCAGCCGCCTGGAAGGCCCGGCTCGAGGCGTTCGGTCGCGATCGACCGGAGCTTGCGGCGATCCACGATCTGACCCACGGGCTCGCCGACGCGCAGGCTCTCCGGAGGGCGCTGGACGGCGCGTCCGCGGCGATGCCGGTGCCGTCGTCGCCCACGGCCACCAGGGTGAGCGCCGGGGAGGCGCTGGCCGGGTTCCGCAACGCGGCGCCCCACCTCTTCGGCGGGTCCGCCGACCTGGCCAATTCGACCCGGACCGACCTCTTCGAGAAGGCGGTGGGGCACTACCCGGAGGCGACGCGGCCGGGCCAGACGGGTGGCAGAGCCGTGCACTACGGGGTCAGGGAACACGCCATGGGCGCGATCACCAACGGACTCGCGGCCCATGGAGGGTTCCTGCCGTTCGCCGGCACGTTCCTGGTCTTCTCCGACTACCTGCGACCGGCGATCAGGCTGGCTGCCATCAGCAGGCTGCCGTCGGTGTTCGTCCTGACCCATGATTCGATCTTCGTGGGCGAGGACGGGGAGACCCACCAGCCGGTCGAGCAGATCGCCAGCCTGAGGCTCATCCCGCACCTGGTGGTGCTCCGGCCGGCCGACGCTCACGAGTCGGTGGCCGCCTGGAGGTGGATCATCGAGCAGGCCTCGTCGGAGAACCCGAGACCGGTCTGTCTCATCCTGAGCCGGCAGGCCCTGCCGCTCCTCGAGACCACGTCGGGCGATGCCGCGGAGGGCGTGTCCAAGGGCGGCCGGGTGGTCTGGGACGGTGCCCGGGGGGAGCTCCCGCACATCCAGGTCATGGCCACCGGGTCGGAGGTGCATCTCGCCGTGGCCGCCGCGA
>JACQZM010000217.1:0-2825 GCA_016213885.1 Candidatus Rifleibacteriota bacterium | reverse complement strand
ACGGGTTCACCGTCGAGAAGGTCGCGGAGCGGATGCACTCACTGATCGACCGGCTGCCTCTGCAGATGGCGCAGAAGCTCACCAGGCAGGCCGAGGCGATGAGGGTCCTCTACCCCGGACCGGGGAGGAGCCCGGCCTAGCACTACAACGAAAGATCCCGCCCTGCTGCGGCCACCCGGGGGCGTCTACCAGGAGAGTTCCGTGGGCTCCGTGGGTAGCTGCGGTCGCCCGGCGTCGAGGCACTTGACGTATCCCCGCCTGGGGTCCGCCTCGATGATCGTGACCTGCATCGCGTCGCCGACCTCGTAGCGGTTCTCCTGCCGCATGTAGACCGTCACCTCGAGCAGGTAGTCGCTGAGCTGGACCACGTAGCTGTCGTCCCTGCGGTCGAGGATCAGCCCGGGGACCGTGAGCCCCACGAGGTTCTTCAGGTACTTGAGCAGCCAGTACCTGTGGGCCTCCTTCTGCACGAGGCCGACGATCTCTTGCACCCGTTCCGTGGCGTTGACGATGGACCGGACGTCGTCCTCGGTGTAGCAGGGCGGCCGCCCGTCGAGAACGCCGCGGATCTGCCGGTGGATCACCAGGTCCGAGTACCGCCGGATCGGGCTGGTCATCTGGGTGTAGGCCGGAATCCCCAGCCCGGAGTGGGGCCGGGCCGTGGTCCCGGTCTCGGTGCGCTTGATCTGGCGCCGTACCCGGTAGAACGTCACCGGGTCGTAGCCCTGGATCGTCAACGGCTCGTCCGGCGGCGGCTGGGACCTGTAGATCCCGGGGATCCGGTTCTCCAGAAGCCACCCGGCCACCAGGCGGTTGGCCAGGATCATCATCTCCGACACCAGGAGGTGCGCCGGCGTGTCGTTGGGCGTCCTCGAGACGGTCACGCGGCCGTCCGGGGCGGCCCTCACCTTCACGTCCGGAACGTTGAACACCAGAGCCCCCGCCTCGATGCGCCTCCTCTTCAAGAGCTCCGCCAGCTGCAGCAGCGCGGCGAAGTCAGGGTGCGTGCCGAGCTGGCCGTCGACCTGCTCGTACGAGAGGCGGCTCTTGACCCGTATCGCCGATCGCGTCAGCTCGTACGACAGGACAGCCCCGGTCTCGTCCAGGTCCACCATCACGGAGAGCGCCGCGTGCACCTCCCCGGCCACCAGGCTGGCGACGCGCACCGACACGGTGTCGGGCAGCATCTGGATCTTGCGGTCGGGCAGGTAGATCGTCAGGGCGCGCCGCAGCGCCTCCTGGTCCAGCGGATCGGACTCGGCCACGAACTCCGCCACGTCCGCTATGTGGATGCCCACCCTGAAGCCGCCGGGGATCCGCTCCAGCGACAGGGCATCGTCGATGTCCTCGGTCTCTGGATCGTCGATCGTCACGGGCTCGAGCGCGGTCAGATCGCGGCGGCCCGGCTGCCCCAGGAGACAGTCCTGCGAGGCGAACCGGGCCAGCAGCTCCTGCTCCCGAGCCAGCACTTCGCGGCCGAACCGATCGGGAACCTGGTACCGGTGGAGCAGCAGGTTCTCGTCGATGCTCCACACCCCTGCCCTGACCAGCAGATCGAAGGCTCCGGCCGCATCGGAGATGCCGATCTCCTTCATGAACGTGGCGAGCTCTGGCCCCTCCGTCGCCCCCTCCACGGCGAGGACATGCCCCTTCAACAGGGTGATGAACCGCTCGATCCCCTCCGGCGCCGGCCTCTCCCGGGATTCGCCCATCTCGCCCTTGAACCAGGCGATGGCGGCCTCTCTCTCCCGGGTCCGCCTGTGCTCCAGCTCGAGCTGACGCTTGATCTCCCGGACCTGCTCGTCGGATCTGAGAACGTAGTCGTCGCCCTTCTGCTTGAAGTAGACCGAGTCGTTCAGCAGCTCCGCGAGCAGCGCCGCCTGGTGCTCGCCTCCGGCCTCGGCCCCGAAGTAGTCCCCGGTCAGACGAGCCAGGGGGAACCCCTGCTCCGACCCTGTCAGGAGCTCCCACAGATCGGACAGGACCACCTGCGCCCTGAGCTCGTCGACCCTGAGCCTCACCTGTGCCAGCGCCGCCACCAGAGCGTCCTGCGGCTGCGAGGGGTTCACGAGGGTGCCGGTCGCGACCAGCACCTTGTCCGCGGGGAACGAGAACTGCTTCCCCCGCTCGGTGACGAGCCGGACCTTGTCTGCCGACGCCTCGACCACGCAGGCGAGCGCCAGCTCTTTCTTGTCGCGGAATCCAACCACCATGCCGGCCCGCACGGTCAGCTCACTCTCTTTCTGTCCGGTCCCGGAACCGGCGCGAAGTCTACCACGGAAACCCGGACCGGGCGAGGCCCGGGGAAACCTGCGGGCCCCCCCTCGCCCCGTCCGCCGCGGGTCGATCGGCTAGCGCGCCCTCTGTCTTCGCTTCTTCGCCGCCTCTCGCCCGAGCTCCTCGAGAGCCGTGTCGAGCTTCTCGTAGAGCCTCTTGAGCGGACGCTTCCCGTGCTTGGACAGGGTGTACGCCGCCAGCAGAGGAAAAGCGATGGTGGCGTCGCTGTAGACCACCACCGTGTTGCTCTGACTTTCCGGATTGATCTTCCCCCACGTCACGGCCTCCATCGGCGTGGCGCCGGACAGGCCTCCCCACTGGGGCGAATCGGTGGTGATCTGGATGAAGTAGTCGTGCCCACCCCGGTCGATGTCCAGGATCTGCGACAGCGTGGGCTGCGTCTGCAGATAGAAGTTCTTCGGCGATCCACCACCGATCTCCACGACGCCGTTCTTCGAGGCCGTGAGAACCAGGGCGGCCGTCTCGAGGACATCCTGGTCCGGATCGATCGGCACCGGGTGGCCCTGGAGCTTCATGGCGGCCAGGTT
>JACQZM010000216.1 GCA_016213885.1 Candidatus Rifleibacteriota bacterium | reverse complement strand
GTGCGCGGCAACGGCCCTCCTGGCTTCGACGCCCCCCGGCCGAGTTCCGGCGAAGCCGGCGAGCTGGCGGACGGGTCGTGGCAGAAGACCCGGTACCTGAACGAGGGGCTGACCCACTCGTACCGGTTCGATCTGGCCGTGGAGCTCTCGGCGGCCATGCCGATCGCCCCGGTCGAGAGCCCGAGCCACCGGATCGAGGTGCGGTCCCCGGCGCCCGGGCAGGCTCGGGTCACCCTGGCCGGGCCGGGGGGCGGCGACAGGGACTTCATCATGCGCTACCGGCTGCAGGGAGACGAGGTGCAGGCCGGGCTGCTGCTCCACCAGGGGCAGGGAGAGAACTACTTTCTGCTGATGGTCCAGCCGCCCCGACGGGTCGATCCGGCCAGCGTGCCGGCCCGGGAGTACGTGTTCATCGTGGACGTCTCGGGTTCCATGTCGGGATTCCCCCTGGAGACCTCCAAGGAGCTCCTGCGGGAGCTGATCGGATCGCTGAGGCCCACCGACCGGTTCAACGTCGTCTTGTTCTCGGGCGGCTCCGCGGCGCTGGCCGAAGCTCCTCTGGAGGCCACCCGGGCCAACGTCGACCGGGCCCTGGCGCTGATCGACAGGCAGGATGCCGGCGGCGGAACCGAGCTGTTGCCGGCGCTGAACAGGGCGCTGGCGTTGCCCAGGGCCGCCGGGGTCTCCCGGACCGTCGTGCTGGTGACCGACGGCTACGTGACCGTGGAGACCGAGGTGTTCGACCTGATCAGGGACAACCTGGGCAAGGCCAGCGTGTTCGCGTTCGGGATCGGGTCGTCGGTCAACCGGTTCCTCATCGAGGGGCTCGCCCGGGTCGGCGGCGGCGAACCGTTCGTGGTGACCCGACCCGACCAGGCCCGGGCCACGGCGGAACGGTTCATGGAGTACGTTCGAACGCCGGTGCTCACGGACGTCCGGATCCAGGCCGACCGGTTCGAGATCCACGATCAGGAGCCGCCGGCCGTGCCGGACCTGCTCGCCGAGAGGCCGCTCATCGTCTTCGGAACGTGGAGGGGCCAGCGCGGCGGCACCATCACCGTCCGGGGACGCCAGGGGGAGCGGGAGTGGCAGCGGTCGATCGACGTGGCGACGGCCCGGATCCCTCCGGACAGCGAGGCGCTCCGGCTGCTCTGGGCCCGCCACCGGATCGCGACGCTGGGCGACTACGACCGGCTCGATCGCAAGCCCGACCGGCAGAAGCAGATCACCCAGCTGGGTGGACGAGGTGGTCCGGAACCCCGGCGGGGCGTCCCGCACCGCGTCGCAACCGCTGCCGCTACCGCAGGGGGTGACCGAGGCCGCCCTGGACGGCACGGTCCCGACGGTGCCCGAGCCCGAGACGTGGGCGCTGATGGCGCTTTTGACGCTCGTGATGCTCTGGACCGTGCGCCGGGGCGACCGCGCCGGCGTGGCGTCGACGCCGGGGTCCGGGTGCCGGGGATGAGCCGGACCGGCGTGCTGCTGGCACTCCAGTGCCTCGCCTTCTGGCCGGTCTGGCGATGGTATGCGGCGAGGCTCTCCGACGGCTCCGACGAGCCCTGGGGGATCCTCGCCCTGGTGACGGCGCTGGCGTTCGTCTGGGCCTGCGGGTCGCGGCGCCGCGTGTCGACGGCGGCGCTGCTCGCCTCCGGAGCGCTCACGCTGGTCTACGTCGTGGGGTACCCGTCGCTGACGCCGCTCCCCAGGGCGACGCTCGCGGTCCTGTCGGCGGGGCTCATCCTGAGCGCCGGTCGGCTCGACCGGACCGTCCACCTCGGAGTCCTGGGGCTACTGGTGATCTCCCTGCCGATCGTCGCCTCGCTCCAGTTCTACGCCGGCTACCCGATCCGGGTGCTGACGGCCCGGGCGGCGAGCTGGCTGGTCACCTGGACCGGCTATCCGGTGACGGCTCAAGGCACCTGCCTGAACTGGCTCGGCGAGCTGATCTCCGTCGACGCCCCCTGTTCCGGCATCCGGATGCTCTGGGCCGCCCTCTACCTGAACTTCACGCTGACCTGCCTGGGCGGCATCGGAGGCCGGGCTGCCTGGCTCGCCTACACCTTCTCGTCGGTCGCCGTGTTCGTGGGAAACGTGCTGCGCACCACCGCCCTGTTCTACGTGGAGGCGAGAATCGTCGGATCTCCGGAGTGGGCCCACCAGGGCATCGGCCTGACCCTGTTCGCCGTGGTGGCCCTGGCGATCGCGACGTTCCACCGGCGGATCGGCCGGGGGGCACTCACCGACGCCCCGGTCGATGAGGCCAGCCAGCGACGCTGCGGCCCGGTCCGGCTCCGGGCTCTGCCCGTCTTCGTGGCGGTCCACCTCGTGGCCCTGTTCGCGCCGGTCCTGGCCCCGGAGCCCCGGGTCGCCCCCGGTGGCGCTGCGTTCCCGGGATGGCCGTCCCGGTTCGAGGGCCGGCCGCTCGCTCCTCTCGGGCTGTCGGCCGTGGAGCAGAGCTTCAGCCGCGGTTTCCCGGGGCGCATCGGCCGGTTCACCGACGGCTCCCGGGAGCTGGTGGTCCGGTGGGTCAGCGCTCCCTCCCGGCGGCTCCACTCCGCGGCGGACTGTCTGCGAGCCGCCGGCTGGACCGTCGAGCCGCGGCCGCTCGCGATCGACCGCACCGGTCGCCTGTGGGGGCAGTTCGCCGCCAGACGGTCCGGCGTGGAGCTCGCCCTGCGGGAGCGCATCGTGGACCGGGCGGGCCACGGGTTCACCGACCCGTCGGACTGGTACTGGGCCACCGTGCTCGGGCGGTCCACAGGGCCGTGGTGGGCCATCACCGTGGCCGACCGGGCACCGCAGGAGGGACTCTGAGCTAGCGCTTCGCCCTCGCCTTGGCGCGCTGCTGGGACTGACGGGCCTGACCCGCGGCCGGGACGGCGAAGTCTCTCACCACGGCCATGTGCTGCATGTTGGCCGACGCCGAATCGTCCGCCTGGACCTCGCCGGCCGAGAAGAGCGACGGGCTGACGCGGCTGTCGAAGACGAGGCCGTCAGGGAACGACTTCGCCCCCACCTTGGTGACCACCGCCTTGGCGTCCAGGTCTCCGTTGGCCAGCACCCAGTCGTAGGGCTTGCCCCGGTTGGCGCTGGTGCCGCTCTTTCCGGACTGGTCCACCGGGTAGGGGGCCGCGGTCTCCACGACCTCGGAGAGCTCCCTGAGGCACGGTTCGGTCCGATCGGACGTGTTGAAATCGCCGCCGACGGTCATGTAGTCGCCCTGGGGCACCTTCTTCTTGACCAGCCCCACGAGCACCTCGGCCTCTTGCATCCTGACCTGCTTGGAGTCGCCGCCGGCCTTCAGATGGAGGCTGACCGCCCACAGGTCGCGGTCGCCGGGGATGTCGATGCGGGCCCAGGTCAGGCCGCGGTTGCCGATGTGAGGATCCTTCCAGGACCCGGCCTCCTTGATCGGCCACCGGCTGAGCACTCCGTTGGGCAGCTCGTAGCCGTCCTCGCGGTAGAAGTACGACGACGGGCCGACGATCTCCTTCACCATCTGGGCAACGGGGCCCCTGGTGTACCGGAACTCCTGGATCATGACCACGTCGGGCTTCAGCGCCTTGAGGATGCGGATCCCATGGCCCGGATCGTACGACTGGTCGTTGCCGCTGGTGAGGTTGGCCGCGACGATCCGGATCTGGGTGGACTGGGCGCTGGCGAGGCTCCAGCTGAAGAGGGCGAGAACGAGGAGGGACACTACTCGGCTTCTCATGGTGTCATTATTCTAAGAACGAACCCGGCTTCTGCCAAGCCTGGGACCCGACGAAACAGCCCGGCTGT
>JACQZM010000215.1 GCA_016213885.1 Candidatus Rifleibacteriota bacterium | reverse complement strand
AGGTTCACCGACCGGATCGGCAAGGGGCTGCGCTCCTCGCCCCGGGACGCCATGATCGCCGACGACACACCCACCGAGACGAGGGGCACCGCGTTCGGCTTCCACCGCGCCATGGACCACTGCGGGGCGTTGCTGGGGCCGATCCTCGCGTACCTGCTGCTCCGCCACGCCGGTGTGGCGCTCGAAACGGTGTTCCTCTGGGCGGTGCTGCCCGGAGCGCTGGGAGTGCTCGTGCTCGGTCTCGCCGTCCGGGAGGAGCCGAGGGAGGGGGTGCCGGCACGGCGCTCCGGCGAGCAGGGCCTGCGACCGACCGGTCGGTTCCGCGCCTACCTGCTGCTCGTCTGCCTCTTCACGCTGGGCAACTCGTCCGACTCGTTCCTGATCCTGCGGGCCCACGAGCTCGGGATGACCGTGGCGCTCGCCCCGATCCTGTCGGCGCTTCTCCACGTGGTGAAGGCGCTCGCCTCGACCCCCGGGGGCTGGCTCTCCGATCGTCTGGGGCGACGCCCGTTGCTCATCCTGGGATGGGCGCTCTACGCGGCGCTCTACGCGGTCGTCGGGTTCACCTCCTCGCTGGCCGGCCTCTGGATCGTCGTGACCGTGTACGGTCTCTACTACGGCCTGACCGAGGGCGTCCAGAAAGCGTGGGTCGCGGACCTGGTCGAGCCGGCTCAGCGGGGCGTTGCCTTCGGCTGGTACCACACCGCGATCGGGATCGGGGCGCTCCCGGCGAACGTGCTGTTCGGTATCGTCTGGAAGACCTGGGGCAGCGCCGCCGCGTTCGTCGTGGCCGCGGGCTTTGCCGCCCTCGCCGTGCTGGGCCTCCTGCTCTTCGTCACCACGACCCCGAGAGCTCCGGGCCCATCGACCCCGGATTGACGGTGTATCCTTCTTGGCATCTCCCGCTGGCGTCGAATGCCCTCCGCGTGGCAACATGATCTCGTGAGGTTGGGCGCCAACGACTACCGACTCGCGGCGTTGGAGCGAATCGCTGCCGCTGAGCAGCTGTGCTGCTCCTGCTACTATCCCGAGTGTATCTACGTCTCTGGCCCTGCTGTCGAGTGCATCCTTCGCGCGAACCACGATCGCAGCGATCCGGCCCTTGAAACCGGTCACGATCTGCGTGAACTCCTCAAAGCAAGCCGTCTCGAGACGTTCGTGCCCGAGATCCAACGTCGACGACTGGGCGTGGCTCTTGGCGAGATATGGGCCCGCTGGCGGAATGGCTATCGTTACGCATCGGCAAAGTGCATCAGGACTGACCTGCGAAGACGAGGCCTGTTCACGGGCGTCAAAGGCGATGCGCTGAAATACAACGCTCGCCGCGCTCTCGATTGCGGCCACGAACTTGTCGGCCTGGGGTGCCACAGATGGAGCGAAAGCTGAGAACCGCCTTGGCCAAGATGGGTTTCGCGAGCGACGAGGTCTTCCTCGAGAGAACTTCCACGGGGAAGATCGGTGGCCATATTGTCTCTCGACGATTCGAGGGTCACACCCAGGAACAACGGCAGGACCTCGTATGGAACGGCCTTCAGGACTTCTTGTCCGCGGCGGAGTTGCGTCGGATCGTCATCATCCTCACGATGACACCTGACGAAGTTGCCGACGATCTTGCCGCGTGACGGCCGTCCAGATCGTCCTGGCCCCGAAACACGCCCCTCATCCGGCCTGGGCTCTGCCCCGGACTGTCGGCGACCTTCGCGTTCGAGCGAAGGCGGTGCTCGACCGGCGGCGGTGGCGGCTCTCCGGTAGTTCATGCAGGCCCGTAGCGGAGGCTGATCGTCCCTGCCGGGGCGGGACACGACCTCCGGGTGACTCGAGTCAGCGGAGAGCCTCTACGAGATCGAGCGGGTGATAGCCTGATCCTCGCCTTTCTCCGGGAAATCCTGGTCGGAAACTGCCGCATCGTCTATCTCGACCAAGAGACAGGGGTGATCGTTCCCAGCGAACGGGGCGGCGAATGGAGGGGACGTCCCTGGTGCACAGCACGAACGCTCGCAGGCGCATTCTCGGGCACTGCATGCTCGACATGTTCCATTCCGGAGCTGAGGTCTCAGGCTTCATGGACTTCCTCAGAGCCACTGCAGGGCCGGGCCCTTCCCGATACCCTGCGGCCCGACGAGCACACTGAGATCTCCTCCGCGTTCAGGTCGGCCAGAACGCGTCGGTAGGTCTTCTTGTCAGGCGGTGTGTGACGAGTACAGCCCAGGCGGTCTCGGTCCTCTCGAGGGAGTTCCTTGCCCCACTGGGCGATGGCGCCAAAGCTCTGCATACCTGAAAGAACGCTGGTGGCCTGGTACCTGTCCACGACCGAGGAGTACCCCGCCGACCTCCTGATGCCGACGTTCGACCTGCCGGATGAAACAAGAGCTCTGCATGCACGTGAACTCGGGGCGCGTCCCGAGGCTTGACCATCCCACGCCTGCGTCTTCGGGGGCCATCGCGGCTCGAGGTCCGCCCCGATCGCCTGGAGACTGCTCTACTGCTCCCTACCGAAGGAGACGCCGCACCTGCTCCTTCCGGCCCAGCAGCAAGGCCGCGTAGATGTCGAGCGCGGGGAGCCGTATCTCGAGCCTCTGACCACCGACGCGAAAGGTCAGACTCTCGGGGGGCACGCCGGGGCGGAGACAGATGGCGATCCAGGTGTCGTCGAATCCGCCCGGAGTGCGTATGCTCAACGTGATCGGGCCCTGGGGAACGACCGAGTCATCGGCGGCGCGGTAGTTGTAGTTGACGAGGTGGACGACCGCGGAATCGGCCGTCGCGGCCCGATCGATGGTCGCATAGACGTTCCGGGGCGTTCCCGTGACCTCGGGCTCGAGCGGGGCGAGCGCCTGCCGCAACGCCTGCAGAGCGGCGTCATCACCGCTCTTGACATAGCGCTGCCCGAGATCCTCGTGAACATCGAGCCCGACGCCTTGCAGGGTCCTGTCCCCGAGGGCGAAGAAGACCACTTTTCTGCCTCTGGCGCCGAGCTTCCTCAGGGTTTCCACCTGCGAGGCGGTGAACGCGTTGGCCATCGGTACGAGGATGGCTTCATACGCCAGAGCCTTCTCGTCGCTGACAGGTAGGTCGTTGAAGACGGAGTCCCCGGAGTGGATGACGTCGAACTGGTAGCCCAAGGCCGCGAGCCCCATCGCCAGACCGTCATAGGAGGCGAACTTGCGGCCGTCTTGCATGACGGCCTGGTTGCCGTACAAGACCGCGATCCGGTGCCGCGCCTGCACCCATTCGTAGATCCCGCGGTGCTGCTTGGCGAAGGCGATGAGAGGCTTGGTGTAACCGTGCGCGCGGATGAAAGCCTGCGGCCCGGCGGCCCAGCCGAACGCATAATTGCCGCGGTTGGCCAGCGCCTCGAGGAAGAGAACCGTGTTCATCGTCGTGAACCTCTTCCTCTCCGTCTTGAACTGCTTGGCGAGAGCGGTCGCACAGGCGACGCTCAGCAGGCCGAAGGGCCGCCCGCCGGAGAGCGCCTGCGCCAGCTTGTAGCTGGACATGAGCTTCCCTTTCGGGATGGGCTCGAGATCGTGGGGGGTCATCTCCGAGACGGTGAAATCCAGCCGGTCGTCCCACAGGGGCGCCGACAACCGGCACCATTCGGCGGTGTTGCCGAGCGGCGTGTTGGCGCCGATCTTCGCGTGGCTGCCCTTCTCCTTCGCATGCCTCCTCGCGTGGTCCAGATACTCCGACATCTTCCGGTAGCTGTTCTGCTGATGGAACTGCTCGTACTCCCGGTAGACGGATCCTCGGGATCGCTCCAGGGCGGACGAAAGGCCACCGGCCGAGGCCGGGTCCTTGCGCAGGAAGGTGGCGACATCGAACTCGCTGACCGCCCTGATGTCGAAGAAGCGCAGAAGTTCGTCGGGCGTCATCCCCGGGAATCCGTGGGCGACCCGGAGATGCTCGAGGAAGCTCCGGCCTCGCGTCGCCCGCAGGTGCTCCTCGTAGACTCGGATATCGTCCGGCCCGAACCCGGCGTTCTTCTTCTCGAGCCCCATTATCCCGACATGGGTCATCGGCTCGTCGACGAGCAGGAAGTCGGCGTTCTCGACGATCCACCGCGCCTTGTCCTTCAGGAAATCCGCGAAGATCGGGCTGTTGATCGACATGGCCAGGGTGTCGAGCATGCCATGATCCTCGACGTACCAGTCCGGAACGGCCTTGTTGCCGAAGATGTCCTTGCTCGCCGCCTTCACGAGATCGCGGCCGTCGTCCTTGGCATCCGCGATCACGTCCCCCCACGCCGCGATCATGAACGCTACTCCTCCGGCAAGGCGCCCGGCCCCGCGCTCCTTGGCGATGTCCGGATCGGCCCAGAGACCGTTGATGGTGAGACCGAGATCGGTCGCCACGCCGCTCGCGACCTGGTCGACGAAGGTGAACTGCAACTCCCTGTGCCATTCGCGCGGCGAGGCTCGGAGCGGTCTGCCTCTCTCTTGGCTCAGGGTGCTCGAGCGCTTGTTCCTGGCGCAGGCGGGGCCGACGCCGCTGGTGTCGAACAGGATCAGGAAGGCGAGAGCCAAACAGGCAGCTCTTCTCACAGCTCCATGATGCCTTCCGTTCTCGTTCATGGGAAGTTCTTTGCTCGAGTCCCGATTGACTCTGTTCGGTGAATCAGCACGAAAGGCAACGGAGGACTCCGGTGTCCGGCAAGCTGGGTGCGGGTTCAGACACCGGGGTCGGGACGTCCGAGGAGGTGAGGAGCTGCGCCTGACGATCCGGGCGAAGCCCTCGCCGCACGTATGATGAAGGCGCTATCGTGATGAGGCCTGGTCCCCTGCTGACGTCGAGAACAGGGTGGGCCGAGGTCTGGTGACCAAGGAGGTACTGCCGTGAACAAGGGTCCATTGAGCCTCTCCGTCGTCATGGTGCTGATCTTCTCGCATTCCGGATCGGCCGGTGCGCAGCCCGACGCATCTCCGGTCGAGACCTATCAGGTCAATGCCACGGTCTCTGACGTGGCCAAGAAGACCTTCCGGGAGATCGGCAGCGGCACCGTGACCTACAGCCCCGGCGGCCAGTCGCCCTTCACCATCCGCCTCCAGGGGACGGTGAGACACCCCGAGAGAAAGAGCGAGGAGTACGTGTTCAACGTTCAGCTGAAGTACTCCCTCGAGGGCAAGAATCTGCGTCTGATCAAAAACTCGAGCACCTACAATCGCCTCGCCATGGAGTACAAGGACAGGGTCGAATCTCTGGCCGGGTTCGTCTATCTGGCCCGATTCAGACGCGTGCCCGCTCCAGGAGAAGACCCGAGTCGGGAGTACCGTCTGATGCACATGGGCGGACCCGGATACACGCTGACGTACCGTTCGAGAGAGCAGGGCGACGTGGAGCTGTCGGTTCGCGAGGGTGACGAACGCCACGGTTCGTTCCTTCTGGAACCGACCTCGGGGTCGGGCGGAAACAGGATCAAGCGCTTCAAGGTCCACGCCGGCAAGCTCACGTTCGATTTCATCGCGCAGTGACCGATCGATGCCGATCTCCGGGACGTCACCTGCCGAACAACAGCGCATTCGACAGGATGTAGAGCAGGAGCAGCGCGAGCGAGATCGGCGAGACCCGGCCGGCCACCGTCGTCGCCGACTTGCGGCTGACGGCCCAGACGAACAGGCCCATCATCACCACGCTCATCACCGCCGCCGGCAGGCACGCGCTGGCCGCGGGCACCGTCCAGAGGTCGACGGCGGCGGGCGACCCAGCCGCGCAGCAGGCCGCCCTCCCTGCGCCGTCGCACATCGCGACGATCGTCACGTTGAAGAGGTTCGAGCCCGCCAGGTTGCCGAGCGACATGTCGAGGCTGCCCAGCCGGACCGCCTCGATCGACACGACGAGCTCCGGAAGCGAGGTGACCAGCGCGAGCACGAGCGAGCCGACGAACGTCATGCCCAGGCCTGTCTCCCGGGCCAGACTCTCGCAGGCTCGGGTGAGGACGAGCCCGACGACGACGACCCCCAGAGCCGCCAGCCCGAAGGCACCCCACGGCGAGTGACGCGGTGGGCCGGCCATGTCCCGGATCGCAGACCCATCGCTCTCGCTCGATGTCGCCGCGTAGCTCGTCCGGAGGGCTCTCACGTAGAGCACGACGAGGGCGAGACTGAACGGCCAGCCGGGCCAGCCGAAGACCCGTACCGTGGCGATGCCGCCAATGGCGACGAGCGAGAGAAGGATGGCCCACAGGCCGGTCGTGACATGCTCGCGGCTCGCGATCGAGAAGATGCTCACCGCGATCATCAGGTCGAGAATGAAGAGGAAGGACAGGTTGACGACGTTCGACCCGAAGACGTTGCCGAAGGCGAGCCCCGGCGCTCCCGAGAGGACCGCAGTGAGCGAGGTGACGACCTCGGGGAGCGACGTGGCCGCCGCGAGCAGCAGCATCCCGACGAAACCCTTCGCGAGGTGGCTCGAATCCGCGATCCGATCGGCCAGCCGGGTCATGCGGATGCCGAGCAGCACGATCAGAAGAGCCGACAGCGCCAGGGAAAGCAGCGTGATGACCATGGTCTCGACCTCCGGGCTGACTCGAGCGGGACCTCGAGACGGTGCCCCGAGGCATCTTGACCATACCACAAGGGAGTTGCCGGCCGTCTCCTGCCAGCGCCCGCGAACAGACAGCTTCCGTCATCGAGGACCCATCGGCCGGCGAGCGCCTCCGCCGCGGAGCCGGACTTGGAGAGACACCCGAGCCCCGGTCTCCAGGCGACGAGCATCCTGAGCATGCCCTCGACGGAGGCGTCGAGGATGAGCCCCCGGGGGCTGACGGTCTGCTTGCGGGCGAATCCCAGGAGCTCGCGGGTGAGGTCGGCCACGGGCGGCCATCAGAGGGTGAGCCTCCAGCCGTCGTGGGCGACCTCGGCGCCGTAGGCCTTCCGGCACCTCTCGGCGACGGCCTCGTGAGGCTGCGCCATGTGACCCACGTGGGTGAAGACGACCCGCCTCGGTCGCGTCGCTCTCAGCAACCGGTCGATGCCGTCGGGCTTGATGTGGAGCGGCTCGGGGGCAGCCGGCGGGAGCAGCCCGATGTTGGTCCCGTCGAGGATCATCAGATCCAGGCCCATAAGGCTCCGCAGCGACGGCTGCGGCACCTCGTCGACATCGCAGACGTACGCCAGGGCGCGACCGCCCCTCTCGATGCGGAATCCCACGGTGTTCGTGCCGTGCGTGAGGGCGAAGCTGGAGATCGTGTAGGGACCCGCGCGCCTGGGTCTCGACACATCCTCGAAGCTGAAAAGGGGAACGGTCCACGGCATGTTCTGGCTCATCTGCGCGAAGATCGGCGGCGTGGTGAACAGCGGGATGGGGCTTTTGCGGGCGATCGGGTCGAGCTCCGAAGCGCCGCTGGCGTGGTCCGGATGGGCGTGCGTGAGCAGCACCGCATCGGGCCGGGCCTTCGGTTGTCGGTCGAGCTGCTGGTAGACGTCGGGCCCCATGTCGACGAGCAGGTAGGGGTCGGTACCCACCTTCAGGCTCGAGCGAAGCCGCCGGGATCGCGGCGAGGAGCCGCGGGCGGCCTTGCAGGTCGCGCAGGAGCAGCCGAGGCGCGGAATGGTCCACGACGCGCCGGTGCCCAGGAACTCGAGATCGAGACGCGGACCGGAGGCAGCAGAGGCCCCGACCGGGTGCGAGACCGACGCCCCCGGATCGACGACCGGTCGATCGGCCCAGGGGGTGGCCGTGATCCGGCCGTCGGTGAGACAACATCCCACGGCGAGGTACAGGACGCCCAGCCCCAGGGCGAGGCTCCCGACGAACGACGAGCGGTGCAGCCAGCAAGGCATCGGACCCTCCTCGGAGACCACGGTGACGCGAAGTGCCAGGCACCAGAGCATACCACCCGGCCCGGGCGACGGGCCGTCGGATCGACAGCGCCACCCACTCCGCGCCGGCGGGGGCCAGGCTCCTGTCGAGGTTGTCCGCCAGATCGACCAGGGATGCCCGCTTGAGCAGGAGCGCTGCGACCGGTCGGTTCACCGGGCGAGGCAGAGAGCCCGGGCGGCGGGGACCCGACCTGCCGGGGCGACGGCGGCAGACCCTGGTCCTCCTGCAACGACCGCGCCGGCGCCGGCGTCCAGCCTGTTCGTGAACGACGGGTCGACCTCGCTCGGGGGCCGGTACGGCTCCACGTTGGTCTGGGTGAGGGGTCTCGCCGAACCGTCCCTGCTCGAGGCTGTTGCGGAAACGCGGTTCTCGATTCTCAAGTCATCCATGATGCTGGCGAACGCCGCCTCAGTAGGGACTTTCCGCCATGACGGGCGCGCTCGGAAAGTGCGTGACATGGCACTTCGCAACAGCCTCTGGCTCGCGACCAGAACTGGCCGGGTCGATTCAGGTTCCAGTTCCTCCCGAAGCTCACGGACGGTGGTTCTGGGATAGGATCTTGGCCACCGCCATCCTCATCCGATATACTCGGCTGCGACCCAGGGGAGGCATGCATGAGTGCCACATTCGGTGCGGTCTGTGCCAGGGTTCCGGCCGGCGGAGTCCCGGCACTCGAGGAAGCGATCAGGGAGGCCAGGTCCGTGACCAGGAGCTCCGGGCCGCTGGGAGTCCTGGCGTTCGACCCTGCCCTTCACAGGTTTGCGGTCGTGGATCGCTGGGGACGGCAGGACAACATGCCGGCCTGGAGCGAGGAGCCCGATCTGGGCAGGGCCCCCGAACTCGCGAAGCTGTCCCAGACCGTGGGTGAGGTGGTGGCCTTCTACGAGATGGATGACGGGCTCACGATGGGTGTCTACGGCGCCTGGAAGGACGGGACGCTGATCCGGGACCTCCAGTGGATGAACGGTTCGTGGATGCGGGTCCAGGGAGAGCCGCAGCCCTGGGAGGAGTCGGCGTTCTCCGATCGGGCGCTCAGGGAGGTCCTGGACTGCGCCGACGAGCCCGACAAGGAGGAGATCCGCTCCGCCTACGCGAGAAACCAGATCATCGTCGACACACGCTGGCCCAGGCCGTTCTTCAACGTCTGCCAAGCCTGCCAGGCGCCGCCGTTCACGTTCATGCCCTGGCCCCGGCGCTCGGAGCTGACGGACAGGATCCGGGCCGAGGCCAGGCGGAAGTAGCGCCCGTGGTGCGTGCCCCTGCCCCGCCCCGGTCCGCGCGCTGCATCACGACCGGACAGGAGAGACCGGCCTCATCCTTGTGATCCGGCACCTTCGGGGCAGTGATTGACGGCCAGGACCGTGGAGAGGATCCTTCGACCACGATCCGGAGAAGTACCCTGATGAAACGTCCCACGTGGTTCGTACTCGCCCTCTGGTTTGCGCTCTTCCCGGATTCCGGTCGGTCACCCGCCAGGGACCCCATCCCCACGGGCGTGAGCTGGCTCAGCTCCTCCGAGCAGGCGCGGCGCTCCCGGACCAGCGATCGCGCGCGGCAGCTCGACCAGGTGGAGCGGCTGCTGAACGACGTGCGGACCTCCGAGGTGGCCGGACTCGTCGACGGGACCCTCCTCGAGGCCTATCACGGCGCAATCGTACGGGGAGAGCAGGTAGCCCTGGAGCTCCGGGCAGCGTACGAGAAGGCTGATCCGGAGCGCCACGCAAGGCTCCTTGGTCGGCTGAGCGATCTGCTGAGTCGGCTCGGAGCGAGGAGGGTAGAGGTCGAGAGGGCCCACGCCGGTCTTTTCGCCAGCCGGACGCTGGTCGGAGATCCACGGGCGCTGAGTCGGCCGGACTTCGTCATCGTGCTCGGCTGTCAGAACAGACGGGAGCTGGGCGCTCGCATCGAGAAGACCCGGGAGCTGCTGGTGTCTGCCTCGAGTCGCAGCCAACCAACGGTGATCGTCAGCGGAGGATCCAAGCTGGATGGACGATGCGAGTCCGAGGTGATGAAGACCTCGCTCATCCGCGCGATGAGCGGTCGCCTGGCTGCCGGGAGCGTGCTCTGCGAGGTCGACTCCCTGGACACCGTGGGCAATGCGGTGTTCTGCGGTCTCCTGATGAGGCGGCTGCGATTGACGAGCGAGCGAGGAGGCGAGGAGAAGAGGCTGCTGGTTGTCACGTCCGACTTTCATGCCGCTCGGTCGCATGAGATCTTCTCGAGGGTCTTTCCTCGCAGCTTCGCCATCGCCGTGGCGGGGGTGAAACGACCGGATCGATCGACGGAGTCCGTTGCCAGATGGGCCGGAAACGAGCTTCGAAGCCAGCACAGGAGCGCGAGAGAGATCCTCAGCCTCACCGACCTGCTGACCGGCCAGCCGGAATCGATCGAACCAGGCGCGCTCGATGACCTGCTCGTTCAGATGTACTTGAAGCACGACCTCTATCACGGGCGGACCGATCTGCTACGGCGATACCTCGTCTCCGGGCCAGGACTTCCCCGCAGGTAGGCGGGAGTGCGAGCGGCATCTCAGACCTCCTGCCATGTTACGCGTAACATGGCACGAGGTCTGAGTCTACTTCTCCAACGGGGGGCAGGAAGAGGTGTGCCTCGGCTCCGGGGACTGGATGGAGCGGAACTTCGACCGGCGGGTGGACATCCTGCTCCCGATCGACGATCCCGCCATCAAGAACCGACTGATCGATCACATCCTGCTCTTCAACCTCACGGACAACGTCCAGGCGCGGGAGTTGACCCCGGAAGGCACGGTCCGACGCCGACGGCTGAACGGGAGCGCGGCGATCAGTGTCCAGGAGATACTCCTGTCCGGCGTCACGCCCCCGCTGGAGACCGCGACGGTGCACGTCCGGCCTCCCTCGCTGAGGCCCGCGGCGGGCCCCGGCCACGCACGCGATTGCCCACGTTCCGCGCCCGGTGCGACGGCGCGTGCGGGCACCGAAGCGCGGCATCCTGCCCACCTACCTCCCGCCATCCGGAGATGCCGGAGCCCCTACCGAGTCTTGATCGGTTGCCGGACGTCCGACGCGTGGTCCGCTACACGACGAGCGGGATCTGGTTGACGATGTTCTGCATCCTCGCGAGAACCTCGTGATACCGCTCCGCGTACCCCAAGGCCACCTGCGACATGACCTGGAACCCCACGTCATGGTTGTCTCTGAGAAGCTCACGGAACGGTCTTGCCTGGATCACCAGGACGCTCGACGGCTCGGCGCAGATCGCCGACGCCTTGTATCTTTCCTCGCCCGTCAGGGCCGAAAGACCGATGAAGTAGCCTGAATGGACCGTGGAGATGAGCAGGCTGTGCTGTCCGTGGCTGGCCGGCAGGCGCAGGTGGACCTGCCCCTTGATGAGGAGGAAGAGAAGCGTCGCGGGCTCCGAGTACCGGCAGACGAGCTCGCCCTTCTTGAACTCCTTCATCGACGAGAAATCGCTGATCGCAGCCACCTGTTCGCCCGGAAGCGACCGAAACAGGTCATGACCCTTCAGAGTTGTCTCGACGCTCATGGCCCTCCTCCTTCCTCCCGGCATCACCACTCTTCCGGGAGGCGCTCGACTCGTACTCTCAGTCGTTGGCTCCTCGTGGAGTACCGTCGCACACGTGGCGCGGCAGCAACAAGGATAGCAGCCTGGTCGAGGGGAAGCACGGGGCAAGGCCCCGTCAGGACAGCCGATCGCCCACCCGCTCGTAGATCCAGGGGTCGAGACCGTGGGCCAAGTAGAAGCGCGGGACGAGGAGGTCGTGGTCGTCCGGGATCATCCCGTCCTCGACCGCTCTTCGAGCGAGCGCCGTGCCGGGATAGATGCGTATGCCGACCGTTATCCTCAGCGAGTCCAGACGAAGGGACTCGGCGAAAGCGAGGCTCTCTTCCACGGACTCCCTCGTCTCGCCCGGCCCTCCGAGCAGAAGGAACCCCATCCTGCGGATGCCGTGGGCGGCCAGCAGGTCGGAGATCGCCCGTACGTCCGTCGGGACGAAGCGTTTGTTCATCTCGCCAAGCACCCGCTCGCAGCCGCTCTCGAAGCCGAGGGCAACCTCCACGCAACCGCTCCGGGCCATGGCCATGACGAGAGACTCCTTCACCCTTCCGGCCCTGGATGATGGCCGTGGCGCAGTACGAGCAGTCGTTGGGACAGCCTCGCCGGCTCTGGATGGGAATCCACAGGTCGCGGGTCCCGGAATCCACCATCGAGGAGAGGGAGCCGTCCCAGAGAGGGAACCGGTCGAGGTTGTCTTCGAAGACCGGCTCCGTCGCGCCCGGCCGACCGCAGACGTGCACACCTGGGAGGCCCGAAGGGTCTCTTCCAAGCCGCAGGCGATCGAGCAGGGCGGGGAAAGCCGCTTCGCCCTCGCCAGCGACCCCCAGGTCGGCTTCCAGGTACGAGAGCACGCCATGCGGAAATAGGCTGTAGCCTGCTCCACCGAGCACGATCGGCGCGCGCGTGCAATCGCGGCACTCGGCGATCACGGGTTTGACTTGATCGAGCAGAAAGCGCGGGTTCTTCCGGGCCTGGTCGTCGATGTTGCGCACGGATATTCCGATCACCTCGGGACGGTGCCGTGCCACCGCGTGCCGGATCGCGGCGCGCGGTTCTGGCTCGTTCAGGAGGTCGAGGAAGGAGATGTCATGACCAGCGTTCCGTGCTGCCGCTGTCACCAGCCCGAGCCCGAGAGGCATCGTGATCATGTTGATGCGCTCGGTGTTCGACGAGACCAGGAGGACGTTCATGGGCGACCACTTTTCGTCTCGCGGCGCGCTGGAATGAGAGCGCTTCTGCAACTGCGGCATCCACGACGTGGGAGATGAAGCTACGGTCGGCAGGGAAGTCCTCCGCGGACCACGGAAGTTCGCCAACGTCGAAGCCGACGGTCCCGGAGCCGAATACGCCTTGGTCATGGGAGACTCGGCTGACGAAGTTGCGGACTCATTCCCTTCCGTGAATGCGAGATTCGGCCGTCTGACTTGTTGATCTTCGACGAGTCGGTGAACCAGCGAACGGGGCGGCGAATGGAGGGGACGTCCCTCGTGCGCGGCTCGACCGCTCGCAGCCGCCTCCTGACGGGCACCTGAGGCGGATGCGAGGGGGGCTGACGTGTCGGGAGTGGGCCCCGGCTCACGGGGGCCCAGACCCATCGGGGACCACCGGCACTGAGATCTGCGCCGAACTGCCTGATCTCGACGCGGTCTGTGATCAGCGTCCCCCTGGCCCGGCCTCGGCTCGCAGCCTGGCACGATCATCAGGAAACACTCGAGGACCGGGGAGAGCCGACGTGACTCGATCCTCGAGGGTGTCGGCGAACGCGCCGCCCCCTCCGGTTCGGGGCCTCCGGCTCCGGCAGCTCCCGGCCGCTGCTACCGGCCGCTGGCCAGCCTGAGCTCGCGGAACGGATCGTCGCCAGCCTCGTCGCCGGCGGCAGACCCCGGCGACCGGGGACGCGGGGCGCTGGTGAGCTGGCTCGCGCCACTGATCGGCGCGGCCGGTGCGGCGCCCGTACGCCCCGCGTCCACGGCCGGCTCGGCGGCCGCTTCGCCGACCTGGTCGCCCTGCCGCCGCTCACCGTCGCGGGACCTGAGGTACGAGATCAACCGGTCCACGAGGATCGATCCGACGATGCCACCGACCAGCGGAACCAGCGCCACCGGCCCGAGGCTCAACGCGGGGAGGAGTCCGGCCGAGACCCCGGCGGCCGCCAGGTTCATCCCGACGACCGAACCGACGATCTGCCCCGCGGTGGACAGCCAGTCGACCGACCGGAGCAGGTTCGACCAGGTCAGCTTGCCCTCTCTCTGCAACGAGACGGCGGACGTCCCGAGGCTGGCGGCGATCGACGCCAGCGCCATGACCGGCAGCGTCCTCGCCATCTGGCCCACCAGCCCCGCGGCCTGGAGCGCTCCGGGGAGCGGCACGGCCGATCCCAGCGCCGCGCCCAGCGTCCCGGCGACCAGATTGCCCAGCAGGAGCTCCCGCGAGCCGAGCGTGCCGGCCGTGAGCGAGGCCGACTCCCCGAGCGACCGGCCGGCACCGAAGTGCCGGGCGAGCTCGCTCACCGCGGTGATCCCGACCGCGGTCAGCATCCCGCCCTTGGCCACGTCGTTCCGCAGGCTCGCGGCCGCTCCGGCAGCCCCACCGCCCGCCCAGCGCGGCGCGGCGGGAGAGCGCCCGGCGTTCGCTCCGCCGAACCCTTCGACGAGGTACGGCTCCGTCGATCGGTACTTGGCGTACTCCGGGAGCAGTCGCCTGTTGACGAAGCCGTCGACCTTGCGCTGGAAGCTCGAGCGAGCCGACTGGTACTTCTGGAACACGAGCCGCTCGGGAGGCGAGAGCCTCTCGACGAGAGCCTCCCGGCCTGTCACCACGATCCGGTCGCCGACTCGCTCCAGCTTCACGGCCGGAAGATCGCGCTTGACCCTGATGTGGAGCGGCTGATCCAGCCCGGGGGCGAAGAGCTGCGGGTTCTGCTCCACGTACGAGAGCGCGTTGAGAATCCGCGCGGTGCCGGTCGGGTGGCTGTCCAGCAGCGTGGGCGCCGCGGTGCTCCCGCCGCCGACCTTGTTCCAGAAGTCCAGGGAGCCCCGCAGATCGCCGGTTCTCAAGAAGTTGCTCGTGACCGCGTGCTGATCCGCGAGGTACTCGTGAACGTGCGACGAGACCTTGGCAGGCTCCGGCCTCGACTGCCCCGCGGGCGTCTCGCGGATCAGCTTCTGCGTCTGCTCCTGGAGCCTGAGCGTGAACCCCGTTCCGTAGAGCTTGTTGACCAGGTGGTTCGACGCGTCGGCCGCCGCCCTCCGGAACTCGGTCTGCGGAACGAAGCGGCCGTGCCCCTGTGAGAGGTGGCCCAGCTCGTGACCCAGGATGCTCGCCATCGCCTGCTGCCGGCGCCCGTTGTTCATGACCGACCGGACCGCGGCGTTCACGGAGCTCGGATCGGCCGGATCGATCGTCACGCCCGACAGCTTCTCCAGGTAGTTGCGCGCCACCAGGATCGCTCCCCTGGGGCCCGCCTCCACGCTGCCCTTGAACCCTGGAGGGCCGTCGACGACGTAGACCGGGGCGCCGACCCTCTGGCCGCCGAGCGGGACGTCGAGCGCCGCCGCCAGCCCGTTGAGGCGCTCGGCCGCGTACGGGGTG
>JACQZM010000214.1 GCA_016213885.1 Candidatus Rifleibacteriota bacterium | reverse complement strand
GCCGGATCTCCCTCGCCCCGGGTCTTCCGCCGGAGCTCCTCCTCCTCCAGGAAGCACGCCCGGGCCCGGTCGTGGCGCTTCAACACGCGGTAGCTTTCTGCCAGCAGATCCAGCTCGTCGACGAACTCCGGGTCGGCGCTGCGGCCCGCCTTGCGCCTGGAATCCAGCCATTCCTCGAGCAGCGGAGCGGCCTTGTCGTGCTGCTTCATGCCGCGAAGGAGCAGCGCGAGGTAGTTGACGCTCCCGAGGGTGGCCTGGTGCCCGGTGCCGAGGGTCTGGCGCCGGATCTCGACCGCCTGCTGCAGCAGCGGCAGCGCCCTGGCGTACTGCTTGGCCCCCACGTGGAGATCGCCCAGCCAGGCGAGGGAGCTGGCCACGTCGGCGTGGACGTTCCCGTGGACCGACCGCTCGACGGCGAGCATCTTCTCCGCGGCGGCGATCGCCTCGTCGAGCTTGCCCTGTCTCCGGAGCGACCGCGACTGCTCCTCGAGGCGATCACGCTCCTCGAGGCGTGGCTGGCTGCTGGCCGGCTCCGCCACAGCCCGGGCAGACAGCACCGGCCCCGAGGCGAGCGCCGCGATCGCCATCCGGATCACGATGGCGCACGTCAGCGCCACCGGGGCGGCTGGCCGGACAGACGATCCGCTGGGCATGGGATTCCCGGGAGCCGCTAGCACTACAACGAAAGATCCCCCCCTGCTGCGGCCGGCTGCGGCGAACGCTGGCGGCGTCATCGTCGCGAAAGGTCCTCGATGTACTGTTCAAGTACACCTCCGGTCCTTTCGCTCCTCTTCCTTGCCAGCCTTCGCCTCGCTCGGCCTCGCGACGGCCGGGATCTTTCGTCGTAGTGCTAGGCGCCCCCGCTCCGTGGGGATTGTAGCACGGACCGGTGGCCGGCACGTCCGGGTCGCAACCCGGCCGCTCCTTGGCCTGCAGCGAGGTCGCCCTGCAGCGAGGTCGCGAATCCGATCGCGAATCCGCTTGTTGGACCGTCACCGGGCGGGTATCTTCATTATCCGTGGCCATCCTCGTCAGCTGTCAGTCCGTCAGCGCCTCCTACGGCTCCCGCAGCCTGTTCACCGATCTGTCGATCGCCCTGTCCGACGGCGATCGGGTCGGGATGATCGGTCCCAACGGCGCCGGCAAGTCCACGCTGCTCAGGGTCCTCGCCGGCCTGGAGGAGCCCGACAGCGGCGTGCGCTCCGTGAGATCGCTCACCAGGGTGGCCTATGTCCCCCAGGTTCCGCGGTTCACGGCCAGCGCCACGGCCCGCGAGGTCGTCCGGCGGTCCCTGGAGCACGAGATCGCTTGCAGCGAGCCGACCGCCGACGAGGCGGAGCGGTCCACCCGGGTGGCCGAGGCGCTCAACCGGGTCGGGTTCGTCGATGTCGAAGCCGTCGTGGAGACGCTCTCCGGCGGCTGGAAGCGACGGCTGTCCTTGGCCTGCGAGCTGGTGAAGAGGCCGGACGTGCTGCTGCTCGACGAGCCGACCAACCACCTGGATCTCGATGGCGTGCTCTGGCTGGAGAGGCTCCTCGGCAGCGCGCCGTTCGCCTTCCTGGTGGTGACCCACGACCGGATCTTCCTCGAGAACGTCACCACCCGGGTGGTCGAGCTCAACTCGGCCTACCCCGGAGGCTGCTTCGGGGTGGCTGGCAACTACAGCGAGTTTCTCGTCCGGCGGGAGGAGCACAGGGTCGCCCAGGCCAGGCACCAGGAGTCGCTGACCAACAAGGTTCGGCGGGAGGTCGAGTGGCTGCGACGGGGCCCCAAGGCCCGGACCGGCAAATCCCGCTCCCGCATCGACGCCGCGGGCCGGTTGATCGAGGAGCTCTCCGACATGAAGGTCCGGGGAGCCACCGGTCGGGCCGGCGTCGAGTTCGACGGGTCGAACCGGAGGACCCGGCAGCTGCTGGTCGCCGAGGGGATCGGCAAGCAGATGGGTGGCCGGAGGCTGTTCTCCGGGCTCGATCTCTCGCTCTCCCCCGGCGATCGTCTCGGGGTCCTGGGGGCCAACGGCAGCGGCAAGACGACGCTCCTCCGGGTGCTCGGCGGCGAGCTGGCGCCCGACGAGGGGACGATCCGCACCGCCGACCTGCTCCAGGTGGTCACCTTCGACCAGAGTCGCGAGCAGCTCGACCTGGGACTCACCCTCCGGAGCGCCCTGACGCCGGCCGGGGGCGACTCCGTGGTGTACCGCGACCGGATGGTCCACGTGGTCGCCTGGGCCAGGAGGTTCCTCTTCAGGCCGGAGCAGCTCGACGTGACGCTGTCGATGCTGTCGGGCGGCGAGCAATCTCGGGTCCTCATCGCCCGGTTGATGCTCCGGCGCGGCGACCTCTTGATCCTCGACGAGCCCACGAACGACCTGGATCTCGACACCCTCGAGGTGCTCGAGGAGAGTCTGACGGAGTTCCCGGGGGCGCTGGTGCTGGTCACCCACGACCGGTACCTCCTGGACCGGGTCTCGACCTCGCTGGTGGGCCTCGACGGCCATGGCCGGGCGGAGCTGTTCGCCGACTACAGCCAGTGGGAGGAGGCCGAGCGGGCCCGCGCCAGCGAGGCGGTCGAGGCGAGCCGCCAGGCCCGGTCCCGACGCGATCCGGGCCGCAAGCCCTCCCGGTCGCTGAGCTACAACGAGAAGCGCGAGCTCGAGACGATCGATGACAGGATCGTCGAGGCGGAGCAGCTGGTGGCCACCCTCGAGCGACGGATCGACGAGCCCGAGGTCGCCTGCGATGCGGTCCGCCTCGGCCAGCTCTACCGCGAGCTCACGGACGCCCGAACCGACGTGGAGCGGCTCTACGCCCGCTGGGCCGAGCTCGAACAGAAGCGGGCGTGAGAGCCGGGCGGCAGCGTTCGACATGGGGGCCCTTCGCTTCGCTCATCTGGCCCCCCAAGCCCCTTTCGGGCTCGCCCGGCCTCGCTCGGATCGGTCCAGACGGGATGCGGGGCGGACCGCCCGGTCAGGAGGGAAGGCGATGACCACCGGCAGAAGAAAGGGGAGGCAGACCCTGGAGGAGGAGCTCCAGGAGCTCTCCTCGTACGCCACCGGGCCGCTGACGCCGGAGGGCGACCAGCGTCTC
>JACQZM010000213.1 GCA_016213885.1 Candidatus Rifleibacteriota bacterium | reverse complement strand
GCGCCTCGAGGCGCAGATGCGCTCCCACCAGGGCCCGCTGCGCCCGGACAGCCTCGGCGAGGTCGCCCTCCCGCAGGGCGTGCGGCGCATCTTCCTCGTCAACGCCGCCGGGGCGGTCCGGGTCCAGCGGGGGTCCCCGGCGGGCACCACGAGATGGGCCCCCGCGCCCAGCACGATGCGGTCGAGCGCAGCGACCAGCTTCACGCTGCCCCCGACCCCTCGAGACCCAGAGGGTTGACCCTGGAAAGGCATCGATCTGCTTCCAGCGCGCTCAGGAGCTCCTCGAGACCGCCGTGGAGGTCGCCTTGAAGAAGCGATGGTAGGCTGCGGGAGTCCCTCGCTCCTTCCAGGGTCCGCGCCAGGGCTCAGTTCCACGTGAACTCGACGAGGCCCCAGGGCAGATCGAGTACCAGCTTGCCTCGCCTGAGGACGTCAAGACCGAGCAGTCCGTCGATACCGGCCTCGGACCACAGATGGTGACAACGGATCTCTTGATCGTCCAGCCCGTGACCCATCACTGCGAGTTGCTTCACCCGCACCTTGTAGCCGTCATCCGGCCCGGTGGGGCCCCACAGCCGGGACGGACCTTCCGACCGGTCCTCCCCGAGGTCGATCGAGGGAGCCAGGCGGGCGTCCAGAATCGTGACCGGAGTCCCGGGATCGAGAACGAAGCAGGCCTGTATGGCTCGTCCGCCAGGACCTTCCACCACGACAGGTACGTCAACGAGTGGGGCGTCGGGGCTGACTCTTCTCTTCCAGGTCTTCGGCATAGAACCCGATCAAGCCTCCCCGCAGTTGCCCTGTGAACCTGACTGCGAAGGGGCTGGGAGCCCGCCTGCACTGGTCATAGATCGTGTCACGGTTGCTCCCGTGGGCGAACACGGTGCCCTCGGTGAGGTCCTCGTTTTCGTTGAAGGAGCTGTCGACGAGCACGACCCATTCATCGGGGAACCGCTTCTTGATCTCGTCCCAGGTCAGCTTCTCGCCCACGGCACACCTCCAGGGGGGCCTTCTTCAGGATAGCACCTGTCCCGAAGGGCTTCCACGCCCATCTGTCGTGCCACCACCCAACCCAAGGCCAGCTACTCACGCGGCTCTCGCCTTCCGGCCGGAGGTCTTCTGCGCGAGGTCTACGACCACTCACGACACGACGCTCTCCGGGGATCCAGCCCGTTCGAGCGCTTCCACGCGGAAGAGAAGCCTCTGAGCTTTCCCGACAACGACGAGCACCTCGGAGGGACTCGACGCGCCTGTCGTCCTCGCGCTTCCACTCTTCACATGGGCTGGGTTGCCGATGTCCTCGCTGGGGGGTTAGGGAATGGAGAGTCGTCGGAGGTCCAGCAGCTTGGGCGGCTTCTCGAAAAGAGCGGCCAGCAGTTCGACATCGTCTGAATCGCAGGTAACGATCATGTACCCGCGGATGTGGGCCGACAACACGACATGGGAGTCCACGATCTCCTTCGTCCCGGCGCGGCCACACAGCTCGCCTGTCGCACGCGCAGGCCCCTCCGACAAGGTTTCGACAGAACAGCTCTTGAGAACTCGGGCCATCCTCGCATTGTTGGCGCCGCGCCACGCCTGAGCGATCACCGTGGTTGGGACCCTCATGTCGAGATCAAGCTGAAGCGCCCTCTTCCAGAACGTCCAGAAGCGACGATCACCCTTGTCCGCGGCAATCAGGGCACCAGAATCCAGGATCACCCCAACGAACTCTTGAGCCATTGATCGACTGCTTCCAGTTCTTCCTCACCGATCGTGCCGAATTCGGCTTCATAGTCCGCGAGCGCCCGGAGCGCCGCTCGCCGTCGCAGCCTCCGCGCGGCAGCCTCGGCAAGCCAGCCGGAGAGCGAGATGCCCTCGCTTTCGGCCGCCGCCCCTATCGCGGCCGCGAGGTCTGGCGGCAGAGAGATCGCAAGCTTCTTCACGTTGCCCATGACCAAATCATACCTTGGTATGACCAAGCCGGCAAGTGCGTTCAACCACTGGTTCTCGTCGGGCGCCGTCTGTCCATCGGATGGGTCCAGCCGCACTCTCCGCGTCACCAAGGCGTGGCGACACCGCAGGTCAGCCTTCAGCAAAGGCACACTCGGACCCTCGCCGGGGCAAACTCCTACCGCCCGAGATCCTTCTCGATGACCTCGGCGATCATCTCGGCCAGCAGGCGGTGGCCCAGGACCGACGGGTGCGGGTCGGCCACGGAGACCCTGAGCGCCTCCGGGGCGACCCGGCTCCAGCGGGGGTCCCTGGCGGGCACCACGAGATGGACCGTGCGTGCTGTCTGGCCAGCTGGCAGTAGTCTTTCAGCGCCCGGGCCGACTCGCGCCATGCCGCCGACTCCATCAGCAAGGTCTCGGAGTCGAGCCCGCCGGCGGCCAGGGTCCGCCGGTTCGCCTCCTCGGCCCTCGACGTGATCGCGTGGACCATCAGGTCCGACAGCGCCGGGGTGACGCGACGCAGCAACGGCGCGGCGATCCACGAATCCACCGAGGTCCACACGTCCACGGGCGATCGCCGGCCATGGAACCGCTGCCATCCGGGGAACCGCTGGTTCAGCGGGGGCAGAGCCCGCTGGATGTCGTTGGCCACGAAGCAGTGCACCACCACCGCCGGCTCGATCCGGGGCAGCCAGATCCCGAGCACCTCCAGCTCCTGGTGGATGCCGTAGCTGACCACCCCGGTGTTGTACGCGTCCCAGGGCTGGCTCGGTCGGGACAGCCGCCGGGCCACCAGCTCGAGGAACGTCTCGTCCTGGTTCACGCCGGCGCCGAACGTCACCGAGTCGCCCACCCCCAGGATCCTGCGGACCGCCGGGACGGCCAAGCGGGGCTCCGGCCCCCGGTGACCCAGGCTGTTGATGCGGTACTCGACGCCGTGGATTACGGTCTTCGTGGAGGGGGCGTTCTCGTAGATGAGCGGGGTGCGGGCGCTCCAGCGGGCCAGTCTCCTCAGGCCCTCGATGTGGCTGTGGTAGTGGACCCCGAACGGGTCCACCACCCGGACCGCCACCTCGGCCACGGCGATCGCCAGCACCGTGGCCAGGCCCAGCGCCGCCAGCCGGAACGCCCATGCCCGGGATCGTGACGTTGCCCGATCGACACCGGTCACCGTCGTGGCGCCGCCGAGCTCACGACCACGGGCGTCAGTAGCCGTCCTGCGAGGACGGCTCTTCCGTGGACCCGTCGGTACCGGAGGCCGTGGCGTCGGCGCGAACGCCTCCATCGTCGGTCTCCACGCCGTCGTCGGTCTCCACGCCGTGGGACCGGCAGTGGACCGTGGGCGCCTTCCCCCGCGGGAACGCCTGGCTCGTCACGTGGGTGCAGTTGGGGCCGGGCAACAGGTTCGTGTCGCGGCAGATCGCCACGACCGCCATGCCGCTGGGCGGCTTGAACTCCTTGCGGCCCGGGTGCAGCTTCACGTAGTCCCGGAAGAACGCCCCGACCATGGGCGCCACCAGCCGCCCGCCGGTCATCTTGTTGCCCATGGATCGACGGTCGTCGTAACCCACGTTGGCCCCGGCCACCAGGTCCGGCATGTAACCCAGGAACCAGGCGTCGATGTGGTCCTGGTTCGTGCCGGTCTTGCCGGCCACCTGGTATCCGGGAACCTGGGCCCTGGTGCCGGTCCCGAAGTCGACCACGCCCATCATGGCCCGCACCATGGAGTAGGCCACCTTCTCGTCCAGCACCTCCCGTTCGACCACCTCTTCCTCGTAGATCGTCTGTCCGTCGGCATCCTCCACCCGGACGATCCCCCGGGGGTTCACGTGGATGCCCAGGTTCGCGAAGGAGGCGTACGCGGAGACCATCTCCATCAGCGTCACGTCGGGGGATCCCAGGGCCAGCGTCAGGTTCGGCGTGAGCGGACTGGTGATGCCGAGCCGCTGCGCCATGGCCACCACCTTCTCGACCCCGATGTTCTCGCACAGACGGACCGACACCGTGTTGAGCGACTTGGCGAGCGCGGTCGCCAGGGTCACGGACCCGTAGTACCGGTTCTCGTAGTTCTGGGGGCTCCACCAGCGCTGGGCCCCGGGGTCGTACTTGGAGTACGGTTCGTCCACGACCACCTTGGTGGGCGAGATGCCGGAGGCGAAAGCGGCGCAGTACACGAACGGCTTGAACGACGACCCTGGCTGGCGCCGGGCCTGCACGGCCCGGTTGAACTTGTACCGCTTGAAGTCGCGGCCGCCGATCATGGCCTTGATCGCCCCGTCCGTGGGGTCCATGGCCAGGAAGGCGCCCTGGAAGTCGGGGAAGTCTTCCACCGGCTTGTTCTTGAACACGTCGCCGCCGAGGAAGTGCTTCTCCGCCAGCTTCTGCACCTTCAGGTCCAGGGTGGTGTAGACCTTGAGACCCTTGGCGAAGACCCGCTTGAAGCCGAACCTGTCCAGGAGCTGTCTCTTGATGTACTCCAGGAAGTACGGCGCCTCCCTGGCGGTGGAGCCGGGCCCTCCGGTGGCGAACCGGATCTCCTCCTTGACCGCCTCGTCCATCTCCTTTCTGGACACGCATCCCTGCTGCTCCATGAGCGCCAGGACCACCCGCTGTCGCTCCTTCCAGGCCTGGGGGTTGCGTTTGTTGAACGGCGAGAACCGGTTCGGAGACTTGGGCAGCCCGGCCAGGATCGCCGACTCGGCCAGGGTGAGATCCTTGACGTCTTTTCCGAAGTAGTACTTCGACGCGGAGGCGATACCGTGGATCCGGTCGCCGAAGAAGATCTCGTTCAGGTACAGCTGGAGGATCTCGTCCTTGGTGTAGGTCCGCTCGAGGCGGAACGACAGGATCATCTCCCTGAGCTTCCGGGAGATCGTCTTCTCCGGCTTGAGAAAGAGGTTCTTGGCCAGCTGCTGCGTGATCGTGGAGGCGCCCTGCACGGCCTGCTTGGCCACGAAGTCCGCGTAGAGCGCTCCCAGGATGCGCTTGGGGTCGATGCCGTAGTGCTGGTAGAAGCGCTGGTCCTCCGTGGCGATGAACGCCATCTGGGTGATCTTGGGGATCTCCTTGAGCGGGACGATCTTCTCCCTGAGCTCCTCGGCGAACAGTTCGTCCAGCACGACGTTGTTCACGTCGTAGATCTTGGTGGTGATCGACGGCTTGTGGACCAGCCCGGAGAGGGAGGGCAGGTCCGCCGCCAGGTTCTGGAGGAACAGGACGGTCATGATGGTGCCGCCCACGGTCACCAGGATGCCGACCAGGATCAACGAGACGACGAAGAGCTTGACGAGGTGGACGAGCCCGAAGATGAGCCTCATGTCCTCCGTCTCCTCACGGCCCCCGCGGCTGGTCGCGGGTCACGGCTTCCCAGAAGCGCCCCCAGCACGGCCAGATCGATCGGCGTCGTGACCTTGATGTTCTCGGCGGCGCCCTCCACGACCCGGACCGGCACGCCGACCGCCTCCAGCGCCGACGAGCAGTCGGTGTGCCGGCGCCGGTCGATCCGGGCGTACGCCCTCTCGATCAGCTCCCGACGAAACGCCTGCGGGGTCTGGACCGCCACCACCTGGTCACGTTCCAGGGTCCGCACCACCGACCGGTCGGGCCCGATCTCCTTGAGCGTGTCGGTGGCCCTCAAGCCCGGGATCGCCGCCCCCCACCGGAACGCGCCGTCCAGCAGCCGATCGATCAACGCATGAGGCACGCAAGGGCGCACGCCGTCATGAATGATAACATGGGACACGTCCGGGGGCACGAGCCGGAGCGCCCGCACGACCGACTCCGACCGCTCCGGGCCCCCGACGACCAGCACAACCGGCTTGCCGAGCCGCTCCCTCGCCAGGATCTTCTCCCTGGTGTAGCGGACGTACCCTCGGGGAAGAGCCACGACCGCCCCGAGCACGGCCGGGTGGGAGAGAAGCGCTCTCAGGCAGTGGGCCAGTATCGACCGTCGGTTCACGGTCAGGAACTGCTTGGGCAAGGCGCTCCCCATGCGTCGACCGCTGCCTGCGGCGACCACCACGGCCCAGCTCATCGGCTCCCCCATGAGCAAGAAGGTCAACCTCCCGGAGATTCGTGACACCGCGCAGCCCCGGGGGCGGACCGTCCGGGCCGGAACTCCGACAGGCTCCTAGCTGATCCGGCCCGGGAGGTACTCCACCAGGTCCACCAGCGGCTCGACCGGCCGGCCCCGGAGCCGGCGGATCGTCCGGACGGCTCTCCGGCACAGAGCCCGGGCGATCGCCCGCGCCCTGTCCACGGAGAGCAGGCTCACGTAGGTCGCCTTCTCGTTCTTCCGGTCCGATCCCACCGGTTTCCCGATCTCCTCGAAACTCCCGGTGACATCTAGAATGTCATCGGTTATCTGGAAGACCTGTCCGAAGAGGTCTCCGTACCGGGTGATCACCTCGAGCTCCCGTCGGTCGGCGCCGCCGAGGATCGCCCCGGCGCGGAGAGCGACAGTGAACAACCTTCCGGTCTTCCGATCGTGGATCGACGCCAGCCGCTTCAGGCTGACCCTCTTCCCCTCGGCCTCAAGATCGTCGATCTGGCCGAAGATGAGCCCCTGCGACCCGGCCGCCCTGGCCAGCTCGGAGACGAGCTGCACGGTCCGCCGGGCCGGCAGGTTCGCCTCGATGGCCCTGTCGGTCAGCGTTCCGAACGCCAGGGTCAGCAGGGCGTCGCCGGCGAGAACCGCCGTGGCCTCGCCGAACTTCTTGTGGCAGGTGAGGCGGCCGCGCCGGTAGTCGTCATCGTCCATGCAGGGGAGGTCGTCGTGGATCAACGAGTAGGTGTGAAGCAGCTCGAACGCCACGGCGTACGGCGCCGACCGCCTCGGCGCGACTCCGAACATCCGGGCCACGAGCACCGTGAGCATGGGCCTCAGACGCTTGCCGGGCCCGAGAGCGGCGTAGCGCATGGCCCGGTGCAGTCTCACCGGCGCCCGGGTGGCCCGGGGCAGCACCCTCGACAGCTCCGCCTCGACCAGCTTGCGACAGGGCTGGAGCCTGGCGAGAATGCCGGCCTCTCCGGCGGTCAAGGGTGGTCGAGCCTCCCGGGCGGCTCGAGGCGCGCCGCCGGCCCGTCCGCGGCCCACCCCAGCCACCGCTGGTAGTCTCCCCGGGAGATCCTGAGCCGGAGCTGGTCGAGATCGGCCTGGAGCTGCACCACCAAGGCGTCCGCCGAAGGAAACCGCACCTCGTCCCGCAGCCGCTCCTGGAAGAGCATGGCCAGCGACCGCCCGGCGAGCGTGCCCGAGAAGCCGTGGAGATACACCTCCGGGATCAGCGCCCCCCGGTCGCCCTCGAAGGTGGGTCTGATCCCCACGTTGACCAGCGCCGGGTAGTGCTCTCCCCCGGCGGGACGGGCGACGCCGCAGTAGACTCCCGGCCTGGGCACCACGACCCGGGCAGGGTCCACCTGCAGGTTCGCCGTGGGAAAGCCGAGCCGGTGCCCCCGCCCTGCCCCCGGCGCCACCATGCCCACCAGGGCGTAGGGCCGCCCCAGCATGGTGGCCGCCAGCTCCACCTGACCGTGCCCCAGAGCGCTGCGGATCGCCGACGAGGAGACGGTCTGGTCGGCGATCTGGATCGGCCCCATGACGGTCACCTCGAAGCCCAGCCGGCGCCCCAGCTTGCCCAGGGTCTCCACGGTGCCGGCACCGTGGTGGCCGAACCGGAAGTTGAAGCCGACCACCACGGCCCGGGCGTCCAGACGGTGGACCAGCACCTCCCGGGCGAACACCTCCGGGGTCAGTCGGGAGAACTCCTCGCTGAACCGCGCGACGGCGCAGCGCGTCACGCCATGGGAGGCGATCAGCGCCAGTCGCTCCTCCAGGGTGGTCAGGTGGGGAACCTGGCGGCCGGTGAGCGCCTCTTCAGGATGGGGACAGAACGTCAAGATGCAGGGGGCGCAGCCGGTCGACCGGGCTGCGCCCACCACGTGATCGATGAGCTTCCGGTGGGCCAGATGGACCCCGTCGAACACCCCGATACCGACCGCTGTCGGCGCGCGCTCGTGCGGGGGCGACGAGAGGATGTCGAAGTCGACGTCCATGGCGGGGTCACCCGGCACCTGGAGACCTATCCATGTCCTCTCCTTGCATCGACCGCGCGGATGGGATCGTGGACAGGTTCCATCGGAATCGAACTACCTGTCCACCCTGGGAGTGAGCCCTCGGAGAGCCCCCCGGTTGGCCTTCTGGGCGGCCAGGCCCTCTCGTTCGTAGGTGTCGACGATCAGGCCACGGTAGGCGTCGCCCGCGTCGGCTCCGTACATCTGCTCCAGCGTCGTCAGCCGCGCTGCCTTCTCCCGGGTCGTCGGGACGAGCTTCTTCAGAACCAGGTCCAGCACGGCCTGGCGGTTGGCCGCCGTGCTGATGCCTTCGAAGCCGAACGGCAGGTAGACCACCTTGCCGGTGCCGGCCGTGATGAAGAGCCCGGCCGGGCCTTCGCCGCCGCCGTACTGGAACATGGTCTCGACGCCGCTGGCGCCCTGGATCGCGATGACGTCCGGGTACTTCTGGTTGGCGGCGCCGTCGCCACCCTCGATCGAGAGGGTGAGACCGGTTCCGGAGACCTCCCGGGTAGACGCGGCGTCCTTCACGAACTTGGCGTGGAGGACCTCGCCGAGGAACGACGCGCTCTTCAGGTTGTAGGCGATGTCCTGCCCGGTGATGAACAGCCGTCCACCCGAGGCGACGTACTTGCGCAGGGCGGCCTGGACGTCGTCCGGCACGGTGTTCGAGTAGTCGTCGCCGGTGAAGTAGATCACCACCGGGAACGCCATGATCGCTTCCTCGAAGGAGCCGCTGGGGTCCGTCTGGTAGCTGTACGGCTTCTGGAGAGCGTCCAGCGCCGCCTTGTAGAACGTCTCGTAGCTCTTCCCGCTGTCACGGTCCAGGAGCAGGATGTCCGGCAGGTGCTTCAGCGCCACGGAGATCGCCACCTCGGGCTTGTCCACCTTGACGTTGGCGACGATCTTGGTCTCGTGGGCGAACGCCTTCACGGCGATGGTGTAGGTGCCGTACGGGGTCGCCAGAACGGCCTGGCCGTCGGCTCCGGTCTGGACCTCGGCGATCGGCGTGTCCACGACGCCCACCTTGGCCACCAGAGCGGCTCCGGTCGTCTCGTCCGTCACCGTCACCTTGAGGGAGGCCTGGGTCGCCTCGCTCAGCTTGAACGTCTTCTCCACGGTCTGTCCGGAGACCACCTCGACCTGGACCGGGTCCGAATCGAGGTACCCGAACGCCGAGGCCACCAGGGTGTAGGTGCCGGCCACCAGGAGCAGCGTCGAGGTCCCGGTGCTGGAAACCTGGGTCGTCACGCCTCCGGTGACCTGGACCCGGCCCGCCAGCGGCTTGCCCGATTCGTCTTGCAGGGTGACCTTCACCTTGCCGCCCTTGAGCGCCAGCGCCACGGAGGAGTAGCCGTCGATGCGGCCCGCGCCGAACACGTTGTCCGTGCCCGCGGTTCCGAGGTCCACGGCGGTCTCCTTCAGGAGCGCCGCGACCTGCTCGATCGTGTAGTCCGGATGGATCGAGTAGAGGAGCCCCGCGAGACCGGAGTTGTGCGGGGTCGCCATGGAGGTGCCGTCCATGTTCTGGTAGCCGCCGCCGGGCTTGGCGGAGTAGATGGCCACGCCGGGCGCGCTCACCTCGGGCTTGATGTACGAGGTGCCTGACCACGAGATCGGGCCGCGGCTCGAGAAGTAGGCCGCCTTGTCGTTCGAGTCGGTGGCTCCCACGGCGAACGCGTGGGGGTAGCCGCCGGGGGTGCCCACGGTGGAGGCGCCGGGGCCCTCGTTGCCGGCGGCGAACGAGGGGAACAGGCCGACCCTGATCCAGGTCGTGACCAGGTCCCACATCGGCTTCTCCGACTCTTCCGAACCGGCCTTGCCGCCCCAGGAGTTGGAGCACACCGACGGCGTGTCGTCGGTCTGGGGGTTTCCGTCAGGGTCGGCTATCCAGTTCATGGCGGACAGGATCGCCGCCTCGGTGGTGCCGCCGGACCCGGTGAAGATCTTGCCGATGACCAGCTTCGCCTTGGGCGCCACGCCGATGGCCGTGCCCGACGTGTTGCCGCCGGCGATGGTGCCGGCGCAGTGCGTTCCGTGGCCGTGATCGTCGATCGGCGTGTCGGCGCTGGCTGCGTCGGTGGCCACGAAGTTCTTGAACTTGATGACCTTGCCCTTGAGGTCCGGGTGGTTGGCGTCGATGCCGGTGTCCAGGATGCCGATCACCACGCCCTCGCCGTACTGCTTGAGCTCGTTCTGGACCTTGTCGATCCCCAGCTTCACGAGGCCGTAGGTGAACGGCCCGGCAGCGGCGTCTTCACGGGACCGGATCACCGGCCACAGCTTCATCTCCCGGTCCGGAATGACCCGCGCGACATCCGGCAGCTGGGCCAGGTCCAGGAGCGCCTTGCCGGTGGCCTTGACGATCAGGGCGTTGATCGTCCACAACCGCTCGTGGCTCACCACGTCGCGAACCGGCTTGCCGCCCCGCTTCCGCTCATCGCTGGCCGCTTTCGACCAGGCCGCGAGCTGGCTCACCACCGGCTCGGCGGTCTTGGCCGACCGGGCCATGAGAGTCTCTTTCACGAACCGGCGGCTCGCCCTGGAATGGGGCGGCTCCGTCTTGAAGAGCTCTTCGCCCTTCAGCATCACGATCGCGGTCTTCACCACGTCGGGCGAGGCGGCGAGCGTGTCGCGGAAGGTGTTCGAGATGGTGGTGTCGGCGAGGCTGGGCGTTGCGATCCCCAATAGCAGAGGCAGGACGAGCAAGAGACGCCGCATGGTTCCTCCAGTTACTCCTTACTAGATCTGTTACAGGGCCCAATATCCTACACCTGCCCGGTGATCCAGTCAAGCCTGGATCGCGCACCAGGAGCCCAGAAGAGAGCCCGACCACCAGGGCCGGGACGGCCGGATCTCGGAGAGGCAACGGCCACAACGTCGACTCGGGCTCCCGGGTCGCCCTGCTCGAGCGGATCGTCCAGGAGAGTGACCTCCTGCGTCCAGTTCCGGAGAAGGCCACGGTCCTCGCTCTCCCGAACTGGTACCTCGGCGCCGGCTGCATCGCGCAGACCATCCGGCTCGGGCCACGGCAGCGTCGAACGAGCTGGCCCAGGCCGTGTAGGTCGGAAGATCGCCAGAACGAACGTGGCCCGTCGGCGGTACCAGTAGTCGGGGACGGGACCTGCAGATCGCCGGAGATCGCACCGCCGCTGGACACGGATGATCCCCTGGGAGACTCCACCGCCTTGTGCGAGGCTCGCCGTTCCCTGCCGTGCTATTCTCCGGGACGATCCTTCATGGGTTGGCGGCGGGCTGTGCGTGTCGACTGTCATCCACGGCAGGGGGAGAGATGATGCAGGGCTTGTTGTGGCTACTGGTGCTCTTCATGGCCGTCCTGGCGGTCGGGATCGGGATCGCTGCGTGGTACGTCCGAGGTCGCTACTTTTCAGCGTCCCGGGTGCACGACCTGCTCGAGGGGTTCTTCGGTTCACCGCCGTCGTCGATGCCGGTCGTCACCCGCGAGTACTCACCGATGGATCTCCCCACGCTCCACCGTGCCCTGGAGGCGCTCTACGGACAGGACCGCGATGGATCTCGTACCATCGGCTTCAAGGCGGACGCGTTCAGCTCCCCCCGGCTCAAGGACCTGGCCGCAGCCAACTCCTGGTGCACCACCGGGCCGGTGGAGTACGAGCAGATCAACGTGGGCGAGAAGGACTGCCTGAACTGCGTATCAAACGGGATCTTGCTCGGAGATGGCAACGAGGGGAAGGCCGCCCTGATGGTCTCCAAGGGCAAGATCTACGAAGAGAAGGTCTTCCTCGACGTGGCAGCTTCAACCCTCGCCGCAGCGAGCCGGGTCGCCGAGCGCGTTCACGCAGCGATGTCCGGCGCCAACGTGTACCGCCACAAGGTCCTGTCGTTGCAGATGAGTCGGATGGGATGCGGAGTCGGGGGTGTCACCCTTCACGACCTGCCCGTCATCACCCGAGACCAGCTCATCCTTCCGGCTGCTACGCTCGATGCGATCGACACGAACGTGGTCCAGTTCTTGAAGAAGCTGGAGTTGCTCCGCCAGATGAACCGGCCGATCAAGCGGGGGCTCCTGTTCCACGGCAAGCCCGGAACCGGCAAGACACTCGTCGCCCGCCACCTCGCGAACGCCTGCGTGGGTGTCACCGTCTTCTTCCTGACCGCCGACAACCTGGGAACACTGACGGCCACTTGCACGATGGCCCGGATGCTCGAACCAGCGATCGTCGTCATCGAGGACGTCGATCTCATCGCCAAGCACCGCGAGGACAACAGGTACGCGCCGATGCTCCACGCCCTCATGAACGAGATGGACGGCGTAAGCTCCGCAGCCGCCGTGATCTTCATCCTGACGACCAACCGTCCGGACGTTCTTGAGGAAGCGCTCGCCGCGCGGCCCGGCCGCGTCGACCAGGCCATCGAGTTTCCCCTACCTGACGACACATGCCGCCGCCGGCTCTTCGAGCTCTACGGCACCGGTCTCGACCTTGCCATCCAGGACTGGGACGCCATCATCCGGCGCAGCCAGGGGGCCAGTCCGGCCTTCATCCAGGAGGTCATGCGAAAGGCGGCGCTGGAGGTCGCCATCGCCTCCGATGCAGGCAGCCCGTCGCGCACGGTCACTGACGCGGAGGTGCTCACGGCGATGCGAGCGATGCTGGTGGGAAATGACCGCCTCACACGCCAGATCCTCGGTTTCGAGGAACCACCTCGGCCGACTTCATAGGCGGCAGCCGTATTCGAGTCCACCGGTGGCAGCGCCCACGATCCGGAGCCAGCTTGCGTGGACAGAGCCCGGCAGAATGTCGCCGATCGCAGTGCCCGTGGGTCAGGAGCTCTGAGACTCCTCCGGGCTCCGGGCTCCAAAGCCGCTGAGCGTGAGTTCGACAGGTTGTCGGCGTTTCTTAACCATGCGTCCCTGGAGATCCGTGGTAACCGTGTGAATCCTCGCTCGTAGAGTGCGATCAGCAGCGGATCGGATGAACAGCCCGTGTAGTGCCAAACAAGTGAGGCTACATTGGCTTCCAGAGCTGCTTTCTTCCATTCAACCTGTCGAAGTTGCGCTGAGCAGCAAAGAGGGTCGGCATCCGAGTCGGAGGGCGCCAGCACTGTTTCGCTGAGGCAGGGTTCGGGGTACAATCAAGGCATGCGACGCAACACCGCAGCCACGGTTGTCGACAAGCTTCTCGACCCTCTCGCGCGTTCTCTTTCCCCCGATGTGGCTCGGCAGATCGTTCGACTGCGCGCCGATCCGACGGCCGTAGCCCGCATAGCCGAACTGGCCGAGAAGTGCAACGAGGGGACTCTCTCTGCGGCAGAGAAGGCCGAGTACGACGCCGCTGTGGCCGTGAGCAGCTTCATCGCCATCCTGCAAGCCAAGGCTCGTTCCCTGCTCAGGAACCCGTCCGCGCGCTGATGGATGGAAGAACCGCCCGGCTTGTCCGACAGCGTGCTGCAGGCTCCTGCGAGTACTGCCGCCTCCATGAGGATCAGGAGCCATTCTTCCCGTTTCACATCGAGCACATCTTCGCCAGACAGCACGGTGGCGGGGACGATATCTCCAACCTGGCGCTCAGCTGCCATCACGACAACCTCCACAAGGGCACCAATCTCACCGGAATCGACCCGCGGTCCAGAAAGTTGACCCGCCTTTTCCATCCGCGCCGTCAGCGCTGGTCCCGTCATTTCCTGTGGGCAGGACCCATCATCGTCGGCCGCACGGCGGTTGGTCGGACCACGGTTGCAGTCCTCGCACTGAACGCTCCGGACCGGGCGGCCCTCCGCGAGGCTCTGATCGAAGCCGGGGAGTTCCCGCCGTCAGACTGATTCGTCGGAAGTGGGAGCTGGGCCCTCTCGTAATGCTGGGCTCGAAGATACCCCCATCTCCCTCGTCCGCGGTCTCCATCCGCCACCTCGCCGGTGAGCTCTGGCGGGCCCGCTCCGGAACGGCTCCGGGGCGGGGCCTCCGGCCGGCAGCTCCACCGGCCCATCGGAGCGATGGCTCCCGGCTGTGCCATCGTGACACGGGCGAACCGGTCCGATCGTGTCGGGCCGGCGCTCCGCCGGCCGGGGCGCCCTCTCCGAGCCGGGTGTGAAGCTGCCCACCGAAGGTGGCACGCCGCTTGTTTGTCGTACCGCTTCGCCCCGACCCAGGGCCGTTCGTCCGGTGCTCGGTTCTGGACCCGCCGCGGTCCATCGATTTCGTCGATGAGTCGTGACTCGAGGAGGAAAACATGGGAACCTTCAGCCGTCGCTTGCTCCTGGTGTCCCTGATCATACTGATCACGTCGACAGAGGCGTTCGCCCGGACTGGCGCCGTGGCCGTTGAGCTGGTGTTCGAGGGGGACGGAGTGCGGGTGGAGCGCACGAGGCCGTCCAGCGCCCCGGCGCCGTCGTACTTCGGGTGCGCCCAGGGGGCGCCGCTGTTCCTGGAGCTCCTGGGGGCGAAGGGGCAGGTCGTGTACGCGGAGCCGCTGGACGATCCGCGGTACGTCTTCATCGACACCGCCAGCGCTGCGGGCGCCGGTGACGAGCCGCTCCCCGCCACCGTCATGTTGAGCGTGGGGCGGACCGTGGTGCTCGTGCCGGCGATTCCGGGAGCGAAGGAGATCCGGGTGTGCCGTCGACTCCGAGGCAGCAAGGCGCTCCGCCAGGTCATCGGGAGGGGATCGCTGTGAGATGGGCGCAACCGGAGCTCTGGGCGCGATGATCGAGCGACTGAAGATCGGACTCGCCGTACTCGCCCTGGCCGCCGCGGTCATCGGAAGAGATCGCAAGCTGGGTCCCTGCCGCCTGAAACCCGACCGGCCGGCCCTCACAGAAACGGGTTCCTGATCCTCACGGTCCCGTAGAGGCGGCCATGCTGGAAGTCCTCCGACAGGATCTCCGGGAGGCCGAAGCGTTCGGCGTACGCCCACAGGTGTGCGTCGAACCAGTTCAGGCCGTAGGCTGCGGCGCCGCGCAGGGCCAGGCGGACGGTGGCTTCATCCGGGTAGAGGACCGTGAACTGGAGGAGGAGTTCCTCGGCTTCGCGGAGCGCATCGCCCGGCTCCAGGAGGGGTCGGCCGCCGAGGAGAGGTCGTGAGACCGCGGCCACGAACTCGACGATCGCCTGGTGAGGCAGTCGGATCCGGTTCTCCTTGATCCCGCATCTGAGAACCTCCGTGGCTCTCCGCTGCTTGTCCGGAAACCGGGGATCGAACCGGTAGACCAAGACGTTCGTGTCAACGAGAGCCAGCACGGTCGTGGAGCTCCTCTCTGGTCCAGCCGCGATCCGTAGGCTGCGGCGGCTCGTCGAGCTCCTGCTGGCGTCGGGCCTGTCTCTTCGTGGCGTCGTCGAAGCAGCGCAGCTGTTCCACCCGCGTACCGGCTCGCCTGGCGCGCCGCCGACGGGGCTGGATGCGGATGACCTCGTCCCCTTCGGCCCACTCGATGTCATCCCCCGGCCGTATCCTGTAACGCTCGGCGATCGTCTTGGGGATGGTGACCTGGAGCTTGCTCGTGACCTTGCTCATATCCTTACTCTATCACGGATCGTTTCCTTGTCGAAACAGGGGCGAACGTCGACGATCGCCAAGACCCACCTGCACTCCAGAGCGATCATCTTCTCCCCGGAGCCGAGAACCCCAACCAGCTCCCCGACCGGGTGCCGCTGTCCCACCCCCGCCCGTGACCCTCCGGGTACTGTACACTCCAGCCGGTACGGGGGGCTGCGCCCTGGCGGGGCTGCTGCTCTGTCTTGCGGTCTGGAAGGAGGCCTGACCGGGCGAGAGCCCGAACTCGCCCCGGGCTTTCGACAACCCGGTGGAGAGCTCGGTTTGCCCGTCCCGGGGTCCGTGGATGATCGAGGAGGCGACCGATGAGTGATGTGGACCGGTTCGCGGAGCTGACCTGCCGGACGTTCCTCACGGCGACCGACCTGAAGGAGCTCTGCCGCCACAGGGGGTTCTCACCACCGGGCGGGGACAGGAAGAAGCTGGTCGAGTTCCTCGCGCCGCGCCTGCTCGAGAAGACCGGCGTCCGGGAGGCGATGGCGTCGCTCGATGCGACCGGCCTCGTGGTGCTCCATACCATCGCGCGATCGGAGTCTCCGGTCTCCCTGGATGACCTCCGGATGCGGCTCAGGCTCGAGAACGAGAGCCGGTACTGGCTCGAGGACCGGATCGCCTCCCGGCGCCTGGTGGAGAAGCTGCTCAACCGTGGAATCGTGCTCGTCCGGGAGAATCACGCCCCCCGGAAGGGCGGTCGCTTCAACCGGGCGCTGTTCTTCCTGCCGGACGTCCACCGTCCCTACCTCCCACCGTTTCCCGTGAGCACGGTGCCGCTCGGCTCCCAGGCCCAGTCGACCGCGGCGATCCCGTTCGTGCTCGAGGCCCTGAGAACGGCGGTCCGTCAGTCCGGTGGCGCCAGACCCCAGTGGCCCCGGGGTCTGCCAGGACGGATCGCGTCACGGTTCTCGTTCAAGGACGAGGCGATCCGCTTCGCGGGTGCGCCGGTGGCCGGCGTCTCCACTCTGCTCGACAGGGTTCTCGCGGAGTGGACCGCGCTCCGGACCCAGGGGGGGCGCCATCGCACGGGCAAGGATGTCTTCGGCTGGGTCGCGTACATCCTCCATCATCTGCCCGAGGGCCACGCCTGCTCGGCGGCGGCCCTCCACCAGGGGCTCAAGCTCCTCGACATCGATTTGCCGGAACCCGAGATCGAGACGTTCCTCGATGAGGGGGTGCAGGCGGGGCTCGTGACCCGGACCCGGGCCGCGACCGACCGCTGCTACGCCGGAGTGCCTGCCCGGGAGATCACCGCCGGGGACCGTCCGCTGGCGTTCACGAAAGACGCCGTGGGGATCCGGATCGATCTGGAACGGACCGGGCTGGCGGCGCTGCTCGATCTCGCCGGCGTCAGCCGGGTCGTCGCAGCGCCCTCAGGGCTGCTGCTCGTCCCGAGCATCCAGCTCCTGGGGCACCACCACTCACACCTCGCCACCCTCGTCGACCTGCCGGCGGTGAGGGAGCGGAGCGCTCCGTGGGATCGGGCGGTGAAGCACGTGCTCGAGCATCACGGAAAGACCGTGCTGCACAAGGGGCTCGTGGTGCTGAGGATCGAGGATCTGGGGCTTCGCACGCAGGTGGGCCACCGTCTCGGGTCCTCCGCACGCTCCCTGGGGGGGCCGTATCTGGTCCTCCCGAGGGCGCTCCTGGCCAGGGTCGAGGAGCTGGTGCGCAAGGAGGGGTTCTCTCCCCGGAGGGTCACAGATGAGTCCGCCGATTGAGCTCTCCCGCTTCCCCGAGAGCGAGCTGTCCCGACTGGACGTCCTGCCGGCGCAGCCGGTCGACCTGCGTCGGGATCTGCACCTGTTCGTGGAGTACGTCCGGGAGCGCGGGCTCACCCGCTCCTTCAGGGACAACTCGATCCCCAAGACCGATGCCCGACGGCTGGCCAAGCTGCTGTCGTACCAGGACGAGGCGACCACGGTGGAGCAGCAGGGCGGGGGCCACTGGTCCGACTTCGTCTCGCGGGTGGCGCTGCGACTGGGTCTGGTCAAGTTCGACACCAAGGGCCAATACATGGGCGAGTCCAGCCGGGAGCCCAGCTTCCCCGACAACGCCATCGAGGTCAACGAGAAGGCGTGGGGGGAGTACCTCGCGAAGACGCCGCTCGAGAAGGAGCACCTCATTCTGGACAGCTTGATCCGGCACGGCGAGAACGAGTTCTTCGTGAGCGCGACGCTCCTCGATGGAGCGTCGTTCGGCCACTGGGGCTGCGCCACCGGCCCGGCCTCCAGGATGAAGCTCCCGAGGATCCGGCGGGAGCTGCTGACGCTTCTTTCGGGGCTCGGGCCCGACATCTGGTACCCCATGGCCGACCTCGTGGCTCTGGTGCGCCGAACAGCGCCGACCCTGATCCTTGACCCGACCACCCGGGAGCCGAACTCCGAGTCCACCCGGCGCCTGAGGGACTGGGAGTGGCAGAGGAAGTACCACGGCTCGAAGAAGCAGGGCCCCCGCCCGGAGGTGACGCTCGAGGACCTCTACACGAACTTCAGCGAGCACGACGCCAAGGACCGCTGGAACAGCAAGAAGACGATCCAGATCACGACGGCGATGCCCGACGCGTTCGAGCGGGTCGAGGGGCGTTACCTCGAGTCGTTCCTCGGGGAGATCCCGTACCTGACGGGGTTCGTGAGCCTCGCCTACCGGAAGGAGAGCGATCGCCACGGCACCCAGACGTCCCCGCCCAGGGACCGGCTGAGGGCGTTTCGCCTCACCCGGCGGTTCTTCCAGATGTTCCGGCGGGAGCCCGACTTCGACCGGGTGAAGGTGACTGTGTTGCCGAACTTCGAGGTGGTGGTCGAGGCGGTCTCGTACCCGGATGCGACCGTGGCCGGCCTGCGGGCGTCCTGCGTCCTGCTCCAGGAGGACGGCCCTATCCACCGTTTCCGGCTGGACCGGAAGCGCGTGATGGAGACGGTCGCGGCGGGCGGGACGGCCGACGTGGCGGAAGCGCTCTCCGCCATGACCGGAGCCCCGCTTCCGCAGAACGTGGCGAGCGAGCTGGCCTCGTGGGCGGGGCGGGGTCAGACGGTCACGATCTACGAAAACCTCGGCCTGCTGGAGGTCCGTGGCGATCCTGCCGGTCGCGGGCCGCTGCTCGAGCGGATCCGGAAGTGGGTGGCCGACGACCGGATCGACCGGTTCGCCCTCGTGCGCGAGCCCGATCGGGTCTTCGGGGCGCTCGACGAGGCCGGGCTGGTGCCGGTCAGCCTCTCGCACCCGGAATCGACGTTCTCCGCCCGCGAGACCGGCGCTCCGGGCGTGCCGCTGGTCGTCCCTGCCGGCGCCCCGCCCGGGAAGGCGAAGAGCGCTCCGGAGGCGGCGCCCCCTCGCAGGGTGCGGCTCGAAACCCTGGACCTGGTGGGGTACCGCAGCCCCGACGCCTCGTTTCTCTCGGCTCTCGCGCAGGCGCTCGAGGGAGAGGTGACGCCCCTGACGCTGGCGGACGACGGGAAGCTCCTGATCGTCCCGGCCGTGGCGCTGCCCAAGGTCAGGGCCGCGCTCCGCCGGCTCTCGGATCGCTACCATGTCGAGCTCTGACGAGGCAGCCCCGCGCCCGGTCGACCGGCCCCTGATCGTGCAGAGCGACGGCACGCTCCTTTTGGAGGTGGCGGGCGAGGCCGCGGCCGCCGCGCGGGACGCCCTCTGCGCCTTCGCTCACCTGGAGCGCTCCCCCGAGTACATCCACACCTACCGGATGACCTCGCTGTCGCTCTGGAACGCGGCCGCTTCCGGCGTGACCCTCGAGTGGATCGAGGGAGCTCTCGATCGCTACTCCCGGTACCCGGTGCCCCAGCTCGTGAGACAGCGGCTGGCGGAGCAGTTCCAGCGGTTCGGGAAAACCCGCCTCGTGCCCCGGGATCCCGATCATCTCTGGCTCGAGGTGGACGACCCGGACGTGCGGCTCGAGCTCTCTCAGTCGGAGGACGTGAGACCGTTCTGGACCGACACCGACCAGCACCGGTTCGTGGTGCGGGCGGGCCACCGCGGGGCGCTCAAGCAGGCGCTCGTCCGGCTGGGCTATCCGGCGGAGGATCTCTGCGGGTACGTCGAAGGCCAGGCGCTGTCGCACTCCTTGCGGGATCGCACCGCCAGCGGGCTTCCGTTCGGCCTCCGACCCTACCAGGTGGACGCGGTGGCGGCGTTTCACGCCGGCGGTGGCCCGCGGGGAGGGGCGGGGGTCGTCGTGCTGCCGTGCGGCGCGGGGAAGACCGTGATCGGTCTGGGCGTGATGGCCCGGCTCTGCGCCTCGACTCTGATCCTCTCCACGAACACCGTCGCTGTGCACCAGTGGCGGGACGAGATCCTCGACAAGACCGACCTGGACCCGGGCCTGATCGGGGAGTACACCGGCGAGGCGAAACAGATCCGCCCGGTGACGCTCACGACCTACCAGATGTTGACGCACCGCAGCAGCGTCGACGTCGAGTTCCCTCACCTGGACCTGATGCGACGGAGCGAGTGGGGCCTCATCATCTACGACGAGGTCCACATGCTGCCGGCCCCGGTGTTCCGCGCAACCGCCGAGATCCAGGTGCGGCGACGGCTCGGGCTGACCGCCACCCTCGTGCGCGAGGACGGCCGGGAGGGTGACGTCTTCGCCCTCATCGGCCCGAAAAGGTACGATCTCCCGTGGAAGATCCTCGAGCACAAGGGATACATCGCCGAGGCGACCTGTTTCGAGGTCCGGCTGGAGCTGCCGGACGACCAGCGCGTCAGATATGCGCTCGCCCCCCGGCGCGACAAGTTCCGCATCGCCGCGGAGAATCCGCGCAAGGTCCACCTCGTCGAGGAGCTGATCGAGAACAACCCGGAGGAGTCGATCCTCGTGATCGGCCAGTACATCGATCAGCTCGAGGCGGTGGCCCGGCACCTCGGGCTCCCGGTGATCACCGGGAAGACCCCCACGTCCGTCCGCGAGCGGCTTTACGACGACTTCCGCAAGGGGAGGGCGCGGATCCTCGTCGTCTCCAAGGTGGCGAATTTCGCCATCGATCTTCCGGACGCCTCGCTGGCGATCCAGATCTCCGGCACCTTCGGCTCCCGGCAGGAGGAGGCCCAGCGCCTTGGGCGGCTGCTGCGCCCGAAGGCCCGAGCCTCGCGGTTCTTCAGCCTGGTCTCGCGCAACACCACGGAGCAGGAGTTCGCGGCCAGGCGGCAGCTGTTCCTCGTGGAACAGGGCTACCGGTACCGGATCGTGGACTGGGCAGAGCAGGGTCGGCTCGAGCCTGTTGCCACAGGCGCGAGCAGAGGCGCGGTGTAGGGGCGAGGCTCCGGCAATCCGCAGCCGAGGGCCGCTCGACCGCCTCCCTCACCTCGTCGCGCCGGATGGGCGCGTCGTTCTTCGAATGAAGCGGACGTGGCGAGACGGGACGGCCGGGATGGTCCCCGAGCCTCTGGACTTTCTTTCCAAGTTGACCGCCCTGATCCTCGACTCTCACCTGAACCCTCGGAGCAGGGTCACACCACCAGCCCGAGCCCCGAAATCCCTGGTTCATCCTTCCTGCGCACCCCCACGACCAGGACACCCATCCGCGAAAATCTCTGTTCGTCCTTCCTACGCGCCCTGGTGTTCCCACAGATTCCCGAGACGGTCGAAGGTCGAGAGCGCGGAAGGCGCTGTAGCGAAAGGCCGATGTCGGAGGTGAGTCGTTCGTGAAAGCTGAGCCGGTCGGTTCCGCGCCGCTCGACGATCGAGGTGGTCACTCCGGCTCGGCTCCTTCTCCGCGACCGTGGCGCATCGCGATCAGACGCTGCATCTCGAGGGTGTTCTCCAGGTTGAAGTGGCCCGCCGGGAAGAGCCGGACGGCCAGGCCCACGGCTTCGGCCGCCACTGCCTCGGCCTCCCGAAGTCGGTGCTCACGAACTGCGGCCCTGAGCTCCTCACGCATGATCTTCCTCCAGCGGCTGAGTCCCCCCGACAGGAAGCCACTCGCCCGCAGCGGAGCAGGCTCCGGAGAGAATCGCCCCAGTTCGTCCAGGCGGACCGCCCCGCTCTCCAGATCGCAGACGAACCGGTCGAAGAGCTCCGAGAGCGTCGCTGCGAGCACGGCCTTGGTCTGGAAGTCTCTCCCGAACGGGATGATCTGTCCGGGCGTCCCTCCGGCTGCCGGGTCCAGGTCGAGACCCACGTGATTGCCGGATCCGTCGTCCGAGATCGGGATCCAGCCCGGGCAGGCGTACTGCTCCCGGACCGGACCTGTACTCACGAAGTCGTCCGGCGGAAACTCGAACTCCAGGCCCAGCCAGCTGTCCCAGCAAGAGCACATGGCGTCCAGAGAAAGGAACCTCCATCCGAAGAGGAGGCCAACGTCGGCATCGCACGTCTGGCCATCGTGAACGCGGTAGCAGTCCAGGATCTCCCGGGGCAGCTCCTGCGACAACCTGGCACAGGCCTGGTCGAGAAGAGCGTCGGAGGCGCCCAGCCGAAGACCGAGGTTCGCTCCCGGACGAACCCGATCCACGAGCGTCCTCAGTCGCTCCCACCGCCCTGCCCAGTCGTTCATGCAATGCCCATGGTAAGCTGGTTCCCATGACCGCACAAGACCGCTCCCACGCCGTCCCTTGCCTGGCGCTTCTGGAATCGGTGCTCTATCCCCGGATGGTGGTCCCCTACTTCGTGGGCCGACCGAGGTCGAAGGCTGCGATCGAGAGGGCGCTGGAAACGACCCGGGAGCTGGTCGTCCTTTGCCAGCGGGACCCCACGGTCAACGACCCCGGTCAGTCCGATCTCTTCTCTGTCGGAACGCTCGCCGTGATCATGCAGATGCTCCTGCTTCCGGACGGCTTGATGAAGATCCTCGTCGAGGGGACCCGGAAGGTGCGGGTTCGATCGATCGACGACGCCCGGCGCTGGCTCTTGGCCGGCATCGAGTTCGTGGACGAGACGCCGGTCGACACCGACGAAGGCTCCCGGCTGGAGCAGGAGGTCCTCGCCAAGCTGCACGGCCGTTACGAGGCCGAACGGCGCGCCTTCGAGAGGTCCATGCAGGCCGCGAGGTCGAGCGCCGATGCGCGCGCTCTCACCGACGCGCTCGTGCCCCTGCTCTTCTCCGGAGGCTCGCCCACCCTGGCTTCGTGGAGGTCAGGTGACACCGAGCAGTGCCTCCGGGACGTCGCTGGCCACCTCGAGAACGAGATCCAGCAGAAGATCCCCGATCCCCTGTACGTCGATCCGCGGAGCGAGTCCCGTGTCCGTCGCCTGCTCGACCTCTTCGTCCCCGAGCTTCTCGCGTCCCTGGCGCCTGCGTCCCGGCTGAGCGGTTATCCGGCAGCGGTCTCCCTCGAGGTCCGGTCGTACGTCCTCGCGGCGATGATCCCGGGCCCGGCGCAGCAGAAGCAGGAGCTCCTCGAACTGCCGGACGGGCTGGCGCGGCTGGCGCACCTTTCCAGGGTCCTGGAGACCGGGCCGTGCCCAGCGCCAGCGGTCCGGTGACCGAGCGGTTCGCCGAGTCATTCGGGAAGCTCCTGTTCAGGCACGCCTTGCTCCTCTTCGGCCAGGAGGCACTTCCTCACAGGCTGTTCTACGCGGGCGGCCGGTCCGACGTGCGGGTGCTCAAAGAGGCGGAGCAGCTGGCTTCGGTTCTGGGGTTCGATTGGCTGTGGTTCTCCGACGAGTTCGTTTTCTGCGGCTAGACCGATGGAGCCACCCTGGTCTGCGGTCAGGGCGAGCGCTCGGCCGTGTGGGTCAAGGTGACCGCGCGAGACGAGGGCCGGGCCGCAGAGATCGGTACCGCCTTCGGTCGCCGGTTCGGCCTGACCCATCAGGCGAGGCCCACGGCCCGCTGCTCGAGCGCAACGGCCGTATGTGGAGCCACGCTGGGCTGGCCTACGCCGCGCGCAGCAGGAACTGCACCTTCACGGCGTCGTAGGGGAACTCGATGCGTCCGTCGGGCCGCCGGTCCAGAACACCGACCCTGAGCAGCACGGCGACGTCCCCGTGGACGGCCTTCACGTCCCGCCCCACCCTGGCGGCGGTCGCCCGGATCGACAGGGGACCGGCCCCGCACAGCGCCTTGAGCAGCTCCCAGCGCTTCGCCGTCAGCACCTTCCACAGGAGCTCGGGCGTGGCGAAGCAGATCCTTGCCTCAGGCTCCGCCCCGCCCGTCGTCATCGCCTCTGCGGCGTCCTGCAGGGACTCCCCGAGAGACTGGACCTCGAACACGACCGTGCTCATCATCCCACCTCGCCACATCGGCCTCGAAGTCAGCCACCAGCTGCTGCGGGGTCGTGAACTCGTAGCGGCCTGTCGTTGATCCGGCGTGACGGTGGTCTCCTTTGCCACGCTCGTTGTCGTATCGAAGCACGCACTCCTCGTCGACCACGTACACGAGGCGGTACTTGAACCGGTGGACCGATGGCTCGATCGGTTCAGGCACCCGCCAGACCACGATCTCGCCGAAGGCGTCGACGCCCACGATCACCCGGCGCTGAACCAGCAATTTCGCCTTCACTGCTCACAGAGTACCGTTCTTCCAGACTGTTGGCAAGAACTCCAACACTCCGACAAGATCGAGGCTTCGCGGGGTCCCTGGCGCCTCGGCCCATCGAGGGCGTCCCTGAACCCCGGTCTCGCCGGCCTCGTCTGTGCTAGACTACGTCCGCGTCGAGGTTGCCCATGCCCAAACGAACCGTTCCTCTCAAAGAGGACCGCCACACCGAGTTCAAGCGCTGGCCTGTTCACGCCGACGACTTGGCCGCCGCGCTGGTGGCATTCGCCAACACCGACGGCGGTCAGCTCTTTCTGGGCGTTGATGACTCCGGGAGAGCGCTGGGGCTGGCGAACATCGACGAGGCGCTGAAGCTGGTCGACAACGTCGCGCGGAACAACTGCCTGCCGCCTCTGACGGTCGTTGCCCGGACCGTGAAGGTGGCAGGGAAGGCCATCGTGATCGTCCGCGTCCCTCGAGGAGACCAGCTCCCCTACCACACCAACAGGGGGGTCTGCTTTGTCCGTGGGTCGGCGGGTCGCCGGCACGCTTCTCGCGAGGAGCTTCTTAGGATGTTCCAGCGAGCCGAGAGCCTGTACTTCGACGAGATGCTCGTCCAGGGGGCCTCACTTGCGGATCTCGACGGCGGCGCGATCGAGACGTTTCTTATCTCGAGCTTCTCCAGAGGATCCAGGGATTTCGGCGTGCCGTACTCGAAGCTGCTGGCCAACCTGAGGCTGGCTCGAGGCGACTGCCCGACCGTTGCGGGGCTCTTGCTGTTCGGTCGGAACCCGCAGCAGTTCCTTCCCTGCGCTCAGGTCAACGCCGCCTGCATGCCAGGTCGCGATCTCGTGGAAGCCCCTCTCGATCGCAAGGATCTCTCCGGCCAGCTGGCAGCGATCATCGACTCGACCTACCGGTTCGTGGAGCTTCACCTGAGAAGACCCCACGTGATCCGAGGGGTCAAGCCCGAACCTCGTCCCGAGATTCCCCCGGAAGCGTTTCGTGAGGCGATCGTGAACGCCTTGGTCCATCGCGACTACACGATCCGGGGCCCTGTCCGGCTCCTCATCTTCGTCGATCGAGTGGAGGTCCACAGCCCTGGACGGCCGCCCAACGGGGTAGACGTGGAGTCGATGGTCCTGGGAACCCACATTCCCCGGAACCCGATCTTGCTCTCCCATCTCGCCAAGCTGGGGTTCGTCACCTCGATCGGCAGCGGCATCCCTCGCATCCTGGCCCTGGTCCGGGAATCCACGGGGCGGGATGCGTCGATCGAGGTGCGTTCGAACGAGACGGTGGTCATCCTTCCACGACCGGCAAGGCGGCCCAGCAGAGTGAGATGCCAGCGCTCGCAGAGATCTGACCCGGGTCAGGGCAGGCCAGCGTCTGGTGGGTCATCATCATCGCCGGATCTGCCTAGCCCCACAACGAGAGATCCCGCCCTGCTGCGGCCCCGTCAGCCTCCAAGGTAGGGGTGGTTTCGCCCCTCGCGGTCACCCTCGGCATGCCCGACGGTGGCCTAATCTCCGTTCCGGTGGCGGCTACCGTCGGGACGAATCTGGCGATGGGCGTGGCAAGGTCCTGGGCGTTCTCTGCCACGCTGATGGTACAGTCAGGGACTCCGGCCGCCCCCCGTCGCCCCGCAGCGTTACCCCGCATGATCGCGCATTCCGGGTGGCCATGATACCTCGAACCTTACGAGCCGATCGTCACGATGATGACGCAATGCGTTAAAGCGATCGCACGCCTTTTCAAGACCCTCCATCATTTCCGGGTTGCGGCGGTGCGCCTGGAAGCGAATCGTCTCAGTCGTATCTGAAGAGCACCACCGGGATCCCGGCGTCCGAGAAGATCATGGCGTCGGCGTTGTACAGGCTCGACCCGAAGTGCCACCAGGGGCGGATCTCGCCGGCCAACGCCAGGTGAGGGGCGACGGCGGGCAGCTCCGTGCCCTTCTCGATCCGGCGGCAAGGAGGCGCATCCTTCCTCTCCGGCGCGACGTTCCAGACCGCCACCGACGCGTTCCAGTGCTCGTTCACCTCGTGGGCCCTGACCGCCAGCCCGGCCGCCCGGGCGCCGAAGCCCGGGGCGATCTGGAAGACGTTCCTCTCGCGGTCGTTGTTGTGGGCCACCATGTCCAGGATGAACGCCCCCACCACAGCCCGGTGGCTCATGTCGTGGTGGGTCAGCCGCTCCCGGTAGTACTCCACCAGCCGTTGGTCCGCAAGCAGCGCCAACTCGACGGGATGATCGCGCATTTCCACCCTTCGGGCCGAACCGGCGGGGCTCGGACGCACGGCGACGAGCCGCTCCCCGCCACCGTGATGTCGAGCGTGGGGCGGACCGTGGTGCTCGTCCCGGCGATTCCGGGAGCGAAGGAGATCCGGGTGTGCCGTCGACTCCGAGGCAGCAAGGCGCTCCGCCAGCTCTCTCATGAACGGCCGAGTTGCGCGTCGAAGGGTCCGCGCCTTAGGCTAGGATGAGCCATCGGGCCCGGGAACGCGGGCGCGCCCCAGGGCCACGGGAGGTTCATCGTGGGTCTGCCGGACAGCTTTCTCATGGACAGGGCGGCCCGGATCGTCAGCCAGGGTCGGGTCGCGGTGCTCACCGGAGCCGGCATCTCCGTGGACTCCGGGATTCCGGACTTCCGGTCTCCCGGCGGGCTGTGGACGCGGTTCTCCCCGGAGGAGTACTGCACCATCGAGGCGTTCCGGGACGACCCGGTCAAGGTGTGGGAGCTGTTCTTCGAACTGGGCCGGATGCTGGGCGACGCGAAGCCCAACGCGGGCCACCTGGCGCTGGCCCGCCTGGAGCAGCAGAAGCTCGTCACCGGCGTGGTCACGCAGAACATCGACGGGCTGCATCAGGCCGCAGGGTCCAAGAACGTGATCGAGTTCCACGGGTCGGGAGCCCGGCTCGCGTGCATGACCTGCGGCCGGGTCGAGCCGTCCCGCCCTGTCTCCGAAGTGCCCCGGTGTCCCTGTGGCCAGGTCATGAAGCCCGATGTGGTCCTGTTCGGCGAGATGATTCCGCCGGACGCGCTCAGGGAGTCCCGGCGACTCGCCAGGGACGCAGCGTGCTGCCTGGTCTGCGGCACCAGCGCCCAGGTCTACCCGGCGGCGGCGATCCCCAGGGACGCGCAGTACGGCGGCGCCGAGATCATCGAGGTGAACCTGAAGCCCACCGGGCTCACCGGCTCCGTCACCACGGTCTTCCTCGAGGGGTCCACCACGGAGATCCTGCCGGAGCTGGCGCGGCTGGCGCTGGAGAGGGCGTAGGAGCCGGCCGGACCGAACGTTCGACCGGCTCGTCGTACAGGGCGTTCGCAGCGACCGGTCGACATGAACGCACGATCCGTGGCGATCTCGACGCTCTCGGATGATGGCTACCAGATCCTCGCGTCCGGCACGGGCGGCGGAGCGCCGATTCCCTGCCCGCCCCGGCCCCTGCAGCGCCCGTGATCCCGGACGGCCGGGGAGTTCCTCCCGGGGTCGGTCGTAGGACCCGAGCACGATGCCGCATCGTGCCGACCTGAACAGCGTAAAGCGGCTCCTGATCGAGATCCTGACTCGTCGGCACTTCTCTTGCGTGGGCCACTGCCACTCGCGAAGCTCGAACGATCGAAACTCGAACAGGAAGGGGATCTCGATGAATACACCGGAGTGCTCGACGACACGTTCGAAACACCCAGGGTTGAAGCCGGTGCTGTTCTTCGGCGCCGTCGTGGTCGCCCTGGCTCTGTCAGCGCCGGCGACCGCCGCGACCTACGTGACCGTGCACAACAGGACGACCCTCGAGATGCAGCTCTGGACCCAGCAGCTGGGCACTCCGCTCGACCGGTCCAGGTGGCGCCAGACCCGGACCTCGATGAAGCCGGGCGAGAAGGCCGTGGTCCTCGAGCTCAACCGCGACACCGGGATCACCGAGGGTAAGCGCTTCTTCTTCGTCACGACCGTGTCGCTCGGCGGCGGCTCCGTCGATCTCGTGCAGCAGCTCTACGGGCTGTCGATCGACAGCGTGATGTGGCACTCCGCAGGGACCGACGACTGGACCAGCGACCGGGAGAGGCACGTCCAGTCGTTCAAGGCCGGAAGCCGGTACGTCACCCTGTGCTACTGGCGCGTCGGGACCGTCGGAAGCGACGACCTGGAGTACTACTTCATCGAAAGGGCCCCGCTTCCGCAGTTGACGGACCGGAGCTTCCAGGTGCTGGCGTACAACGTGGCGCTGCTGCCGCCCCTGGCCAAGTCGAGCCGGCAGATGGAGCGGGCCGCCGAGATCGGCCCGGCGATCAGCGGGAGCGACGCGGTCATCCTCTCCGAGACCTTCTACAACGAAGCCCGGAAGGTCCTGGTCCGGGGGACCGCCGCGCAGTACCCGTACCGTACCCGCGTCGTCGACAATCAGATGAGAGAGATCCGCCGGTTAATCGAGAGCCAGCGGATCGGGCCCGACGAGCCGGTCCTGGTCGGCGGGGACATGAACATCGACATCAACAGCTCCGAGGTCAAGGACATGCTCTCGATACTCAAGGCCCGGATGCCGGCCTCGAGGTCCGGTCACCGGTACACGTTCGACTCCAAGATCAACGAGCTGTGCACGGAGGATGCCCGGGAGTACCTCGACTACGTCCTCTGGTCCACCACCCACGCCAGGCCGAACCGGTCGACGGTCAGGACCGTGATCTTCAAGTCGGCGAAGAAGAACGGGTCCAGGGCGCTCGACCTCTCCGACCACTTCGCCGTCGAGGCGAGGTACGACTTCAGCCCGGTGGAACCGCCCAAGGCCGAGCAGCAGGCGGCGGGACCGTCCGGGAGCGGGACGAGCAGGGCGCCCCAGCAGGTGTCGCTCCTGGGTGTGTCCTCCCAGACGAGCGACCTGGCGGCCACGCACTGACCGCGCCGCACTGGCGATAGCGCGTGTCCTTCTCTCAGCCCTCCGGGGTCTCACCGGAACCGGACGTGGTGGATGTCGCCGAAGACCTCCGTTCCGGCGAGGCGCCGGATCTTGACCCGGCACAGCCCTTTACTGTGGGCCAGCCGGTGCTATAATGCGCCGCTCTTCGACCGGCCCTGGCCGGCGAAGCGGGAGGGTGACGACACGTGAGCTCGACGATCGACTACGCGGAGGTCGGCCTGATCTGCGGTCTGGAAGTGCATCAACAGCTCCTCACGGAGCGCAAGATGTTCTGCCGGTGCCCCGCGGGTCGCTACACCCGGACCCACGACGGCGAGGTGTTGCGTCACATGCGTCCGACCCTCTCGGAGCTGGGTGAGTACGATGGCACGGCGCTGATGGAGTTCAAGACCAAGAAGAACATCATCTACCTGCTCCACAAGGAGAACGTGTGCACCTACGAGATGGACGACACGCCGCCGTTCCTGGTGAACCAGCAGGCGGTGGACGTGGCGCTGGAGCAGAGCCTGATGCTGAACTGCGACATCGTCGACGAGGTGCACATCGCCCGGAAGCAGTACCTGGACGGCTCGATCCCCACGGGGTTCCAGCGCACCGCCATCGTCGGCGTGAACGGGCGGCTGCCGTTCCGGGGCCGGGAGCTCTCGATCGTCCAGGTGTCCGTCGAGGAGGACTCGTGTCGCGAGGTCTCCGACCGGGGGCACCTGGTGGTGTGGCGCACCGATCGTCTGGGCATGCCGCTCATCGAGACGGTCACCGGACCGGATCTGTTCACCCCGGAGGAGGCGGCCGAGGCGATTCTCTTGATCGGCCGCGTGTGCCGATCCACCGGCCACGTGCGGGTCGGCATGGGCGCCAGCCGACAGGACGTGAACGTCTCGGTCCGGGGCGGACGGCGGGTCGAGATCAAGGGGGTGCCCAAGGCGGGCTGGGCGGTCAGGCTGGTCCACGGGGAGGCGGTCCGGCAGGTCAACCTGATCGGGCTGCGGGACGAGCTTCGCGGGCGGGGGTTCACCACGGCCGACTCGATCGCCGTCACCTCCGCCGACGTCACCGGGGTGTTCGCCGCCTCGGAGCTCACCAGGCTCCGTCCCGATGAGTGGGAACGGTTCGTGAAGACGGACAGCCGGCGGTCCGGCTTCGAGCTGGGCGCCGGGGAGTACTGCGTCCGGGCGGTCCGGCTCAGGGGGCTGGCCGGCACGCTGAACTGGCCGACCCAGCCGGACCTGACCTTCGCCCACGAGCTGGCCGGGCGGATCCGGGTCATCGCGGGGCTCGACCAGGCGCCGATCCTGTACCACAGCGAGAAGTGGCCCGACTACAGGGGGGCGCTCCAGGAGCTCCGGAAGATCCGGTCCGTCCTGCAGTGCAAGCCCGAGGACGGGGTGGTGGTCGTCTGGGGCCCCAACGAGGACACCCAGACGGCGGTCAACGAGATCCGTCTGCGCTACCTCGACGCGATCGACGGCGTGCCCAACGAGACCCGCCAGCCGTTCCCCGACGGGACCACGGACTTCGAGCGGATCCTCCCGGGCCCGGACCGGATGTACCCGGACACGGACAGCCCTCCCACGGCGATCACCCGGGAGCGAGTCCAGGGTTTGAAGGTGGCCCTGGCTCCCCGGCCATGGGATCGGGAGGCCCGCTACGCCGCGGCGGGGGTGCCGGCGCGGGTCAGCCACTACCTGATCCGCCGGGGCGGAGCGAGCCTGGTGGACCGGTTGGTCGCCCAGGCCGGCGCCGACCTGAAGCTCGCCGGCTTCCTGATCGGCGAGCGTCTGAAGGGGCTGAGGCGCGCCGGTGTCCCGGTCCACCAGATCACGATGGAGCGGTGGCTGGAGCTGTTCGCGGCGCTGAAGGAGCGGCCGGTGCTCGGGGAGGCGTGGGACTGGATCGTCCGGCCCATGGCGGAGTCGCCCCTGCTCACGGTGAGGGAGATCGTGGACCGGAAGCTCCACGGCCCCGAGCCGGCCGACTGGAGAGCGGCGATCCCGACGGCCGTGGAGGCCGTCCGCTCCCGGCTCGGTGGGGAAGACCGGCCCAAGCTGGTCCGCGCCAGCGTCAGGGGGCTGGTGCGGGCGCTCCGCGGCAGGGTCCCCATGAAGGATGTGGTCGCCGCGGTGACCGCCGCGGTGGGAGGTCACCCATGAGTCAGACGCCTGATCCGCTCAAGGGCTACAGGGGTCGCGCCCGCGAGACGCTGACCAGATTCGGAGTCAGGGTGTGGAGCGACGTCCACCTGGAGAACGACACCGGGAGCCGGTTCTCCGGGGTGATCCTCCCCCGCAGCGAGACGTTCGACGACCTGCACATCGTCATCAAGATGAAGAACGGCTACAACGTGGGCATCCACGTGGACCGGGTGAACGGTATCGCGGAGGTCGGGTACAAGGAGGCGGTGTACAAGATCCCGGAAAAGGAGTTTCCGCGACAGGACTCGCTGCCGAACGTGACCCTCCTCGGCACCGGAGGGACCATCGCCTCGAGGCTCGACTACCGCACCGGGGCCGTGATCCCCGCCTTCACCCCCGGGGAGCTCTACGGCGCCGTTCCGGAGCTGGCCGACATCTGCAACCTCCAGACCAAGAAGCTGTTCGGCGTCTTCTCCGAGAACATGTCCGTGGAGCAGTACGTGGTGCTGGCCCGGGCGATCGGCGACGAGATCGCGGCGGGCGTGGACGGCATCGTGGTCGGCCACGGCACCGACACCATGGGGCACACGGCGGCGATCCTGTCGTTCATGGTCCAGAGCTCGCCGGTGCCGATCGTCATCGTGGGCTCCCAGCGCTCGTCGGATCGACCCTCCAGCGACGCGGCGCTGAACCTGATCCACGCGGTCCGGTCCGCGGCCTACTGCGACATCGCCGAGGTGCAGATCTGCATGTTCGGGCCCACGTCCGATCGGTACGGGCTGCTCCACCGGGGCACCCGGTGCAGAAAGATGCACAGCTCCTACCGGAGCACGTTCCGGACCATCGGCGACATCCCGCTGGCGATCGTGGGCCGGGAGAAGTTCACCTATCTCACGGCGGAGTACAACAGGCGGGACCGGACCCGGCAGGTGGTGATCGACCCGGTCTACGACGATCGCACCACGATCCTCTACTACTACCCCGGGATGCGGCCCGACGTGGTGGACGCCATCGTGGAGAAGGGCTACCGGGGCATCGTGATCGCCGGCACCGGCCTTGGCCACGTGAACAAGCCGCTCTACCCGGCGATCAAGCGGGCCGTCGACCGGGGGGTCCATGTCGTGATGACGGTCCAGACCCTCTGGGGTTACGTCCAGATGTACGTGTACGACACCGGTCGCGACCTGATGAACCTGGGGATCGTGCCGCTGGAGAACATGATCCCGGAGACCGCCCTGATGAAGCTCTCATGGGTCCTCGGCCACACCGACGACCGTGGCGAGGTCCGCAGGATGATGCTCGAGCCGGTGGCCCACGAGATCACCCAACGGGAGCCCCACAACGGCTATCTCATCATGCAGGGCGGCCTCCCCGAGATCGACGAGTGGATCGCGACCCACTGGAAGTGATCGGCGGCGTCGCGGGCCGGGTCGAGGCGTGCTATTCTCGGCTCGAGGACCGAACGGACGATCGAGGTGTGGCCTTGAAGAGACTCCTCTGCGTTCTCGTGCTCGTGATGAGCGTCTTGACACCCCCGGCGTGGGCGGAAGACGAAAGCGACGACGCCTCGCCGAGCCCGGTCCCGTCGGTGGCGCCCGAGAAAGAGCTGGAGGGCCTCATGACCCTCTTCGCCAAGGGTCAGGCCGCCGACGCCTTCCAGCAGGCCGTGAGCTTCGTCCACGGCATGGAGGAGTCGACCCCGGAGCGTCCCGGCACGCACCGGGCCCGGCTCATGCTCGCCAAGCTGGAGGCGATCAAGAAGCTGCTGCCGCAGCCGGTCGCCGGCTTCGACAGCGCCATGGGGCAGCTGCTGTACGCCATCGCCCAGGTGCTGGAGCAGTCCGGCGAGGTCTCGGAGTCGATCCGGGTCTACGAGCGGCTCGTGAAGGAGTACCCCAAGGCCCGCTTCGACGGGGGCGACGACACGGAGCCCATCGCGACCCGGGCCAGGGAGCGGATCCGCTGGCACAGGGAGAAGCACCCCTGGATCCACAATGACCTGGACGCCCTGGTGTCGAAGCTCCGGGACGCGTTCTCCAAGCACAGCAAGGGCGACCTCGCCGCCTTGATCGCCCGGATCGGGTTCTGGGCCGGGCCGTTCCAGAGCGAGGGCGGCCCCGAGGACCCGGACCGGGCGCTCAAGCACCTGGAGTCCGTGTGGCCCCAGGCGCCGATCGTGGTGGCGGCCGAGCTGGAGCCGTTCTCGGACAGGACGCGGCAGGTGTTCGTGAAGACCACCGGCTGGAAGGGCGAGCATCCCCACATCTACCTGATCGTCGAGAAGGTCACGGGGGGCTGGCACTGGAGCGCCCTGGCGTTCGCCAAGGCGGAACCGGAGGGCGAGGCGCAGCCCGGCAGCGAGGGCAAGGAGGAGGAGGCGCCGGGCGGCCCGGCGTCGCCGGCATCGTCCCCGTCCCCGACCTCGTCCCGGGCCCCGGCTGCTGCCGCGTCACCGGCGGCTCAGCCGTCGGCGTCGCCGCGCCGATAGGAACCGTGGGGGCACAGCCGATGGTTCACATCCTTCCCTTCATCCTCGCGATCGGTCTTTCGGCGGCGCCTCGTGCTCCCGCCGGGCCGGCCGAGCCGCCGGCCTGGGTCAAGGATTGCGCCTCGGAGCTGCTGGCTCGCACGATGATGGCCGAGGCCCGCGCGCGGCTCAAGGCGGCCGGCAGGGAGCAGCCTCCCGAGGCGGTCCGTCCCACCCGGGAAGACCTGCAGCGCGCTTCGGCCCGGATCCTGAAGACGCTGGACGAGCTGCTCCTGCTCTCCGGGCTCGTCCCTGCCTCGAGAGGGCCGGGCACAGCCCTCGCCGACTCCCACGAGCGCCCCGACCCGGAGTCGATCCGGGTGCACTGACGGCTCAACGGCGACGGAGCCGTGGCGAACCGCTCCGGTTGACGGGAGCGGCGGCGTCTCGTAGACTCTCGTTGTGCGTCGCAACGAAGCCGGCCAGGAGTCCACGGCCACCGTGGTGCTCAAGAAGTACGGGAACCGTCGTCTGTACGACACGGCGAGGAGCTGCTACGTCACCCTCGAGGACGTGGCCGGCATGGTCAAGGCGGGCGTGGAGATCGTCGTGAACGACGCCAGGACCGGCGAGGACCTGACCCGGCTGACGCTCCTGCAGATCATCATCGAGCACCAGAAGAACCGGGTCGACCTGCTGCCGGTGCCGTTTCTGCGTCAGCTGCTGACCTACCGGGAAGACACCCTGAGGCAGTTCTTCGACCGGTATCTTGGACTGTCGCTGGAGATGTTCTCCACGGTCCAGGACCGGTTCACCCGCACTCTCCAGGAGCGATTCCAGTCGGCTCTGGGCAGCCTTGGAACGTCCCGGGAGGCCGGCCGGGAGAGGACCGCCGACGTGGAGTCGCTCCAGCGACGGATCGAGGAGCTGGAGCGACGGCTGGCCCTTGCAGGGTCGCCTGCGGCGTCTGCAGGGGCCCCTTCCCCTGCAGACACCGCCACGGCGCGGCCGGGCCGATCCAGGCCGGCCAGGCGTGCCGGAGCCAAGCCCCGGCCTCGCCGGCGCTAGCGCTGGCCCGGCCCGAACCGTTCGAGCCAGTCCACCACCACGTTCCAGTAGGCGTCGGTGCGCTGGAACTTCATGTCCCTTCCCAGGGCGGGCCCCAGGTGTCCGGCCTCGAGCACCTCAAGCTTCGACCCCGGGACCTTCACGTGGTCCGAGAGCGCCTGACACGACTCGGCCGGCGCCACGTGGTCGTACTTGGCCACGATGTTCAGCACCGGC
>JACQZM010000212.1 GCA_016213885.1 Candidatus Rifleibacteriota bacterium | reverse complement strand
GCCGAACGTCATCTTCGAGGAGTTCCCCGACACGGTCTTCGGGATCATCAGCCGGACGCTGGACATCCTCATCAAGAAGGCGGAGCAGCCGTCTCTCAGAGACGCCGATGTCGTCATCGAGCCGATCAAGGGCGACGTGGGCTCGTTCGACGTGGACGAGGCGCCCCGGCTGATCGAGATGGGCGAGGTGGCGGCCCGACGGGTGATTCCCAAGGTCCTCGAGCTCCTCGGCGATCGCCGGGCCGGGTCGAGGTAGCCCGCGCCGGTGGTCACGGACGCTTCACGGGCACGCGGCGGCGCCGGCACCGCCGCGGCCGGGCCGGCGCGGCTCCGGGTCGCCCTGATCGTGAACCGACTGACCGTGGGCGGGCTGGAGCGAGCGGTCCTCACCATCGCGACCGGACTCGACCCGGGGCGGTTCGAGGTGCGGATCGTCTGCCTCGCCCGGGCCGGAGCCCTGGCCGAGCGCGCCGCCAGCGCCGGCATCCCGGTGACCACCCTCGGCTCCCGGGTGGCCGTGGACCCGCTGGCGCTCTGGCACGCCGCCGCCTGCCTCCGAAAGCTCGTCCGGTGGGTGAGGGCGTTCGACCCCCAGGTGGTGCAGACGCACCTGTTCTACTCCCAGTTCCTCGGATCGCTGGCCGCCCGGGCGAGCCCGGTCCGGGGGCTGGTCCACGTGGAGCAGAACTTCTATCGGTGGAAGAACCGGGTCACCCGCCTGGTGGAGCTCTGGGCTCTGGGTCGGCGGGGAGTGGTGGTCGTGCCGACCCGGGTGCTGGCGGACCATCACGGGCGACGACTGGGCCTGGGGCCCGACCGGGTGCTGGTGATACCGAACGGCGTCGAGCTGCCGCCCTCGGTGGCGCGGCCCGATACCAGGGCGACGCTGCGCCTGCCCGAGGGCAGCGTGCTGGTCGGCGTCGCGGAGAGGCTGGTGCCGGCCAAGCGCCAGGCGCTCCTGCTGGAGGCCGCGGCGCTGGCGGCCCGGGAGGAGCCTCGACTCCACTTCGTGATCGTCGGCGACGGCCCGGTGCGGGGTGCCCTGGAGGCCCGTTGCCGGGCCGACGACCTGAACGGAAGGGTTCGTTTCGTCGGCGAGACCGTGGAGCCGATGCCGTGGATCGCTTCCATGGACGTGTATTTCACCGCGTCGACCATGGAGGGGTTCGGCATCGCCCCGGTCGAGGCGCTGGCCCTCGGAGTCCCGGTGCTGGCGCCGGCGGTACCGGTATTCGAGGAGACCCTGGGGCGGTCGGGGGCGGCCCACCTGGTCTCCCCGGACTCTTTGCGCGAGATGGCGGCCCATCTCGTGGCGCTGGCCCGGGACCCGGAGGAGCGACGGCTCATGGGCGAGCGGGGCAAGGAGCACGCCCGTGACCGCTTCGGAGCCGACGCCATGGTCGACGCCTACGGCAAGCTGTACGAAACGTTGGCGGTCCGCTGAACCGGAAGACCCGACGCCTCCCCGGACCCAGGGACGCCTGGAATTCGCGAGAAGGTTCCCGCGGCGTGCGGACGTCCAGCCAGCTCTGATGTCCAACACGCAAGAGCCCGGCGAATCCCTCCCGATCACCCGGTCGGAGGCGCTGGCCGGTCATCGCTTCCGCGGCGGAGGCTCCTTCGCGGCCGCCTTCACCAGCGACAGCGCCTTCTCCATCACAGCGTCGGCCCGCGAGAACGGCCGGTTCTCGATCGCGACGTCCGGAGCGATGTTGCCCTGCCTCGTGGCCCACCTTTCGAAGTCCTTCGGATGGAAGAACCCCACCGGGACCGTGACGCGCACGCCGGTTCGAGGCCCCTTGAAGGTCTCGCTGTCGCCTGGCGACACGGCCCTGCCGCCGGTCGCCGACCCGATCGTGGTCACGTTGCCGCGGTTCTTGAGTGTGATGACCGAGTCCACGGACGTCGAGTAGTTGCGCGGGCCGATGAGCAGCAGCACCTTCCCGGAGAAGGCGCCGGCTCTGGGCTGGTAGTGGTCGTCGCGGCCGATCCGGGTCTCCTCGATCCGGCTCGAGAACCGGCGGCAGAACGGACGCGTGTCTTCGGCCGGCCTTCCGTCCGAGGGCTTTCCCGCCGGCGGGACCCTCACGCGCTTGCGCACCTTCTCGTAGATCGTGAACGGTCTGGCCTGGCAGAAGCCGTCGACGAGCTGCGTGAACTACTTGCTGGAGTCGAAGGTGTTCAGCGTGAGTACATCCACGCCCCCGGTGGACCTGGCGTCTCCGACCGTCGTCGGATCCTGCTCGAGCTGCAGCGGGAGGCCGGCCGGGATCGAGAGGTGCCTGGTGGAGCCTGCCCGGTCCCCGACCACGAGATCGAACCCCCTTCCCTGCCGGACAGCGGCAGTGTCCCTGGCCACGTGCAGGTAGTGCAGAGCGGAGAAGTTGCGGAGGGCGAGGTCCTCGCGGGAGGCCTTCGTGTCACCGGAGACACAGCCGGCCAGCCTGTCGATGAGCACGGGCACGCCGGTGCCGTCGATCGAGAGGACCTCCACCGGTGCTGCACCCTGCCCTGGCTGCGAGATGTAGTAGCGCCCCCCGTACCGCTCGAGGCGCAGAGGCAAGCCGAGCCGGCCTTCCACGTACAGTTCGGTGTCGAGCTCGCTGGTGAGCGCGCGCGAGACCACGTCGAGGTGGCCGTCGTCGAACCGGGATAGAAAGCGCGCGAGCACCGCGTAGAGATCCACGAGCAGGACCCGGCCCTCCCTTGCGACGTGGTGCAGGGAGGTGAGCGCTCCGCTCCTGGCCTTCGGGTACCAGGGCTCGCGCGTCCTGTGGCTGTCTATGTAGACCCTCTCGAGCGCCTCGAACAGCTCCTGGACGTCCGCTTGTGCGTCGGCGAGCGGCACCCGTCTGGCGGTCGGCGAGACGGTCTTGAACTCCACGCCGTCGTCCGCGCCGTGCTTCGCGGCGACCTCCAACGACCCGCGCCTCACCTTCAGGCTCAGGACCGGCTTCTCGCCGGCAACCTCCATGACCTTCCTCGCGAACGCCATCGGGTCGTCGAAATCGGCGTACCGGAGGCCCTCCTGTTCCAGGACGATGTCGCCGGCGCTGGGGTGATGCTCGGCTTCGACCGTGCAGCCCGCGCGGTGCCCGCACCCGGTGATGAGGCACAGGTCCTTGTTCTGCCCTGCATCAGCCGGCGCCGCCGCCGTCAGCACCCAGCCGAATGCCAGCACAAAACGCGTTGCGTGCGAGCGAAACAAGCGGAATCGCATGCGGTCCTCCATCGGCAGGATCGTCGGATGAGCGGCGATGCACTGCTGGCAGGCCACGACCCTACCTTCCCAGGTCCGCCTCGGCCTCGCCGGCATCGGGGACGAAGAGCGGCTGACCGTACTTCTCCACTCCGAACGTCTTGATCCGCTGCTGCGTCGCAGGGGCCACCATGAAATCGACGAACGCGCCGGCACCTTGGCTGTTGATCCTGGCCGACTTCTTCGGGTCCACCTGGATCACGTGATAGATGTTCATCAGCGCCTTGTCGCCCTGCACCAGAACATCAAGCGCCAGGTTCTTCTTGAGTGCCAGGTACGTGGCCCGATCGGTGATCGTGTACGCGTTCTTCTCGGAGGCGATGGCGAGAGTCGCCCCCATCCCTTGGCCGGACTCCTGGTACCAGGGTCGACCCTTCGTCTCGAGGCCCGCCTGCTTCCACAGCTTCTGCTCGAGCTGGTGGGTCCCCGACTTGTCGCCCCGGCTGAGGAAGAGCGCGTTGCTCCCCGCCACCTTTTTGAGGGCGCCGAGAGCCGATGCTGCCCTCTTCGCCTTCACCGGATCGGCCGGGGGGCCGACGAGGATGAAGTCGTTGTGCATCACCAGCTTGCGCACGGTACCGTGCCCCGACTTCATGAACTTCCTCTCCGAGTCCGGGGCGTGGACGAGCAGCACATCGGCCTCGCCCCTCTCGCCCAGGGCCATCGCCTGACCGGAGCCGACGGCGATCGGCTTCACCGTGTAACCGGTCTGCTCGCCAAACGCCGGCAGCAGCACGTCGAGGAGGCCGGAGTCCTGAGTGCTCGTCGTCGTCGCCAGGATGACCTCCGGCCTGGCTGGCTTCGGCTCCCCCGAGACCGGGCCGCCGAGCCCGGTGAAACCGACGAGCAGCGCCACGAGGGCGCGACAGAGGCCGTACGAGCGATCTCGATGCGGCCTCGCTGCAACACGTGATGACGCTTCCCACGATCGAGCCGACGATCTCATGCTCTTCTCCTCGTTCATCCAGGGTCGCGGACCGACACGATCGGTCGGTCAGAACCTCACCTGCGTGCTTGCGCTGAAGAAGTCCGTGTCGAGGTTGCCACCAGCCGGCAGCCCGGAGGTCTTCGGCAGGCGATCGAAGTACGACCCCTTCCACCAATGGCCGTACCGGCCTTCCACAAGGAAGTTCGCGGAGATGTTCCAGATGGCGGCCAGCTCCACGTCACGCCCCAGATTGGTGCCGGCCCGTCCCGTGGCGTCTCGAATCGCCGTGAAGCCGGACAGGTTCGAGCTCGAGAAGCTGTCTTTGGCCTCGTCCAGGTGGCGCCAGGCATGGCGCGCGTACACCCTGACGTTGGTCCGCGGGTTGCACTCGACCCTGACCGAGGGCGAGGCGAGATTCGCACGGTTGAACGGTCCGTAGATTCCGGTGGCGCCCAGGTCGATGTCCTTGAGACCGTACAGCTTGTCGAACGTCTGGTTCACCGGGCCGTTCGGGTCTTTCGTGCCGCTGGCGTGGTCGTAGTAGACCGACAGCCGCGGATGGAGGTGGATGTTCCAGGTGTACCCCACCTCCGCGTGGGCCATCTGGGCCCGGAAGTCCTTGGGCCCCTTCCACCCATCCTGCCAGACGACCTCGAAATCGTAGTCGACCGTGCCTCGGCCGGTCAGTTTCTTGAGCGCCGGCCCCCTTGGAACGTCCTTGCGGACCCTGCCGCCGAAGGTCGAGAACTTGGACTTCGCGGACAGGGAGGGACCACGATGGTCGTCGAACCCCAGGTAGTACAGATCGGTCTGAAGCCAGGGATCGTAGCTGGACTCGTACACCGCCCCCCAGAAGGTCCTCTCGGCGTAGCTGCGGTCGTGCGCGTCGACGAACTTCTCGACCGGGCGGGTACAGAACGTCCGCACGCGCCACCGCTTCTCCTTGCCGACGTTGACGTGCACCCCTTCGAACGCATGGGTCGTGTTGGGCAGGACGTTCCGACCGACCAACCGGGTGGAACCGAACTCGAACGTGAACCGACCGAGGTGGACGTCGGTTCGCAGCTTGGATCCGAAGGTGTTCAGGAACTTGCCCGAGACGAACAGCTGCAGGAGATCGAGGTGGTCCTCGACCGTGGTGCCCTCGAACTCTCCCGCGTCGTGGAACAGGAGTCGGCTGTCCTGCCCCTCCGCGAGCACCCAGAACGGACCGCTGTTGAACCCCACTCGCATCCGGATCCGCTTGGAGATCTGGGCGTCGGTCTTCGGGCTCTGGCCCTTGCGCCATGGATGCGACACCGTCTCCATCCGATCGCGATTCGTGAGGCTGAGCTCGACCCACCGGGGGAGTTTGAAAGAGTCGTGGAGCTTGCGATCCCACTTCTGTTCCGACAAGCGGAACAGGACGAGGTCGGGCTGCTCGAAGAAGGAGCTCTTCTTCTCGCCGTCAGCTTTCTTGGCGGGCTTCGAGGCAGCCTGTTGCCCGGTCTTCGAAAGCTGCGTCGAGGCAGCTTCCAGAGTAGTTGCCCGGGCGAGGAGCAGCAACGCAGCGGCCAGCGACCAGCAGGAGATCGAGCGTTCGGAGAACCGTGGGCGAAGAGTCAACGATCGCACCCCTTTCCGCTGAGCAAGAGCCGAGGGCGAGGTCTGCCAACGAACGCGGCCCGAAGGCCCGCGCCGAGGGTCTGGATCATCCCTGCGGAGGTACCGGTCGCCCGTCGCGACCGGCAGGATACCGCACCGTCCTCCGATTGTCACATCAAAGTGACAATGACGGCGTGTATCCCGGACACTCCGGCTCACACGCTCGCCCCGTCCTGCTGCGGGACGCGACCGGAGCCACCCGGGCCGACCTGCTTCCTGAAGCACGACAGCCCCATCTCGTCGTCGCCTTGGTCGAAGGTCGGACTCGAAGGACTCGAAGGCCCGGAAACCTCCGGGCAGGCGTTCAGCGGGGCCTCCCCCTCGAGTTCAACGCCTTCACCATGGAGCCAAGATCGGTCTCGACCGCGGCTCGCCGAATGAGCCTCTCGATCCTTCGAGTGTCGGTGATGACGTCAATCTGGCCCCAGAGACCCCGTCCTCCTTCACCGAATCTCGCCTCGAGCAGAAGCTTCAGCGCTTCCCGTCGGCCCTTCTTCTCGCCCTCCTTCCTGCCCTCCTTCTTGCCCTCCTTCTTGCCCTCCGCCTTGCCCTCCCGTCTCCCCTGGACCAACAAATCCTCTCTGTACTTCTCCAGCCTCGCCAACAACATCGGATACACCTCCGATTCACCGACGCCCATCAGATCCACGTCGAGCCCCCTCTTCCGTAGCAACCGACACAACCACCGCCGGAAGTCTCGCCTCAGCTCCTCAGGAGCCTCCCTCTCGAGGATCCGGATCACTCCCCGCACGATCTCCGGTAGCTCCCCCACCGTTCCGGTGTCCAGCCGGAACATCTGCGCCGCCAGACCCTCCATCGCTTCGAGGCCCTCGCGGGAGAACTCGTTCTCCGCGATCTTGTAGTACTTGAACCGCGGGATGTACCGATCGAGCGACGGGAACGGGATGTCGATCAGCTTCTCCAGACACAGGGGCGCATCCCACTTCTCCTCGCCGTTGTACACGACCACCGGAAACACCGCGGGCAACACCTTCAGCCTGCGCTCGCTCTCCTCGACCAGGTCCTGATAGAACAACAGCAGGTAGGTGAGCACCCTCAGTGCCATGAACCGGTTCACGGTGGACTCGAACTCGATCAGGATGTAGACGAAGGCGAGTCGACCCCGCAGGCGCACCTCCCAGATCAGATCAGACTCCCGATCCCGGAACTCCTTGGTCACGTACGACACGCTTCTCTTCTTGAGGGCGGAGAAGTCGAACTCCCGGGCCAGATCCGGCGAGACGAAAGCCCTCAGAAGGTCCTCCACCATTCTGGGGTGGGAGAAGAGGCGTCGGTACCCGCGGTCGCTGAACTTGGCCGTGTCCACGAGCTCATTCTATCGGCTCTTGGGGGGGCGGTCAACGTCACCATCCGCTTGGGATCGCTCGTACGTCGGTCCACGGCGGAAGCCGACCTCCGATCAGATCATGGAGTGCGAATCCGCCCTGCGGAGGGGAGGTTGCCGTGCTACGGTCCACTCAGCAGCGAACGGCTCCTGGTGGAGCCATGTGTCGAAGAACGCGACTCCTCCTCGCTGGGTGTAGAGGTCCACGACCGGGAGGCCGCCCGATGGCCCGATGCCTCTGGCTCCGCCGGAGGTCACCGCGAAGAGAATGCCTCCCCCCACCGGTCAGCGATCCCCTGGAACATCATCACCCGGGCTCCGCGGGTTCCGGGGGATCCTGGGACGCCAAAGTCGTTGCCTCGATTCCGCAAGCGATGGTAGAATGGGTCGTCTCCCGGATCGATCCGATCCCTCATCAGGAGCCGGATTCTGGCCCCTGAAGACCTCTCGAGGTCGCAGTGCCAGGGGTCGTGGCGAGGCCCTCTCCTGTGGGACGCCGATCGTGGCGAGGCCGAGCGAGAGTTGCGCGCACGAGGCAGCAGGCCTGTCGTTCCCGGTATCGGCCCTGCACCGCTTGGCTGTCGAACCATCGAAGCCCCGCGCAACCCAGGAGCCGGGCCGCCAGCCTCGACGCGTCGATGGCCCTGGACCTGGCGCGCCCTCGTTCGATCCACGGAGGTCGTGCGCCAAACAAGGCGCGTTTTTCGGCCAGGCTCGTCATGCCAGGCCGAAGGGGGTTCGAGGAAGGGTGCTCCTCCGGGTCGGCGCTCCGGGCCGAAGCTCGGGGAGCTCGACCATGATCTGGGGCCGCCCGTACGGGCTCTTCCGACTCACCAGAGGTGATCCGCAGTGCGTACCCGCTCGTTGGCTCTGTTCCTCCTGGGCCTCATCGCCCTCGTTCCGGCAGCGGTCCGGGAAGGCACGGCAGCGGAGCCTTCGCCCGCGCCGTCCAAGAGTGCTGAACCCGCGGCGGCACCCGCGCTGGTGGAACGACTGGCTCCCGCGTCGAAGCTGTTCGGGATCCAGATCATCAAGTTCAGCCCGAACTCCAACGACGACATCCAGCAGCAGTTCATCCGGAAGAACCTGGTCAGCGTCAAGGATTCGTACGGGGCCCACGTCGAGATCTTCGAAAGCTACCTCAGAGACTCGGCGTTCAAGCCCACGGACAAGGAGCGGACCGCCACCCTGCTGACCTGGGTCGAGTCGTTCACCAAGGAGAAGGCCCTGGCGGAGCCTCTTCTGAGGTTCGACCGGCTCTACCTGAAGCTCCGACAGGCGGCGCTGGTCCGCCACGATCGGGCCGCGGTCGAGCCGCTGATGGTGGCCCTCGAGAAGGAGGTCCTGGCGTTCGCCAAGGACGAGCCGAAGCTCCCGTGGGCGCAGCTGCTGGTAGGCCTGGCCCGGCAGCTGTCCGACGTGATCTCTCGGAAGTCGGCCGTCGACAAGGACAAGGAGACGTACTTCAACCAGGCGTCGCTGGCAGCGGTGGACGACGCGGGCTTCCACTTCGTGCTCGGCCAGCTGTACCTGGACTACTACGACCGGACCGACGTGTCGAACTTCTTGAAGCTGGTGGCGACGGAGTTCGAGAAGTGTCTGCTGATCGACAGCTCCCACTCCAACAAGGAGCTCTGGAGCACCATCACGGCGATCTACGTGGACATCCACGAGCACTATCAGAAGAAGGATCTGACCGAACCGTTCTGGTTCGAGGAGCTGGTCTACAAGAGGATCATCAAGCTGGACCCGACCAACGCGTCGGCCCACAACAACCTGTCGTTCCTCTACAGCCAGAACGGGGTGAACCTGAAGGAAGCTCTCAAGGAAGCTCAGATCGCCAACCAGCTCAAGCCGAACGACCCGTTCTTGCTCGACAGCCTGGGGTGGGCGCTCTACAAGAACAAGCTGCTGAGCCAGTCGCTGGACACGCTCAAGAAGGCCGCCGCCCTCAAGGCCGACGTGGCCGACGTGCACTTCCATCTGGCCACGGTCTACTTCGACAAGGATGACTTTCCCAACGCGTCGAAGGAGTTCAAGGAGACGATCAGGCTCCAGCCCGACAATGCGCTCGCCAAGAACAACCTGGCGTACCTGTACGCGGAGAAGGGGGTCAATCTCGACGAGGCCATGCGGCTCGTGGACGATGCGCTGGTGAAGCTGCCGGACAACGCGGCGTTCATCGACACCAAGGGCTGGATCTACTACAAGCAGAAGAAGTACGACCAGGCCGTGGAAGCTCTCAAGAAGGCGATCGAGCAGATGCCGGAGACCTCGGACCTCCACCTTCACCTCGGCACGGTCTACCTGACGCTGGGCAAGACCGGCGACGC
>JACQZM010000211.1 GCA_016213885.1 Candidatus Rifleibacteriota bacterium | reverse complement strand
TCTGCCGAGAGGCCGCCGCGCCGCAACGAATCTTCGACGAGCCCCAGGCTCGCTCTTCCGCCGAACCGCACCGCCGCGCCCAGCGCCACGTGCAGCAGCGGGTTGTGCGTCACGGGCAGCTGCTCCCTGGCCGCCCGCTGGAGCTCCGGCTCGAACCACGGGAGCGCCAGGGCGCCCGCGCCGAAGATGGCGGTGGAGCGGTGCTCTTTCTGCTTCACCAGCTGGCCGTAGAGCGTCGCGGCACGATCGGGGTCGACCAGGGTCAGCGCCCTGGCCGCTCGGGCCCTGATCCACATGGCCCAGGCCTTCCACGGGCGGCTCGCCAGTGCCGATCGGCACAGGTCGGCCAGAGCGTCGCTGGCCCCTTCTCCCCCGATCGTCTCCAGCGTGCCGATCGCCTGCTCCAGCAGCTTCTCCTCGGCCTTGCCCGGCCGGTCGAACAGCTCGATCCCGCGCCGGATCGTGGGGACGGACTCCGGGCTGGCAATGGCACTCATGGCGTGCAGCGCTTCGGACCAGAAGCTCTCATCCTGACGACGCTGGAGCTCCGACAGGATCGCCGGGAGGTCGGCTTCATCCCCCACCAGGCGCAGCGGCCGGACCAGCTGTCGGTCCGTCTTGTCCAGCAACGACTCCCAGGTCCCGATGGGTTTCAGAAACACCTCCCTGGTCCGGGCGGCCAGGGTCCGGAACCGGACCGGGGATACTCTGACCCACCGGTCAGGTTGCCCGGAGGCCAGGACGAGACGGTAGTCGGTGCCGGGTCTCAACCCCCCGACGATCACCCGGTGGGTCGTGGCCGGCGCGGTCTCGGCCACGGCTCCCGCCGCGACCCTCGACCTCTCGTCCAGACAGGTGGCTTCCACCCGGATCGGTCGAGACGACCAGAAGTAGACGTAGCAGCTCTGCTCCAGCGGTCTCACCCTGAGTCCCAGCACGGGCGTGAGCGCCGTCGGCCGGCCCGGGTCGACAGCCCCGGCGACGGGACCGGCCGTCGGAGCGGTCGAGCGTCCATGGGAGGCTGTCGTCGGCGCAGGCGCCGGCGCCCGGGGCGCCCTCGTCACCGACACCACGCCCCCCGTCGCGGCGATCAAGACGATCAAACCGATCACCATCGCCGCGAGTCTCTTCCTGGCGGGCGGGAGCGCCGCCGATGCTCCCGGGCCGGCGCTCGGCGCCGAAGCCAGCGAGACCGTGGCGGGCCGCGCCCGGCTCCGCACCGAGAGGCGCTGGGCCGCGCCGGAGGTCGGGTCCAGCGCGGCCAGCATGGCGTCGGCTGTGGCGTACCGCTCCCCCGGGTCGTGCCGGAGCCCCCTGAGGATCACCCGTCCGAGGTTCCCGCGGCCTCCGATCAACCGCTCCGCCGTACCGTGGTAGGAGCCGGTGGCCAGGCTCGAGAGGACCTGCGGGATCGAGGCTCCCCTGCTGCCCGGGTCGAGGCTGTGCACATCGACGCCGGTCCAGACCCTGAGCGCCGACATGCTCAGGCTGAACAGGTCGCCCCGCGCGCTGGCCGCCTCCCCCCTCAGGCACTCCGGAGGCAGGTACGAGGGGGTTCCGATGACCGCGCCGGTGGCGGTCAGGACCGTCTCTCCGTCGACCACCACCTGGCGGGCGAGGCCGAAATCGATGAGCACCACGTCCTTCTGGTCGCGAAGCCAGATGTTCGACGGCTTCAGGTCGCGGTGCAGCACGCCGCGGGCGTGGACGTACGCGAGCCCCTCCAGCGACGCCTTCAGAACGCTCAGCGTCTCCTTGTCGTCCAGCGCCCCCTGCTCCAGCCTGGCCGCAAGACTGACCCCGGACAATAGCTCCATGACCAGGTAGGCGAAGGAGCCCACGGTTCCGAAGTCGAAGACCCGGAGGACCCTGTGGTGGGAGAGGCTGGCCAGAACCTGCGCCTCCCGGACGAACCGGGCGTTGTGCTCCGACGAGACGCCCCGCGGATCCATGACCTTGATCGCCACCGGTCGCTCCAGCGTCTGGTCGATCGCCCGCATGACGATCCCCATGGCGCCGCTCCCGATGATCCCCTCCATCCGGTAGCGCGTCGAGAGGCTCGTCAGCAGCTCGCGGTCGATGTCCATCGCTCGGGCCCTCGTCGAGGCGTGACCGGGGGTCCGCCCCGGACCCGGCCAGCGTAGCACGGTGAGCGGCTCCGGTTCACCAGCTCCCCGGGGAGGCTGCGGCCCGACGCAGCGCAGGCAGCCCCGCAGGCGCTGCCACGCTCTGGCTCCAGATCAGGGCTCGGCCCGGATCGGGATGCACGGGAGGCGCTGGATGAACCAGGAGAGGATCCGGCGAGGTGCCTGATCGGATTGACATCACCTGCCCGGGGTCGTAGTGTGTACTAGAGGATTAGTACACCGTGTTCTTCGAGATCAGTCCAAGCTCCGCTGTTCCGGTCTACCAGCAGCTCAAAGACCAGATCAAGCGGTCCATCTCCTCGGGGGTCCTCCCCGCGGAATCCAGGGTCCCCTCCGTCCGGGACCTGGCGCTGCATCTGCGCATCAACCCGAACACGGTGGCCTAGGTCTACCGGGAGCTGGAGCTGGAGGGTGTCCTCTACACGAAGAAGGGTCAGGGCACGTTCGTCAGCCAGGCCCAGCCCAGGGTGAGCCGCCAGGAGAGGGTCCGCAAGGTGAGCGTCCTGATCGACGAGCTGCTCGTCACGGCCCAGCAGCTGGGGCTGAAGGAGGCGGACGTTAGAGAGCTGCTGGACGAACGGATCGGTGAGCGCCGGAAGACCCCGTCCGCCGGCGCACCGGAGGGCGAGAGAGCGTGAACAGTCCCGACCCGCAGGCCACGGATCCATCGGTTCCGACCGCCGACACCTGTCCGGATCCGGCCGCCATCGAGGTCCGGGGACTCCGGAAGAGCTTCGGCGGACCGCCGGTGCTGGACCGGTTCGATCTGACCGTGGAGCGAGGGCGGGTGTTCGCCCTGCTGGGGCGAAACGGCACCGGGAAGACGACCCTCGTCCGGATCCTCGTCGGCCTGGTCCGGTCCGACGCCGGGAGCGCCCGGGTGCTCGGCCTCGACCCTGGCCGCGACCCGGCCGGGATCAACGCCAGGGTCGGCTTCGTCGCCGAGGACCTGGAGTTCTATCCGTGGATGTCGGTGAGCGACCTCGTCGACTTCGCGTCGAGCTTCCATCGCTGCTGGGACGCCGGGTACGTTGCCGGGCTCCTCGAGAAGCTCGGGGTTCCCTGCAAGACGAGGGTGAGCGAGCTCTCCAGGGGCCACAAGGGCAAGCTCTCGCTGGTGCTGGCGCTGGGCCATCACCCGGAGCTGCTGCTGATGGACGAACCCATGGCCGGGCTGGACCCGGTGGTCAGGCGGCAGTTCCTGATGGAGACGATCGAGCTCATCGTGGAAGAGCGGCGGACCATCTTCATCGTGACCCACGGGATCGCCGAGGTCGAGAAGGTCGCCGACTCGGTGGGGATCGTCCACCAGGGACGGATGCTGGTGGCCGGCGACCTCGAATCGGTCAAGCGCCGCCACGTCCGCCTCCGGGCCACCTTCGAGGCCTCCCCTCCTCCGGAGCTCGACCGGCTCGGCCGTGGGGTGGAGCGGCTCGGCAACGAGCTGTCCCTGGTGGTCGAAAGCCCGGCGACCACCGTCGAGGAGAAGCTCCGGTCCCGCGGCGCCGTGAGGGTCGAGTCGAGCGGTCTGACCCTGGAGGAGCTGTTCTGCGTCCTCACCGCCGAGGACGCACCCCCACCCGCGGCGTAGCTTCCTCGCTCACGGCGCAGCAGGAGCCCAGCCGGAGCCTCGCACGGTCACGGGCCAGGCTCCGATTCCCCCGTCCCCGCCACAAAAAAAGACCGACCGTTCACTTGACGCGCCCGCGTGCCGAAGTGTACTATGGTATTAGGACACTAGCACACTAGAACACCAACACACGAACGGGAGCCGGATGATGATCCTCTCGATCCATCGAGACAGCATCGAACCGATCTGGGCACAGATCCGGACCGGCATCAAGCAGAGGATCCTCACGGGGGCCCTGGAAGAGGGCGTCCTGCTGCCGGCTCCGCTGGAGCTCGCGGTCGGGCTGCCGTGCCACCCCGCTGCGGTGGAGCGGGCCTATGCCGATCTGATCGACGCGGGCTGGATCCTGGAGACGGCTTCAGGAGCTGTCGCCGTGGCCACGGGCCTGGCCCCCCGCAGGAAGGACGCCCTCGAGCGGGGCCTGAGCGCTCTGATCGACCAGGTGATCCGGCAAGCCCACGCCCTGGGGATCACGGCCCGGGAGCTGGTGGAACGTATCGACGAAAGTAGGACAACGTGTCCAGCGCCGTCTCGATGAAAGACGTCAGGAGGTCGTTCGGCTCCAGGTCGGTGCTGACCGGGCTGAACCTGGAGGTTCCGGAGGGCAGCGTCTACGCCTTTCTCGGAAGGAACGCAAGCGGCAAGACCACGACCGCCCGGATCCTGCTGGGCCTGATCAGGCCGGACTGCGGCCGGGTGCAGGTCCTGGGCAGGGATCCCTGGCGAGCGGCCGCCACGCTGGCCGAGGAGGTGGGGTTCGTCTCCGACGACCGGCCGTTCTACGGCTGGATGACCATCGACGAGGTGCTCCGGTTCACGGCCTCGTTCTACCGGAGGTGGGACTGGACCCTGGTGAACGACCTGACGACCCGGCTCGGCCTCAAGGGGGGGAGCCTGGTCCACACCCTGTCCCGGGGCACTCTGGCCAAGCTGGCCCTGGCCACCGCCCTGGGCCACAGGCCGCGCCTGCTGGTTCTGGACGAGCCGACCAGCGGTCTGGACCCGGTGGTGCGCCGGCAGTTCCTGGAGCAGACCATCGATCTGGTGGCTGCGGAGGGCCGCACCGTGCTGTTCTCGTCTCACCTCATCGACGAGGTCGAACGAGTGGCCGATCGCGTCGGGATCATCCACGAGGGCCGGCTCATCGTGGAGGGGACCCTGGATGAGGTGAAGGAGAGCTTCTGCAAGATCCGGGCGCTGTTCGACCGTGAGGTGGACGGCCTGACCCTCCAGGCGCCCGCCCTGGGCGTCCGCGCCCTGGGACGGGAGGTCACCCTGGTGGCCCAGGGTCTGGCGGACCTGGCCGCCGGCGAGCTCAGGCGCCTCGGGGCCCGACAGGTGGAGGTGCTGGGCCTGACCCTCGAGGAGATCTTCATCGCCCGGACCGCCGGCGACGAGGCTCTGCCCTGATCCGACTTCATGACCCGGCGCCTCGCCGGGTCCGAGTCGCGCCCCCGAGCGCGACTTCAATCCGGATCCCCTCCTCATTTCTCTCCCTCGTGCGCGACTTCAAACGGGGGATCCTGGTGACCCTGGCCCTGTGGTGAATTTCGGCGACTGTGCGTAACCTTGATCCTCGGTGACCGGAAAGGAAGAAGACCATGTCCGCGGTTGTGTGGAAAGAGTGGCGCGAGAACCGTCTGGGGCTTCTGGTGTTCGTCTTCTGCGGCCTCGTGATGCAGTCCTGGCTGGCACAGGACCCGGGACACCCGGACCTGCCGGTGATCCTCACCATGATGTTCTTCATCCCGGCCTACGTGGCCATGGCCGGCGCCAGCACCATCGCGCCGGAGGTGGGCGAGCGGACCCTCGTCTTCCTTCTGTCGCGGCCGATCAGCCGGTGGCGGATCTGGCTGGCGAAGACCGTCTCGGCCGCCCTGTTCGCCGGTCTGGCGTCGGTGACGCTCCTGTGCGTCTCGATCCTGGTGGCTCCCGCGAGCTGGTCCCACTCGGTCAGGATGCTCGGGCAGATCCAGCTCTCCGACGGGGTGGTGGTGCTGGTGCTCCTCTTCAGCACGTCGGTGTTCACCTCGACCCTCTTCGACCGGACCATGCCGGGCTTCTTCGCGGCGATCCTCCTGGCCGCGGCGTTCGAGCTGGTCATCGGGATGACCGACCTCGTGGCGGTGTTCGCCCCCGCGCATCTCGTCGCCTCGGCGGTGCTCCTGACCACCTCTCTGGCGATCTTCTGCTGGGGAGAGCTCCTTTCGGGGGTCAGAAAGTACGCCTGGGCAGTGCTCGGCCTGCTGTCACTGGTGATCGCGATCTACGGCGGCGCCACGGCGTTCGCGCTGGCGGTCCGGTCCGTGCCGGTCGGCCAGCCCGACTCGCTGTTCTCGGCGTGTCTGACCCCGGACCGGGCCTCTCTGCTCGTCAGCATCGAGGACAGAGCCCTGGGCCAGGAGCGGTTCACACCCCAGCTACTGGATCTCGCGACCGGCTCCCGGAAGGGAGCGGGCGCATCGTATCTGCACCCGCTGGCCGCCCTTCCCGACGGCTCCGGCTACCTGGCGCTGGACTGGTCGAACTGCGCGGGGCTGAAAGGTTCGAAGGGACAGTCTCTGGAGCTCGTCACGTACGACGGCCGGACGGTCCGGCTGGACGAGCGCTCGTACGGACGGAGGGTCGGGATCGTGAGGTTCAGCCCGGACAAGCGACGAGCGCTGTTCGACGAGTCGCTCATGGTGAGCGAGGACGGGAAGAACAGGTGGTTGACGCAGCTGTCGCTCGTGGATCTTCCGACGAGGACCTACGAGGTTCTCTTCACCACCCAGCTCAACGGGATCAGCCAGTTCGGGTGGTCCAGGGACGGCGGCTTTGTCAGGTTCTTCAAGAACGTCGAGCCGGGGACCGGCCAGCACCAGCTCTGGCAGCTCGACGTCAAGGGCGCGAAGGCGCCTCGCGTGCTGTCGATGCGGCTCATGCCAGGGCGGGCCGACGTGGGGCCCGCCTCGCCGCCCCTGAATCTGCACCGGGCCGAGTACAGGATGCTCCCCCACCGGGACGAGCTCGTGGGAACCATCGTCGGTGACAAGGGGTCGCCGTCGACGCTGCTGCTGCTGGAGCCGACCACCGGCAGAGCGATCTGGTCCCTGGCCACCGGCTCCACGACCCGTGGCATCATCTCGGCGGACGGCCGCTATCTGGTGAACGCCTCGTGCCGCAAGCTCGGCGACCCCGTGACCTGCCCCCAGC
>JACQZM010000210.1 GCA_016213885.1 Candidatus Rifleibacteriota bacterium | reverse complement strand
GGCACCGAGATCAGCACCACGTTCGTCCGGGGGTGGGCGTGGATCGCGGCGGCCAGGGTGGGCGCCCCCAGCTCGGCCCCCGCGCTGGCCCGCCTGGCCGAGAGCAGCCCGTTCACCGCCTCCTCGATCGCCCTGGCGTCGGGGTCGTCGGAGCGGACCGCGATGATCAGGTCGTTGGGGCCGGCGTCGTCGAGGGCGGGGCCGGCGTACCCGGCCGACTTCAGCAGCTCCCGGTTCACCGGCGTTCCCATGGCGACGACGGCGTCGGCGACGCCCTTCGTGGACTTCAGCTCCCTCGAGATTCGCATCAGAAGAACCGAATCCTGGTAACTGTCCTTGCGGACGATCAGGTGTGCGTTCACAGCTTTGGCTCCTCCCCGTGGTGCTTCAGACCCAGGTAGACGCGCTCCGCGTCCAGCGGCAGCTCGAAGAACTCGACCCCCGTGGCGTTCGCCAGGGCGTTTCCGATGGCGCTCGGCACGGAGATCATGGGGTGCTCGGCCACGCCGCGGGCGCCGTACGGCCCCTGCGGGTGGGGGGTCTCGACGAAGAACTGGTGCATCTCGGAGGGGATGTCCTTGGCCGTGGGGATCTTGTAGTCCACGAACGAGTTGTTGAGCATGCGCCCCTCGGCGAAGACGAACTTCTCGAACAGCGCCGAGCCCAGGCCCTGGACCACGCCGCCGATGACCTGCATCCGGCACTGCTGTTCGTTCAGCACCTTCCCGGGGTCGAACGCCGACGCCATCTTCAGCACCCGGATCTCCCCGGTGTCGGTGTCCACCTCGATCTCCAGCCCGTGGGCGCCGTAGGTCCAGTTGAGCGCCGGACGCCCCTGCCCGGTCTGCGGGTCGAGGTGCGTCAAGCCCTGGGCGATGTACCGGCCGTGGCCGATCACGGGCCCGCCGACGGAGTTCCCGTCGGGGAAGCTGTACCCCAGCACGAGCTGGCTGTAGTCGAGCTTGGGCTCGGGCCGGCCGGCGACCCACACCTTGCCGTCCTGGCAGACCAGCTTCTCCGCCGGCGCGTGGAGCACCTGGGAGGCGGTGTTCTTGATCTGGCCGAGGCAGTCCCGGGCCGCCTGGATCACCGCGTTCCCCCCCATCACGGCGAACCGGCTCGCCACGGTCTGCCAGTCGTAGGGCGTGTAGTCCGTGTCGGAGTCCCAGGGGACCCGCACCCGGTCCACCGGGATCTTGAGCTCGTCCGCGGCGATCTGGGAGAGCGTCGTGTACGTCCCCTGGCCGTAGTCGACCCCGCTGATCAGCACTGCGGCCGATCCGTCGCCGGAGAACTTGATGACGCATGAGCAGGAGGTGAAGACCGGCATGGCCGGAGCTTTCTGGAGCATGGCCAACCCCTTGCCGCGGACCTTGCCGGCGCCCGGCCTGGTCACCGCGGAGGCTCGCCCGGCCGGGTCCCAACCGATCGCCTCGGCCACGAGCCTCAGGCATTCCCGGGGTCGGCCGTGGCCCTCCGTGAACAGCTCTCCGGTGATGGTGGTGTCGCCCACCTCCAGGAGGTTCTTCTTGCGGAACTCGTACGGGTCCATCCCGATCGCCCTGGCGACCAGCTCGATGTTGCGCTCGATTCCCCAGTGGGCCTCGAGGTGACCGAACCCGCGATACGCGGTCCCGTACGGCTTGTTCGTGTAGACGACCCTGGAGTCGATCCGGCAGTTCGGCACGTGGTACGGGCCGGCCCCGGAGTAGGCGGCGGCGCGCCCCACATTGACGCCGTAATCGGCGTAGGCGCCGGCGTCCCACAGGTACTGGATCTCCAGCGCCAAGATCCGGCCGTCGCCCGTCACGCCGGTCTTGAAGTGGCTGTCGAGGCCCTGGCGGGAGGGCAGGGTGTTGAACTCCTCCTCCCGGGTGGCCACCAGCTTCACGGGCCGTCCGCCAGAGGCCCTGGACAGGCAGTAGATCAGCGGCTCCAGGTGGATCCCCGCCTTGCCGCCGAACCCGCCTCCCACGTAGGGAACCCGGACCCGGACCTTGTTGGCCGGCAGGTGGAACGTGTGGCAGAAGAGGTATTGCACCGTGAACGGGGACTGGGCGCTCGTGATGATGTCGACCTCGCCGTCGGGCCTGGCCGTCACGATGGCCGTGTGGGTCTCCAGCGGAACGTGCTGCACCGGCGGGTTGGTGAAGTGGAACTCGAAGATCCGGTCCGCCTCCTCGAACCCCTTCTGCACGTCGCCCTTTCTGATCTTCTGGTTGTGGGCCACGTTCGTGCCGGGCTCGGGCCAGAACACTCCCTTCATCCACGAGTAGCTCGACAGGTCCGGATGGACGCACGGGGCCCCCTCGGCCAGGGCGGCGTGCACGTCGAGCACCGGTTCCATCAGCTCGTACTCCACGTCGATCGCCTGGCAGGCCGCGGCGGCCTGCTCCACCGTCTCGGCCGCCACGGCCGCGACGGCCTCGCCGTGGTGCCGCACCCGGCCCCGGGCCAGGATGTCCTTGTCCTGCATGTAGAGGCCCAGCTTCCGATCCATGCTCTCGCCGGTGAGCACCGCCTTGACCCCGGGCATGGCCTGGGCCCTGGAGGTGTCGATCTTCACGATCCTGGCGGAGGGGTGGGGCGACACCTTGATCCGGGCGTGGCGCATCCCGGGCAGGGACATGTCGTGGACGTAGTGCGCCGCGCCGGTCACCTTGGCGGCGCCGTCGATCCGCTTGGTGGAGCCGCCGACGTACGGAGCGGAAGGCTGGGGCGTGGCCTCGTAGCCACCCCGGGAGCGGCCCTCGACGACCGCCTCCACCGCCTCGATGAACGGCTGATAGCCGGTGCACCGGCAGTAGTTCCCGGACAGCGCCTCGACGATCTCCTCCCGCGTCGGGGTGGGGTTGCGTCTCAAGAGCGCCCGGGCCGAGTTCAGCATCCCGGGCGTGCAGAACCCGCACTGGATCGCTCCGAAGTCGATGAACGCCTGCTGCAGGTCCGACAGGCCGTCGGGGCAGGTGGCGCCCTCGGCGGTCTCGATCGTGGCGCCGTCGCCCTCCACCGCCAGCACCAGGCAGGCGTTCACCGGCGCACCGTTCATGATGACGGTGCAGGCGCCGCACTCGCCGATGCCGCAGCCCTCCTTCACGGAGTGCCGGTGGAGGTCGCCCTTCAGGGCCGCGAGCAGAGTGCGGTCCGGTGGCACTTCCAGGTAGGTCTTCTCGCCGTTGATCGAGAGCGTGATCGGATAGGTCTTCACCTCTACCTCCCCGCGGTGCCCGACAGGAGCTTCGCCACCAGGCGGCGGCAGAGCAGGGCGGTCATGTCGCGCCGGTACTCGGCCGAGGCGCGGACGTCGTCGATCGGACAGATCTTCTCCAGAGCGGCGCGGGCGAGTTCGGGGCCGACCTCTTCGGCCGCGGAGGCGTCCACTCCGGTCAGCACCCGGGTCATGACCGGAGTGACGCCGCAGCTGCCCACGGCCCCGACCAGGGTCCGGGCCCCGGGGTCGTAGGCGGCGGCTGCGTTCACCAGGGCCAGGTCGTGCCCCCGGACCCGCTTGAGCTTGTCGAACGCGGTGAGAAGACCCGCCGCGGCGGCAGGCACGATGATCGCGGTCACCACCTCGTTCTCGGCGAGAACGGTCTTCTTCACATGCTTGAAGAACTCCCGGATCGGGATCTCCCGCTCGCCCTTGACGCCGACGGCGACGAGCCGGGCGTCCATCACGATCAACGGAGGCGCCGAGTCCATGCAGGGCGACGCGTTGCAGACGTTGCCGCCCACCGTGGCCCGCTCCTGGATCTGGAGCGACCCCACGGACCGGGCCCCCTGCGTCAGCGCCGGGAACGCCGCGCACACTTTCTGGTCCGAGTACAGCCGTCGCATCGTGACCGCCGCCCCGATGACCAGGTCGCCCGACGAGGTCCAGCGGATCTCGCTCAGGCTGGGGATGTGCTTGATGTCGACGAGCAGCTCCGGCTTGAACAGACCGGTGCGAAGCCTGATCGACAGATCGGTGCCGCCGGCCAGTACCGTGGCCCGGCCGGGCGCTTCCGAGAGAAGCGCCGCAGCCTGAGCCACCGTGGCCGGCCTCTCGTATCTCGAGGCCGTCATGGTCTAGCCGTCCCTCGGGTCAGATCGCCGTGAACACGAGCCCCTTGATGTCGCTCCCCTGGATCTCTCGCACCTTGCCGATCCTGGAGCGCAGGCGCATCCCGGTCTGGGGTGTGCCGACGTCCAGCTGACCCATGACCTTGACGCCCATGTCCATCTGGACGATCCCCAGCGTGATGTACATCGTCGAGTAGTCCAGCGGGAGCACGTGGGACCTGGTCCAGGTCACCAGGGTCCCCTCGCCCTCGATCGCGACGCCCTGGAACTTGGTGCCCTTGCAGGAGGGGCAGTAGAAATGCGTCGGGTAGTGCAGCTTACCGCACTGTACGCACTTGGCGGCTTCGATGTTCCTGGCCATGTCACACCCCTTCCGAGAGCACAGTGGCGATCACGTTGTTGCCGAACCCGCCGAAGTTGACCGTGAACCCGTGCTTCGGCCTGCTCGGGACCTGGTACTTGCCGGCGTCGCCGCGGAGCTGCAGCGACAGCTCCACCAGCTGCGAGACCCCGGTGTTGCCCACCGGGTGCCCCCGGGCCTTCAAGCCACCGGACGGGTTGATCGGAAGACGGCCGTTGATCTGGGTCTCGCCCCGCTCGAGCGCCTTGTGGCCCTCGCCCTTGGGGAAGAACCCGGCCTCCTCGCTCTCGGCGATCTCCAGGATCGTGAACGCGTCATGCAGCTCCGCCACGCCGATGTCCTGCGGGGTCAGGCCCGCCATGTGGAACGCCTTCTGGGAGGCGATCCGCACGGCGGTCAGCTCCGTCGGGTCGGGGCGCTCGTGGACCGCGTGAGTGTCGGTGCCCTGGCCGATGCCGGCGACCCGGACCGGCTTTCTGCAGAGCTCCTTGGCCAGGTTGGCCGGCGCCAGGATCAGGGCGGAGGAGCCGTCGGAGACCGGACAGCAGTCGTAGAACCGGAGCGGCTCCGAGACCCACGGGTTGTTGTTGATGGCGTCGGGACCGGTGAGGATGCCCTCCATCGTGATCGAGTCGCGGATGTGGGCCTTGCGGTTCAACAGCCCGTTGGCGTGGTTCTTGATCGCCACCATGGCCAGGTGCTCGTTGGTGACGCCGTAGCGCTCCATGTACATCCGGGCGAACAGCGCCGCCAGGCCGGGCAGGGTGACGCCGTACACGTACTCCGCATACCGGTGGCTCAGAAAGGAGACGAACTCCGTGGCCTCCAGGTTGTTCACCTCGCGCATCCGCTCGCCGCCGCACACCAGGACGACGTCGTAGAACCCGGAGGCGACGCCGAGGAACCCCATCTTGAACGCCGACGCGCCGGAGGCGGGGCCGTTCTCGATGGTCTCCGCAGCGGCGGGGTAGAGGTTCATCCTGTCGACCAGGGCGCTGGCCAGGCCGGCCATGCGGTTGTTCCGCGCCGAGCCCATGTTGGCGACGAAGACCGCGTCGATCTTCCGGTCGCCGAGGCTGGCGTCCTGGATCGCCTCGTGAGAAGCCTCGCACATCATCTTCAGGAGGCTCCACTGGGCCCTTCCGAACTGGGTCGATCCCACTCCGACGATGGCGACGTCTCTCATATTCTCGCCTCCAGGGTGTCCTCGATCTGGACGAGCATGGTCTGCAGGTCCGGTTCTCTGATCGGGTACGAGGTGGCCAGCAGCTCCGGAGGCACCGGTCTCGTGCCGGTCACCAGGCGCGGCTTCGCCTTGAAGTAGGTGTCCCGTGTCAGAACCCATGACGGCGCTCCGCCCAGCTCGTGCTGCACCTCGAACTTGGTCTGGAGCGGGTACTCGATCATCCACCGGCGGTGGCCGATCGGGCTCTCCGCCACGATCCAGACCTCGTCTTGCTTCAGGTACTCGATGTGGTGCTCCATCTTGGCCGCGAACAGGTGGGCGCCCACGCGGACCCCGCGCTTCAGGGCCAGGGTGTGATAGCTCACGCCGTGCTGCTCGTCGAACATGCGACCGTTGACGATGCCGGCCAGCTCGCCGTTCACCGTCCCCACGAGGCAGTACTCGTTGCGGACGCGGTACTTCTTCCAGCCGAGGAGCTCGGCGAACAAGCGCGCGGAGACGATGTCGTAGAAGTCACGGTTCAACCACGTGACCGGCTGGATGATCCTCAGCATGGCGTCGACCTCGTCGATCGACGCCTGGCGAACGACCATGGTCTGGCCGTTGGCGAGCACGATCGACTTGGGTGGGTACGGGGCCATCTCCAGGACCGGTGGACGGAGCATGGCTTCGAGCTCGTCGATCATCTAGAGCCTCCTGATCTTGGGAACGGATGTGGGTGGAAGGGACCGGCCCATCATACACCCATGCCAGCGACGGTTCAAAGGGAACGACGAGAGCCGCCCAGGGCCGCAAGACAGCGACGTGGCCGGCAGGAGCAATACGTCGTTTCGATGCCGGGGCGGATCGCGGTCAGAAGCCCTTCCGTGGCGGCGGGGCAGAGGCTTCCGGAGGGGGCGATCCCTGGCTCCCGCCGGTCGCGGCCGGCGGCGGCTGACCGCCCCCGGCTGCCGCCCGGGCCGATGCTCCGGGATCGGGGAGCCGTTGCGTCGCCGGCCCGTCCTCCTTGTCGACGAAGCCGGTGACCAGCTTCATGGGAATCGGCTCCCGCTGCCGCGGCGAGGCGATCGGGGTCAAGAAGCTGTAGGCGATCGGCTCGCCCGCCGGCTCGTCGGGGTCCCGGCCCACGTCCAGGGTCACCCTGACCATCGGCCCCGTGGGGCCCGCGAACGGCAGGAACGAGATCGAGGTGAGCGGGGAGAGCCCCACGGACCTGGCCTGGCCGTCCCACTCGCGCTGCAGCATCCCCGGCGCCTTGTCCAGGGAGTAGCGGACGGCCCGGATCTTGAGCTCTTTTCCCTTGGAGGCGTCGGTGTCGCACGCCAGGAACGCCAGCCTGGACGGTCGGTCGGGCCAGAACCGGACCGGTGACGGTCCGGCCTGCACCACCCGCCGCAGGTCCGTGGAGATGACTTCTTCTATCATGGTAGCCGTCTGGAGACTCCGCGCCGAGGTCGTGACGCCCCTGTAGCGGTGGCTCAGGTTGTAGACCATGATGGCCGCGCCGATCAGCACGGTGAGGATCGCGGCGGAGACCAGGATCTCGGGAAGGGTGAGCCCGCGGTCGCCACGGGTCCGCGCGAGGGCCGTCATGGCTCGACCACCTCCACCACCGGGTCGGGATGGATGTAGAGCGAGGAGTAGACGACCTGTCCCTCCTTCGGCCCCATGGTCGCCATGACCCGCGTGAGCCGGCCGGTGAGCCGTTGCCTGACCTGGCGGGTGAACGCCGGCGCCTGGGACGACCGGGCCGTGTGCCGGACCCGGGCGGACACGTCGATCTGGTAGGCCTCGGTCGACCGGTCGGTGGGAGGGCGGCTCACCACCTTGTAGAAGACCGGTTCGATGGTCAGCTTGTCGCCGGACGTGGCCTTGCCATAGGCCTCCCGGGTCGCCTCCGGCTCGTGGAGGATCCCCTCGTCCCGGCCAGCCACCAGCGCTTCCAGGAGCGGCGATCTGGCGCCCACCGGGTGTCGAACCACGTGAATCGCCTCTGCCAGGGCCGACTGCCCGGCGGTGGTCACGGTCTTCAGCGAGGTGACCCTGGCGACGCCCCCCAGGGCGCCGGTCTGGGCCTGGCTCTGGATGACGGCGTAGATGAACGAGACGGCCACGATCCAGAGCACCAGGGCGACCACGGTGCCGAGGCCGCCACGGGGCGACCGGACTCTGGCCCGTCGATCAGTGCCGGTCCACGAGGCGGACAAGGGTCACCTCCTTGCTTCGTTCCTGGTTGTCTTTCCAGGAGGCGGTCACCATGACGCACTCCATCCCGGTGGAGGTGCCCAGCGCCCGGTGCGAGTAGGGGCTCTTCACGTCCAGGGAGATCCTCAGCTCGGCCTTGTCCAGCACCGCGCCGAGCCTGGGCGGGAATCCGTACGAGAGGTAGGGGTTGTCCTGGAGCAGCTGCCGCCAGTCCACCGGAGCGCCCAGCGCGAGCTTCGTCACGGTGCCGACCT
>JACQZM010000027.1 GCA_016213885.1 Candidatus Rifleibacteriota bacterium | reverse complement strand
CGATCCGGGGTTCGCGGCGGGCTCCGGGCCCTACGACATCGTCTTCTGCAGGGACCTCATCATCTACCAGACCGCCGACGCCAGGAAGTCGATCCTCAGGACGCTGTACGGGCTGACGGCCCCGCGGGGGCTGCTGTTCGTGGGCCACGCGGAGCTGACCTCGATCATGACCGAGCGCTGGACCTCCGTGCGGCAGCCCTGTGCCTTCGCCCTGATGAAGAGCGACGGGAAGACCGGCGCGGCGACGGGTGCCTCCCCGCCGGCGCCACCTGGGCCGTCGAGGGCGCAACCGCCGGCCTTTGGCGCGGGCCGCCGCTCGTCCGGTCACCGGCCTCGGTCCGGGCCGTCGCCGGCCGACTCCGGCTCTTCCGCCGTCTCGCCGGAGCGACCGACCCTGGAGCGGGCGAGCCAGCTCGCCGATCAGGGACGGCTTGCGGAGGCGACGGCCGTTCTCGAGGAGATCCTCCAGCACGATCGCCAGAATGCCCGGGCCCACTTCCTCCTCGGGATCGTCCAGGAGGCCGGCGGTGACACCCGGTCGGCCGAGGAGAGCCTCAACAGGGCGATCTACCTGGACGCCGACAACGTCGAGGCTCTGCGGCATCTCGTCCTTCTGGCCGAGCGGCGGGGCGACGCGGCGGCTGCCCGGCGACTGAGAGGACGGGCCGAGCGGATCCTGAGCCGTGGGAGGGGCGCTCCATGAACCGCGACGAAGGCCGTGATTGCTGGAGCACCCGGGGCGTCCAGGGGGATCGCTCCTGTCCGGAGCTGGCGAGGCACATCCATTGCCACAACTGTCCCGTGTTCGCCCGGGGCGCCGCGATGCTCCTGGAGCAGCCGCCGCCGGACGGCTACAGGGAGGAGTGGGCCGCGGCCCTGTCGGCCGCCAAGGAGACCGGGCCGCGCAGGGACGGCGTGATCAGCATCTTCCGGATCGACTCCGAGTGGCTGGCGCTGCCCGCCTCGTGCATCGTCGAGGTGGCGCCGATCGGGCCGGTCCGCCGGGTTCCTCACCAGAGCGGCGAGGTGCTGCATGGGCTGGCGATCGTCCGCGGCGAGGTCCGCCTCTGCTTCTCCATGGGGGCGCTGGTCGGCCTGCCCGGCCGTGGGCCCGGCGATGAGAAGCCGGCCACCGGCGATCTCCGACCGGGCTCCAGGGTCTGTCCCAGGTTCTGCGTGATCCGCACCCGGGGCGGACCCTGGGTGTTCACCGCCGACGAGGTGTGGGGCGTGACCCCCTATGCCACCAGCGAGATCCGTCCCGTGCCGGTGACCGTGGCCAAGGCCACCCCCCAGTTCACCAGCGGAGTCCTCGCTCGCGATGGCAGGGAGATCGGCATCCTGGACGAGGAGCTCGTCACCTGTGCCCTGGAAAGGAGCCTGGAGTGACCACGGACGATCAGGATCTGAGCGGCTTCTCCATGCTCGACCTGTTCCGCCAGGAGGCGGAGTCGCAGGCGGCCATCCTCAGCGAGGGCCTGCTGGCCCTGGAAGCCGATCCCGCCAGCCCTCAGCGCCTGGAGGCGCTCATGCGGGCCGCCCACTCGATCAAGGGCGCCGCACGGATCGTCGGACTGGACCCTGCCGTGAAGGTGGCCCACGCCATGGAGGACTGCTTCGTGGCCGCCCAGAGAGGGGCGATCGTCATCGGGTCGGACGCCACGGATGTCTTGCTGAGGAGCGTCGATCTGCTGATCGCGATCGCCCGGCTCCCGGAGGCGGACGTGGCGACCTGGAAGACCGCCCACGAACCGGATCTGACCGGCGTGATCGACAGGCTGGGCAAGATCAAGGCGGGGGCTCCGGCAGCAGCGGCCGTTCCGGAGCCTGTCCCGGCCCCGACGCCGCCGGTGGCCCGTGAGGCACCGGCCCCGACTCAGACTCCGGCTCCGACACCGGCGCCGGCACTGGTATCGGCACCGGCACCGGCTCCGGAAGCAGCGGCTCCGACGCCGGCCGAGGCAGCGACCCGGGCGATCCGGGTCTCGTCGGAGAGCCTCGATCGTCTGCTGGGCCTCATCGGAGAGACCCTGGTGCAGACGCGGTGGTTCGAACCTTTCGCCCGGGACCTCTCGCTCTTGAAGAAGCGTCAGACCGAGGTGTTGCGCCTGCTGGAACGTCTCCGGGACGCCTGGTCCGACGGTTCCTCGGCTGGCCCGCGGGCCTTTGACCTCGAGGAGGTCCGCCAGAAGGTCCGGGAGTGCCGCCGGTCGACGGCCGGCCGCCTGGAGGAGCTCGAGCTGTTCGCCAGCCGGGCGACCGAGCTGGCCGAGCGACTCTACCGGGAGGCGATCTCGAACCGGATGCGGCCGTTCGCCGACGTGACCCAGGGGTTCCCCCGGATGGTGAGAGACCTGGGGCGCCAGCTCGGCAAGCGGGTGAAGCTCGAGGTGGTGGGCGAGAAGACCGGCGTCGATCGGGACGTCCTGGACAGGCTCGAGGCCCCGGTGACCCACCTGATGAGGAACGCCCTCGACCACGGCCTCGAGACCCCGGAGGAGCGGCAGGCGGCGGGCAAGCCGGAGACCGGCACGCTGCGGCTGGAGGCCAGGCACCACGCGGGTCGCCTCCTGGTGACGGTCTCGGACGACGGCCGCGGGATGGACCTGGACAAGGTGAGAGGAAAGGCGGTGGCCCAGGGCCTCTGCCCGGCCGACGTGGCCGGTCGCCTCACCGACTCGGAGGTGCTGGACTTCCTCTTCTTGCCCGGGTTCTCCACGTCGAGCCAGGTCACGGAGATCTCCGGACGAGGGGTGGGGCTGGACGTGGTGCGCAACCTGGCCCAGCAGGTCGCAGGCGACGTCCGGATCGAGAACCGTCCGGGTTGCGGAGCGAGTTTCCATCTGGAGCTGCCGATCACCGTGTCGGTCCTCCGGGCGCTGCTGGTGGAGATCGGCGGGGAGCCGTTCGCCCTGCCGCTGACCCGGATCAACCGGGTCCGGTTCGTCGAGCAGGCGAAGGTGCAGACGCTGGAGGGGAGACAGTACCTCACGGTCGGCGACGGCACGGTCAGCCTGGTGGACGCCAGGGAGGTGCTGGAGCTGACCGGCGGACCCGATCCCGGGACCGAGTGGGCGATCGTCGAGGTGGGCGACCGATCCTCGTCGTACGGGCTGGTGGTGGACCGGTTCGTGGGCCAGCGCAGGCTGGTGGTCAGACCGCTGGACCGGAGGCTCGGCAAGGTGCCCGACGTGAGCTCCGCGGCGCTTCTGGACGACGGGTCGCTGGTCTTGATCCTCGACGTGGACGATCTGGTCCGTTCGATCGAGCACCTCCTCTCGGGCGGAAGGTTGAGACAGGTCAAGGGCGCCGACGGCGACTCCCGCCGGCAGACCCGGAAGTGGGTGCTCATCGCCGACGATGCCATCACGGTCCGGGAGATGGAGAGGAACCTCCTGGAGACGAAGGGCTACTCGGTCCACGTGGCGATGGACGGCATGGACGCCTGGAACAGCCTCCGCGTGGGCCACTATGACCTGGTGGTCAGCGACGTGGACATGCCTCGGATGAACGGCATCGAGCTGGTGCAGAAGATCAAGTCGGACCCGCGGCTCGCCGCCACGCCCGTGATGATCGTCTCGTACAAGGACCGGGAGGAAGACCGGCTGCGAGGCCTGGAGGCCGGCGCCGACTACTACCTGACGAAGTCCAGCTTCCACGACGAGACGTTCATCAAGGCCGTCCTCGACCTGATCGGAGAACCATGAGAATCGCCATCGTGAACGACCTCTTGATGGCCACCGAGGCGCTGCGCCGGGTGGTCTCGTCGAGGCCGGATCACACCATCGCGTGGACCGCGAAGGACGGCGCCGAGGCGGTGGCCAAGTGCGCCAGGGACCGGCCGGACCTGATCTTGATGGACATGATCATGCCGGTGATGAACGGCGTGGAGTCGACCCGGCTGATCATGCGCGATACGCCCTGCGCCATCCTGGTCGTCACGGCCACCGTCGACGGCAACATCGGCCTCGTCTTCGATGCCATGGGTCACGGCGCCCTCGATGCGGTCAACACGCCGGTCCTGGGAGCCGGCGGGCAGGTCACCGGAAGGGAGGAGCTGCTCCGGAAGATAGAGATCATCGGCAAGCTCACCGGCAGGCCAGGGCGGTTCGCGTCGTTTCCCGGGACTGCTCCGGAGGGGCTCCCGCCGGGGTCCGGCCATCCCCCCATGGTAGCGATCGGCTGCTCCACGGGCGGTCCTGCGGCGCTGGCCACGATCCTGGCCGGCGTTCCGGAGCGATGGAGGGCCGCGGTGGTGGTGGCTCAGCACGTGGACGAGATGTTCGCCGCGGAACTGGCCACCTGGCTGGGCCGGAGGACCTCGAGGCGAGTCGAGGTGGCCGTCCGGGGCAGCCGGCCCGTGGCGGGGGATATCTGGCTGGCCGGGACGAACGACCACGTGGTGCTGACCGCGGGCTGCACCCTCGACTACACCCGGGAGCCTCTGGACTGTTTCTTCCGCCCCTCGGTGGATGTCTTCTTCAAGAGCATGGCGCTCAACTGGCCCTCCAGGGGCGTCGGCATCCTCCTCACCGGCATGGGGCGCGACGGCGCCACGGGGCTCCTGGCGCTGCGACAGGCCGGATGGCACACCATTGCCCAGGACGAGCAGAGCTCCATCGTCTACGGCATGCCCCGGGCGGCCGCCGAGCTGGGCGCTGCCGTCGAGGTGTTGCCCTTGGACGACATCGCCGCCGCCGTCGTCTCGGCGGTGGAGAAGCTCTGAGAGCCTGTCGGCGATCGGTCCGACGGGCGGCATCGTTTCACATGGGGGGCCCTTCGCTTCGCTCATTCCGCCCCCCAAGCCCCCCTCGGGATCCCGGACTCCCGGGATCCCCCACCCGTTTCGCGGAGTCGGGCCTGTGATCAGGCCTCGGTCTGGCTGCAGAGTCACCAACGGAAGTGGAGCGGGTTCATTTGAAGTCGCGCGCGGGAGAGAGAGGGAAGAGGAGGGGATCAGGTTTGAGGTCGCGCTCGGGGGCGCGACTCGGACCCGGCGAGGCGCCGGGTCTTGGGCTCCCACGGCTCTTACTCCGCGAGGCTCCTGGTGGTAGAATGGTCTCGACGGTCTCACCGGGACCGGTCACCGTGGCCACAGGAGATCGAAGCTCATCATGAACGTGAAGTCGACCAAGTCGGGAAACGCCGTTGTCATCAGTGTCGAGGGACGCATGGATGCGGCCTCGACGCCGGAATTCGAGCGCGCCTGCGCCGAGTGGATCCAGCAGGGTGAGAAGAAACTCGTCATCGACCTGGCCGGTCTGCAGTTCATCTCCAGCGCTGGCCTCAGGGGCGTCTTGACCGCCGGCAAGAAGCTGAAGGACGGGGGTGGGGGGCTGTCGCTGTGCGGCCTCAGCGGCGTCGTGAAGCAGGTGTTCGAGATCTCCGGATTCGCCACGTTGTTCCCGGTCTTCGATTCGCGGGAGGCGGCCCTCAAGGCGACCTGATCCGATCCGCCCGATCGACTCACTCCCCGGCAGCGGGAGGGTTGCGGTCGAACCGGACGGTCACGAGGTTCTCCCGGTCTCTCCTCTCGTACGAGAGGCGGGTGCACACCTTGTGGACCAGATGGATGCCCAGCCCGCCGATGGGGCGGTCGGCAACCGGGAGGTCGAGGTCCGGGGGCGGTGTCTGGAGCGGATCGAACTCCCGCCCGTCATCCTTGATGAGCAGCACGATCTCGTCGGCCGTCAGGGTGACGAGCACTTCGATGAGATGCTCGGCCGCGTCGGTGTAGCCGTACTGGACCGTGTTCGTCACCAGTTCTTCGATGACCAGGGCAACGGAGTAGGCCACGTCCGCCGGCACGGCCTGGGAGTCGAGATACTCCTGGGCCCTGGCCGACGCCTGGGCCGACTCCTGGAGGGTGTTTCGCACCGTCAATGCAAGACGCGGGTCCATGGGATCTCTCCGTGTCCGGTTCCTCGGTGATGCCCTGCCTCTCTTCCTGCCGCAGAGCGGGCGTCTTGTCAAGAGCTCCGTGCGGCGCAGGGCTCGTCGAACGCGTAAGAGATCGGTGGCGAGGCGACGAGGGCGTCGGGGCGAAGCGCTAGGAGTGTCGATGGAGAGCGAACCGAAGTGCACCGGAACCGCAGGCTCCGGGATCAAGGAGCACGAGATCACCGTGCTGCTGGTCGACGATCAGGCCATGATCGGCGAGGCGGTGCGGAGGATGCTGGCGTCCGAGGAGGGAATCCGCTTCCACTACCTCGGCGATCCGTCGAGAGCCGTCACGATGGCCAACGAGATCAGGCCGACCGTGATCCTGCAAGACCTGGTGATGCCCGACGTCGACGGGCTGACGCTGGTGAAGTTCTACCGGGCCAACCCGGCGACCCGGGACACGCCGCTCATCGTGCTCTCGACCAAGGAAGAGCCCACGACCAAGGCCGAGGCGTTCGCCCTGGGCGCCAACGACTACCTGGTGAAGCTCCCCGACAAGATCGAGCTCGTGGCTCGGATCCGCTACCACTCCAGAGGCTACATCAACCTTCTGCAGCGCAACGAGGTGTACGAGGCGCTGCTCGCGAGCCAGAAGGCGCTGGCGGCGGAGCTCGCCGAGGCCGCCGCCTACGTCCAGTCGCTTCTCCCGCCCCCGATGACCGAGGGGCAGATCCGGACCGAGTGGCGGTTCATACCGTCCACCCAGCTGGGGGGCGACGCGTTCGGCTACCACCAGATCGACGGCGACCACTTCTGCATGTACCTGCTCGACGTCTGTGGCCACGGGGTGGGAGCCGCGCTGCTCTCCATCTCGGCCATGAACGTCCTGAGATCCCAGTCGCTGCCCAAGACCGACTTCACCGACCCCGGCGCAACGCTATCGGCGCTCAACGAGGCGTTCCTGATGGAGAAGCAGAACAACATGTACTTCACCATCTGGTACGGGGTCTACCAGCACTCGACCCGCCGGCTGACCTTCTCGAGCGCCGGTCATCCGCCGGCCCTGCTGTTCACCGTGGACGCCGCGGGCAAGGCCTCGGCGCAGGAGCTGCGCACCACAGGGCCGGTGCTGGGGGCCATCTCCGAGATGGTGTACAAGACCGGATCCTGTGTGGTCCCGGTGGGGGCCACCCTCTTCGTGATGAGCGACGGCACCTACGAGATCACCAGGCCGGACAGCACGCTCTGGACGTTCGAGGAGTTCACCGAGCTCCTGGCGAAGGCCACCGAGGTGGGGAAGCCCCAGATCGAGGAGCTGAGCCGGTCCGTGAACGAGATCCAGGGAGGGGGGCCGCTGGACGACGACTTCTCGATCCTGAAGGTCAGTCTCGGGTAGGCGCCGGCGGAGACCATGTCCAATCCTGTCGATGCTCCCGGTGGAGGGGCCCCGGAGGCGCTGTTCGAGAAGATCCTCTCGAACATGCGGGAGGGCGTGATGACCGCCGACCTCACGGGGCGGATCATGACGTTCAACCGGGCAGCGGCCGGTCTGCTGGGCCTCGAGGCACGGGAGGTGCTCGGCAGGAGCTTCGCCGAGGTTCTGTTCTTCGATCAGCGCAACGACTGCTTCAACGAGCTGCTGCTGGGGGCGATCTACGACCCTTCACCGGACATCACGGAGCGGAAGCGGGCCGAGCACATCAGGGACACCTTCGGCAGGTACATCGACCCACGGATCGTGGCGAACCTGATCGACAGGCCCGAGACCGATGGGGAGCGGCGGGTGATGTCGGTCTCGTTCACCGATCTGGAGGGCTTCACGTCGCTGGCGGAGCGGCGACCGCCGAGCGATCTGGTGAAGCTGTTGAACTGCTATCTCACCCTGATGTCGCAGCCGATCGCCCACCAGAGCGGCATCGTCGACAAGTTCATCGGCGACTCCATCATGGCTTTCTGGGGACCTCCGTTCACCGGCGACACGGACCATGCCCGGGCTGCGTGCCTGGCCGCCCTCGGGCAGCGCAAGCTCCTGGGGGAGCTTCAGAGACAGATCCCGGAGGGGACGGTCGAGATCCGTTGCGGCATCGCCACCGGCGAGCTGGTCTGCGGCAGCGTGGGTTCCGACCGGCTGCGCAACTACACGGTCCTGGGCGATCCGGTGAACCTGGCAGCGCGGCTCGAGGTGGCCAACAAGGTCTACGGCACCAGGGTCCTGATCTCCGGGGCGACCCGGGCGCTGGCCGGCGACGCCGTGGAGGTGCGGGAGCTGGACATCATCCGGGTGGTCGGGAAGTCGGAGCCGGTGCCGATCTACGAGCTCTGGGCCGTGGGCGGTGAGCTCCCCGACGACAAGTGGAGGCTCCACGACATCTTCGCCAAGGGTCTGACGCTCTACCGGGCCAGGGAGTGGGAGAGCGCCCGACGCACGTTCCAGCAGTGCCTCCATGTGGATCCGACCGACGAGCCGTCCCAGGTGTTGGCGAAGCGGGTGGAGCGGTTCCAGGCCGAGCCGCCCCCCGACGACTGGGACGGCGTCTTCAACCTGGAAACCAAGTGAGCTGGGGCCTGTCGCGAGAGGCGCGGCAGGCTCGAGCTGGACGTACGATCGCTCCAGGAGCTGCGCCGTCGACTCGTCCAGTCTCCTGTGGCAAGGTGCGCGGAGGCACCCTGCTTCGTTGGGACCCGGGTCGATCAGCGGCTGCCGCCGCCGTCCGGGAGCGCCTGGCCTCCCGTTCCGTTTCGACCCCTGGGCCCCCTGGCTCTCTCCTCGATGAGTCGGTCCAGCTCCTCGAGCAGCCGGCCGATCACCTCGTCGTAGCGGAAGGCGCCGATCTGCTCGGTGCCACGCTTGAGGTTCACGAAGTCTGCGGCGCACCACAGCCCCAGGTCGGCTCTGTCGGTCTCCCCGGGGCCGTTCACGCGGCAACCCATCACGGCTATGGTGATGTCGCTCAGCCTGGCGTAGGCTGTGGTCTCCCTCACCTTCAGGGCGAGATCGACGAAGGCGCTGTTCTCCACCCTGGAGCAGCTGGGGCACGAGACGATGTCGAGACCCCGGATGCCGGGGCCACTCGCCTCGAGGAGTCGACCCGCCGCCACGTCATCGAGGATCTGGCGGCCCGCCGCCACCTCCTCCCACTTGCGGTCGAACGGGAGCGTCAGGGAGACCCTCAGGGTGTCGCCGATGCCGGCTGCCAGCAGCGGCTCGAGGGCCAGCCGGCTCTTGATGATCCCCTCCGGCGGCATGCCCGCCTCGGTCAGGCCCAGGTGGAGCGGCACCTGGGGCATCAGAGCGGCGAATCTGCGGTTGGCGGCCACCACCAGCTCCGGGCATGAGCCCTTCAACGAGACCAGGTAGCTGTGGAAGCCCAGATCGTCGAGGATCCGGCAGTGCTGGACCGCCGACTCGACCATCGCGCCGGCTTGGTCGTCTCCGAAGCGCGAGGCCAGGGCCGGGTCGACGGAGCCGCAGTTGACGCCGATCCGGAGAGCGCAGCCGTGCCGGGTCGCCACCTCGACCAGGCCGGCCACCTTGTCGGGTGTGGACCTGCCCTTCTCGTGGTGGTGGAGGTGGCCCGGGTTGTACCGGATCTTGACGACGTGAGGCGCCACCTGCGGTGCGAGCTGGTAGCTCTCCTGGAGGTCCACGGTGAGGTTGACCTGCGGGAGCGCCTCGTGGATCCGGGCGAGCGCCTCGCAGTCACCCCCGGAGTCGACGGCGAGGCGGACCAGTCCGGCTCCGGCCTCGTGGAGCGCTCTGACCTGGGCGATGGTCGCCTCCGGGTCCCGGGTCCGCGTGGCCGCCATGCTCTGGACGACCAAGGGGTGGCCCGCTCCGATGATCACCGTGCCGGCCCGCACAGCCCGCGTCTGGGCGCGACGCGCCGTGTCCATCGGTTCACCTCGCCGCCCGCCGTCCGATCCGACGGGCTCCTGGCGACCCATGGCCGCCTCTACGGTTTGATGGTGCTGCCCAGCAGCTCCAGGAACTGCCTCATCCAGGCCGGGTGAGCAGGCCAGGCCGGGGCGGTCACGAGGTTCCGATCGGTCTGGGCGTTGGAATACGTCTCGTTCACGTCCACGTACGTGGCTCCCGCCCTGGTGACCTCGGGCTTCACAGCCGGGTAGCACGAGCACTTCGCGCCCTCGATGACGCCGGCAGCGGCGAGGATCTGGGGACCGTGGCAGATGGCGGCTATCGGCTTCTTGGCGTCGGCGAACGCCTTGACCAGGCCGATCACGCGCTCGTCGAGCCTCAGGTACTCCGGCGCCCGTCCTCCGGGGATCACGAGAGCGTCGTAGTCCCGGGCCTCGACCTGGTCGAAGTCGCCGTTCAGGACGAAGTTGTGGCCGGGCTTCTCCGAGTACGTCTGGTCGCCCTCGAAATCGTGGATCGCCGTGCGGACCTTCTGGCCCGCCTTCTTTCCCGGGCAGACCGCGTGGACCGCGTGCCCCACCATGGTCAACATCTGGAAAGGCACCATGGCCTCGTAGTCTTCCACGAAGTCGCCCACGAGCATCAGGATCTTCTTGGCAGCCATTCTCCAACCTCCCTGGACGCGCCACCGGCGTCGCGAGCCGTTCGGGCCCTGGCAGGTCGTGGGGAGACTGCCGCGGCGCTGGCGCCGCGTCGCTCCGGCTCACCCCCGGGCCCAGGCTGGCGGCCTGGCGCGGATCATCGTATCAGGTGCCGGGCGGGACGGCCAGGGGTCGGACCACCGGCCCGGTCCTCTCTGACCGTCGACCCGCTCCTTGACAGCATCTCGGACCAGGTAGTACGATGACCGCCGATCGTCCTGTCGATCGACTGCCCCCGTAGCTCAGAGGATAGAGCAGCGGTTTCCTAAACCGTTGGTCGCGTGTTCGACTCACGCCGGGGGTACTCATCCAGAGCCAATCTCCAGCCGAACCCCTGCCAGAGACCCACCCGAAATCCGATCCCAGGCAGCATCCTGGGCAGCAGATGGCACCCGCTGGGTTTCCCCCGGTTCCCGTGTGGCCGAGTGCCGGTCGATCCACGCCTGGATCTCGCTCGCCCGCCAGTACCGCCGGCCGTTGAACTTGATCGCGGCCGGGAACTTGCCCGCCCGGATCCACCGCCAGAGGCACATGTCCGACACCGGGACGTGCTCGCGCAGCATCGCTCGGGTGAGCAGGCGGTCCGGGAGATCGGGGGCGCCGGAGTTGGTGGTCATCGGGCGCTCTTTGCCGGGGAACTGACCGCACGGGCAACAGGGTACCGTCCGAGGTTTGAGCGGCGGAACCGGATGCCGACCCCGGGGCCACCAGAAAAGAGCAGGCGTGGGACCACCCCCTCGCGATCAAGAGCCCTTATCGTCGATGTCCTTCAGCCTCTCGAGGACCGCTTCCCGGTCCCTGCCCTTGGACGCCACCTTCAGCCCCTGCTGCAGGTACGTCCGGGCGCGATCGAGATCGAGAGGAAGTCTGTCACCGCGCCGCTCCCAGATGTGAGCGTACTCGTCGGCCAACGCGACATACCCCCACACGTTGGTGGGGAAGCGGCTCACGGTCTCCTCGAGAAGGGATCGGCCTTCATCGACGCTCCCCAAGATGAAGAGGTGGCCGGCCAGCGCACGCCGCCAGCTCACCAGTGATGACTCCTCCTCGTCCGGAAAACGAAGCAGAAGAGCGCGACCGAACTCAGCTCCACGGGTGGCCACGCGAGGATCGGATTCGGCGCACCACTCGAACAGTTCCTCGAAGTCAGGAACCCAGTTGCCGAAGCTCTGGGTGCCTGCCACGAGCTTCACGGCATTGCAGCTCCGCACCCCGTCAGGGATGCGTGTCCGGATCGACAGCCAGAGATCCCACCACACCCCGATGGACTTCTCGTCGTGACCTTCCCGGAGCAGCCTGTATCCCTTCTGCATCTGGTCGTCCAGGATCTCCTGCGAGGGGAGCCCGGGGAGGAGACGTTTCCAGAGCTCCACATGACTTGGTCACGGTCAATGATGGTGGCGGAACCGCCAAGATCGTGGCGACAGGTGGTGCCCGGACCACGACGCAGAGGCGCCTGCGTCATACCAGCCGTGGCGTCTGGATGCGAGGAGCCTTGGGTAGGTAGGTGCTGGACGAAGTGTGGGCCGCGTCGGCGATCATCCAGAGGCCGCTACCTCCCACCAGACGTTCGAGGTCCCCCATTTCCGGGGTCTCAAGACCACCGACCTTCCTCGGTGTCGGTGGGCCCAGCAGGTGGTGTGTCGGCCAGTGGGCCCCAGCGGGTGGGTCGGTGTCGTGGAGCCCTGCTCTTTGCGTGCTATCCTGAAGAAGGCCCCCTGGAGGTGCGCCGTGGCCGAGAAGTTGACCTGGGACGAGATCAAGAAGCAGTACCCGGATGAGTGGGTGATCCTGGTCAACCTGGACCGGAATGGCGATGACGATGCGGTGCAGGGTGGCGAGGTCTTTGCCCACTCCAAGAACAAGAAGGATCTGCTCGCCTCCACGAAGATGGCCCTCGCTGGTCAGTCCAGGGCCGTTCGTTTCACCGGTGAAGTGGCTCGGGGGGGCTATCTGATCCGATGAAGGTGGTTCATTTCGACCCCCACGACAAGCTGATCCTCGTGGCTGACCGGATCTTTGGCCCACTTGGCGACCTGGAGTGTCGGTTCGCCTTCGATACAGCGGCCAGCATCACCTCGTGGAGCCCGGCGTCCTCGATGCTCTCGGGTACAGCCCCCTGACCGGCGACGAGATGTCGTCCGTGACATCACCCATCGGACGGGAGTTGGGATACCTCAGGCACGTGGAGAAGTTCTGCGCCCTGGGCTTCGAGCGCCGAGACTTCCAGGTCAACGCCCTTGATCTCGACGAACAGGCTGGGGTGGACGGGCTCCTGGGCTTGAACTTCCTGAAGAACTACAACTACGAGGTCAGGTCCCGGGATGGGGTCATCCGGGTCAAGCCGGTCTGATCCACGGTGAGCCCTCTGTCACCTCGGAAGCACCAGCGGCTCAATACGAAGAGGCGTTTCTCCTGATCCCCGAGCTGGAACCGCATGATCGGCTGGTAGTGGCGGGTCGCCCTGAGAACCTCGTCCCGTGCTGCGAGGAACCCGAAACTCCTGACCTCGTATTCCGAGTGATGGAGCGTCTGTGGCTTGTGAACGATGAGATCCTTCCCCTTCCGTTCCACGATATGATCCCCGAGCCGATGCTTGGCCAGCTCCTTCTTCACCACCTCAACCTCTTCGTCCGTGATCACGACAGGTAGCCGTTTCCGGCAGAACAGCTGGCCGTATGTCTCGAAGATCTCGTGTCCATCAGGGACGGCGGTGAGCCTTTTCCCCTTCTCTACCGAGTCGGCCTGACTCAGAAAGTACCTTGGCTTGCCGAGCTTGGTCTTGCCCTCGAAGAGGAGCCAGACCTGCTTCTTGCGGTTCACGTAGGAGAGAGCCATGGCGTCACTTCCCTTTGCCGCAGCACTTCTTGTACTTCTTCCCCGATCCGCATGGGCAAGGGTCGTTGCGGCCGATCTTCTGGGACACAACTTGCTGGATCACGGACTTCGGAGACGACGCCTGGGCAGCACTCGGCTTCGGGCTGGGTTTTGGTGGCTTCTGCTTCTCCGGTCTGTATCCCTTGTCCGGTTTGAAGCAGGCCCACTCGCTCATCTCCTCGATGGCATCCTCGATCAAGGTGGTACCGTGAACGCCCAGGTGTTCAAGTGATGCTGGCTTCGGCTCAGCAAGTTGCGCATCGACAGACTCGGGTGATTCGAACAGGAGATCCACCAACTCGTCCTCGTAGGCTTTCTGGATGTCCTCACGCAGCTCGACCAAATGAAGATCGAGAACGCTGGAGACCACGTCGTTCCAGACTTGCGACCCCTCTCGTTCGAGGCCGCCTCGCATAAGCTCGGTCAGGTAGACCACGTAGTCATCCAGCGGGATCTTGCCCACAACGCCGAGGAGCTGGAGGGCTAGCAAGGCCGCTCCCCTGGCGAACTCCTCCACGGTCTGATCCACCACGAGGCTCTTGATGGGAGCAAGGTCACCGCCACATACCGAAGCAAGAATCCGATGAAGGTCCTCGGTGAGGATACCGCCGGAAAGACCGTCGAGCTGGTTCTTCGGGATCCTGGCGAACCTGATCACCAGAGGATAAGCAGCCGTCTCCCTGAATTGAGCGAGGAGGAACATGGCGTGGATATGGGCAAAGTAGTCCTCTTCCTGCGCCAGGGTCTCTGCGTTCGCCACCGTCTCTTCCAGTATCCGGAGGAGGTGGTGCGTGATCTCCTCCTTGCGAGCAATCGCCTCCCTGATGGCCTTCTCGGGGAAGTACCCTCGGTTCCGCTCCAGCTCGTGCAGGATCTCGCTGATCTCCATGGTCACTCCTCGCCGCCAAAGGCATCAGAGAACAGCTTGGCGAGGTTGTCCGGGCACCCCCGCCCGATGCCACGAGCCGAGGCGATGACGTCTTTCAGCCGCTTCTTGAGCGAGGGCTGTGACTCCTTCGGTAGTCGCCTGACCTTCTGGATAGTCCACTCGTACCTTTCCTCCAAGGCCCTGTAGAAGGCCTCGCCGATGTCTCCGTGGTCAATGGAGAAGGCGGTGCCTCGTTCGATGTGGTAGATCATAATCACCGTCTTTCCCAATAGGTCGCCAACAGCCTTGATGCAATCGGCAGCGGCAGCTTTGGCCCGATCGACTTGGACCGGCTTCTTGTGGAGGAAGAGGTCCGGAGATGTCGAGTCATCAAAGATGATCCTGTATGGCTCGAAAGGGTCGGAGCCGATCGAGTATCTTGCGTGGAGGAAGTTCCGGTTGGCCTCGGAGATCCCGTAGAGATCGCCGACGAGACTTATCAACTCGTCATGGCCGTGGGCCTCGATCACCTTCTTGACGTCGTTCCAGGAAGGAGCGGACTTTTTTTTTCGTCGCCATCCCGTCATCAGCTCGTCTTCGAGGTCTTCGCTCGAGGTGGCGTCCTTCCCTTTGGCGCTTTCTTCTTCTTGGCCACGGCTTTCACCTCACATCTTGCGTGCCACGGCTGTCTTGTTCACATGCAGCTCGGGAAACATCTCCATGTGCCGAGCGATCATTCGGTGAGCCATGTCGAGAAACGCCTGTCGTTCCTGCTTGGTCGCATCCGGCATCTTGTCGAGCATCTCGTGGAGAATCTCTTCGGCCTCACGCTGGTCTTTGAGCAAGGCCATGTTCCAGAAGATCATGCCGAGGTCGAGAGCCTTCCTGACTGACTCTGGATCAGTGGCCCGCTCCAGAAGCGGCTGGATGAACCTGGAGATGTCGGCACCTGGGCCTCCCCTCCTGGCTTCTTCCCGTTCCCGCCGTTCTCTCACCGCTGGCGACTCGAAGACCGGTGCGGTCGATTCACTTGAGGTGCTGGCCTTCGGCCGACAGCACTTCTTGTACCGGCGGCCAGAGCCGCACGGACACGGGTCGTTTCTCCCTGGCACAGCGGGAGCCTCCTTCTGGAAGAGCGATCGCTGCCGCCATCATATCGCAGGTTGCCCTGTTGAGCCAGAACCTCGGCCCTGGTAGACTCAGAGCTCCTGACATAGGCCACGCAGATCCGCTCGGCAAGCGCTGTCTGCCTGGGGAGCGCTGGGCCGGTGGTCTGACACACCATGTTGTGATGATCGCGCGCATGTGCGCGCGTTACACTTATCCTCCTCTAGGGAGCCACAACATGTGTGTCCTCGCAT
>JACQZM010000026.1 GCA_016213885.1 Candidatus Rifleibacteriota bacterium | reverse complement strand
CACCACGAACCGGCACCGGTGGTTGGCGAAGAGCGCCTCCCGGTCCGCCGGTCGGACGAGCAGGTACTCGAGCATCATGTAGTTCGTGAGGAGGATGTGGGGGGGGGTCTTGCGAAGCGACTCTCTCTCCGACTGGGTGGTGGTGCGGTCGTGGCGGGCCACCTTGACGCCCGTGTGGCCGGAAGACTCGAGGTACGATCGGAACCGCTCCTCCTGGTCGTTGGCCAGAGCGTTCATCGGATAGACGAGCCGCCGGTGAGACCGTTCCTCTTGAACCTGGAGGCGTCTTCTATGGCGTTCTGGATCACCGGAAGCAGGAAGCACTCGGTCTTGCCCGAACCGGTGCCCGTGGTGACGACCAGCGGACCTGAGCCACGGGCGAGGAGATGGGTGATGGCCTCGCTCTGGTGGAGGTAGGCGAGGTGTGTTCCGGTCCTCTCCTACAGGACCTTGGCCAGAGCAGCGTCGAGCCCCAGGTCTCGCCAGGCCTTCCCGTCCTTGAACGGCCGGTGTGCCTGGTAGAAGGTCTCCTGGGCCAGGAATCCGGGCTGCTCGAGGGCTTGTTCCAACTCCTGACGAAGTCTGGCATCGCGAGCGCGGAACTCCGTGAGAAGGTAGCTCTCGTACTCCTCGAGAACCAGGTCCACCACTGAGATGGGATGGAGGGTCACGAGGTCCTCCTTGAGCTTGGGCCGGGACGGGGAATCGTCAGGAGCCATGAGTCTCCACCCCGGTCGGCTCCTCGGCCATCGACGGCATCCTGATGCCGGAATGGACTGAGCTGAGACGAGTATAGCACCCCGTGATAGGAGCCGCTGGGTTGGAGCCGGCGCCCTCGGGGTGCAGGCGAAGGGTTGCTTCACAACGCCGGCCCGACGAGGCCGTGTGAGGCACTCTTGCGGGGCGGATTCGTGGGGCGAATCCCTGGCCTTGGTCACCTTGCCGAGATACCATGGAGCCGAACCCGTGGTGCGGCCTGTCTCCCGCTGTCGTCGGCCGGGAGGCTCTGGTGGCACGCTCGGGCGAGACCAGAGAGAGGGCTGCGGCATGACGAGGCGTATCTACCCGAAGCCGCCGATAGTGGAAGCCGTGGTCGAGCTACGGTTTGTGGCAGACAACGTGGCGGAGACGCTCCTGGAGGCTCTCGGAGGCAAGCTATCGAGCCAGTACCCCGGAGACAGGAAGATCCAGGAGCTCGTCGAGACGTCCGGTCAGGTCAGCCCAGAGTCGGTCCGCACGGCATCTCGCCGCACGCCCCACGTCACCTTCCTTCGCTCCAGTGACGGCGTTCGGTTGATCGGGTGTGGAGCCAAGACCATGTCCGTTCACAACCTTGCGCCGTATGCGGGCTGGGAGAGCTTCTTCGAGCAGATCGAGGAGGCCGTGGCAGCGGTACCAAGCGGTCTTCGCGGAGGGGGCCTCGAGGCCATCTCGGTACGCTACATCGACCGGATGACCCTGCCCGCCGGGGGCCACCCGTTCACAGACTACCTGACGATCATGCCGCCCTGTCCGGGACCGATGCCGTCCGAGATAGCCGAGTTCCACGTGGTGACGCAGACCATGGACTCGACTGACAGCAGCATTGCCCTGCTGACACTAGCGAGCGCTCCTCCAACGCCGGAGGGTCGGCCCGTTCTGCTCCATGATCTCCACCTCCACCGGCGAGGGACACCGCTGTGCGGCGTTGATGACCGGGGATGGGTTGACATAGTGAACGCCCTTCACGAACGTCAGCGAGACGTCTTCGAGGCCTCGATCACAGACAAGATGAGGGAGCTCTTCCAATGATCGTCCAGTTCAAGACAGCCGCGAGTGGGTGGCAGGCTCTTCTCATGTCCCCCACCGTCCGGGCCGGTACGTTTCGTGCGTCCGTGCCCCGAACGCCGACGCTGGGTGCTGGTTCCGCTGCCAAAGAGCTCGACCAGCTCTTCATCAAGCTCGCCAGCCTGGGATCAGTGCCGGGCGCGCCCGGCCGGGGTGATCCTCCCCTGTGGCTGGAGGATGTGTACGCACAAGTGGACCAGAGGAACCCGGAGACGGCGGTCGACATCATCTTCTCGCACATGAACGACCTGCTGGCAGGCGGATGCGTGGCCCGGTGCAACGAGGTTCTGCGAGCCATCGACCTCATGCGCCTGGACACGAACGCCATCGTCGCCACACTCTCGATCACGCTGACGGCTGCGTCCCAGTTGCCCTATCGGACTCGGTTCTTGGAGCGTGCGGAGAAACGGCTCCAGCAGCTCGCTCCAGGACGGGTGGGCCGGCTCTTGAGTGGACTGCGGTAGCCGCCGAGGAGCCGTCGTGGGGAGCGCCGCATTCGAGGAAGACAGGTCCTTTCTCTCACAGGACCTGCCCGCCGCAGCCGTCGTGTGCCGCACGGAGCATGGGAACCTCCATGCCGGCTTCCTGTATCGGGATCGCGGAGACGTTGCAGTGTTGCACCTCGGCTGGCAAGACAGGCTCTTCCGAACGTGGAGCTGGCCGAAACAGGTGGGGGATCCTGGCCCGGCCGGTCGTGGCCGGCCCCCGGGGGGCATCGAAGCCAGGCGGGCCGCGGCGAGAAGAGCCTCTCAGCGCCCGCCCGGCGAGGACCTGGCGTGCGCGGGGGAGCTTCTGGCCGGACGGACCGGCCCGAGGGAATGGCCGGTGAACACCAGATGGGAGCAGAGCCAGACGATGAGCGCAATGCCGGCCATGAAGGCGATCTGAGGAGCCCGGTCGGCCACCCAGCCCCGGGCGTGGAGCGCCTCGTGGGGCCTGAAGTCGATCACGATCGGCGCCGGAGCGCCGGCGGCTTCCCTGCAGCGCCGCGTCGTACAGCCCGGGCCGTGATCCCAGCACTCCGGGTGGTGGGGCACGCCGCAGGCCGAGCACACGTGGATCTTCCCGGAGAGCGGATCGCCGCACACGGAACACCGGATCGATCCGTGGAGTCGGACGAACCGGGTCAGGTGATCCCTGGCCTGCTCGACGTACCGGTCGTTCTCATCCATCGGATCGGGTGCGGGCCGCGGTGCGTCTAACGCGTCGCGTCAGCAGCGCCGAGCACTTTCCTGACGGATCGATAGACGCCGCCGCGCCCCTCGACGAACTCCTTGATCCGCCCTTGCTCGGCCTCCGGCAGGGTGTCCACCCACTCCGCCACCAGGCGGCCATAGGCACCGGCGTACCGGGCCAGGCGGGACCCGTCGGTCCGGTTGTGCACCGTCCTCGCGGCCAGCGCCTCGAACCGCTCCACCCTCGCCACGACCTCGGCGGCGCTGGGTCTGAGCCACCGCACCATGTCGGCCATCAGAGCGTCCCGCTGCTCCCTGGATTCGATGGTGTCGAAGTCGAAGCCCAGGGTGACGACCCGCCCCCCGACCGGCTGCGACCTCACGGCCGCCAGCGCTCCGTCCCCGGTGTACTTGAGATAGGGCTCGGGGTTCGTCGCCTCCTCGGCCGCCGCCATGGCGTCGGGGTGGATCCGCCCCTGGGCGCCGGCGAGGTCGAACGAGAGCCCGGCCCCCTCGACCCGGCGGAGGTCCGTGGTGTCGGAGAGCAGCTTGACGCCCAGGATCTCCTTGTAGAACGGCGTTCTGTGGAGCTCCGAACCGATCGCCTCACCGGTGACCAGCAACCTGCCGCCGCTCTCGAGGTAGTTCCGCACGAGCGCCCGGTCCGGCTCGGTGAACGTGTCGACATCCTTGTCGCCAGTCACCCAGACCACGAGCCCGTACCCCAGGACGCCCTCGTCCGACACGGGCCCCAGCGCCTTCACGTCCCACGTGTCGGCGGCCACGCCGGCAGCGGTCAGCGACGCGATCAGCGGAGCCGCGCGACCCTTCCCGCCGTCGTTGGCCACCACCAGCGCCGGCGGCAGCCGGGGCATGCTCACCGGAAGCTCCAGGTCCCGGTCGACGGCCAGGTCGGTCTTCACGAAAGGCCTGAACCCGAACGCCGCCACGATGAGCGTGTACTTCCCCTGGGGGATCGTGATCGTGAACGATCCATCGTCTCCGCTCTTGACCGGTTCCAGAGGTGTACCGACCAGGGTGACCGTGGCCTGCACCGGCTCTCCCGTGTCGGCCCGTACGACCTTGCCGGAGATCTTCGCCGTGGCCGCCTTCTCGAGCGCCACCGTCAAGGCCGTGGTCTGGTCCACCTCGATCCTGGCGGCGAGCCCGGCCTGCTCGACGTGGCCGAACGCCCGCACCGTCACCCGGTAGTCCCCCGGCTTCAGCCCCTTCTCGATCACTCCGGACTGGCCCGGCACCGCCAACGGGCTGTCCAGGCCCGCGATCAGGACCTGGGCGGCCAGCGGCTTCCCGGAGGCGTCCGTGACCGCGAGCTTCAGCGTCCCCTGCGGCACCAGGATCCCCCGGGCCACGAAGATCTCCTTGATCGCGGCGCTGTGACTGCCGTTGAACAGCTGCCTATCAGCCTCGAGCAGAGCGTTGACCCCGTCGATGAACCGGGCGTCGGGCTGCAGGTAGAAGTGGGCCTGCAGGACCAGCCGGTCCGTTTCCCCGGCGCCGATCTTCTCCCACAGCTGCCGGAGCGACGCGCCCCAGATGATGCCGTCGGCGTGGGCCTCGTTCGCCAGGTCCTCCGGATAGTGCTTGGCGGTGGCGAGCTGCCTCAGAAACGGCGGGTCGTCCTGGCTGTAGGCCGTGGCGTCCCACATGCCGATGAGCGTCGGATTGAAGGCGCATGCCGGGCGCAGCGCCGCCGCCCAGTAGTCGCCGAAACCCTCGCCCATGGCCCCGCCCTCGACGGCGTCGCCGAAGCCGGGCACCTGGTCGTCCTGCATGGCGTGGCCGTACTCGTGGAGGATGACGTCGCCATCCTCCGCGTCGTCGATGCCTCCGTCGCCGAAGGTGAGCTCCCTGGTCGCCGGGCTGTACCAGGAGTTGTCCTCCGTGGTGCCGTGGGCGTTGACCACCTGGGCTCGATTCAGGATGTTGGTGAACCCGAGGCTCTGGATGTACCTCTGGGCCCGATCGATGTGGTAGTAGGCCATGACCTGTTCGAAGCGCCGGTCGGAGCGCTTGTAGCAGAACGATCCGCCCGGATCTCTGGCAGGCTCGGGCGCGGACCGCGAGAGGTCGACGTAGGGGCCCTTGAGATGGCCAGACCCGTCGAGGTCCCTCAGCTCGACCTGGCTGTAGGCCTCGTCCGGCACCGCCGCGTCCGCGTCGTCCTGGTCCCTCATCTTCGCGTTCTGCAGTGCCACCACGGGGTTCGGGGCGAACACCCTCCCCTTGCCGTTGCCGTGCTTGATGATGTTGCGTCGGGAGAGCACCTGCCCGCTCGAGGCGTCGACCAGGACCTCCCAGTCACCCAGCGGCTGCCACGCCGGCAGCACGATCTTGTAGACCAGGCCGGACGCCGCCTGACCCGGAGCGGCGTGCAGCGTGGCCAGCGCCGGCCCCCTGAGGGTGCCTCTGATCGCCGCGGCCCCTGTCGCCGCGGCGACCGCTTCCTCTTGCTTCACGCGGGGCGCGTCGACGATCACCCCGACCGGCTTGAACGCCGAGGTGACCCCCCGCACGGCCATCTCTCGATCCAGGTGCACCGTCATCCGACCGCCCAGCACCGGGAACCCGCCCTGCATCTGGATGAAGCGGACGTGGTGGCCCACGGGGCTCGCGACCGAGCCGGTCTGCCGGATCTCTTCCAGCCCCATTCCCCGGCCTCCGTTGAACATCTTGCCGTGACGGGTGAGAAAGGCGAGCGCCGCGCCGCCAGGAGTGTTGCCCAGGCCCGGCAGGCGACCTCCGGACAGGCGAGCCACCAGCCCGGTCGCCGAGTCGAACGAGGCCCGCCAGCTTCCCGCTCCTTGCGCTTGCACCGTGGTGAACGCGCTCATGGCGTCAGACCTGGGGGGCGAGATGCGGCTGGCCCTGCTCCCGGTCGGGTCGGTCCGGGCCGGCTTCAGCGCCAGCGCGGGGTCCGGAAGAGCCAGCGAGAGGCAGAGCGCCGAGCAGAAGAGCGCCTGGAGGGGGCGGTGCATCATCGATACTCCTTGGTGCGCCCTGGATCGGGGGCCGTCGCGAGTCCCGGCTACTCACTCTCTCGTTCGAGGACAAACGACAACCGGCCGATCCATCGGGATGGCCGAGGAGAATGATAGCACAGCACCGGTCCCGGCGGAACTCCCTGCTTCCTCGGGGACCGCCCCCCGTGGGATCCGGCGAGGCGCCGGATCATCGGGCTCCAGGAGCCTGCACCTGTTGCGCAGGGCCTGGGCTGTGATGAGCTTGGTGCCCGGATCGACGCGCACGAAGGAAAGAGGAGGGGATCCGGTTGGATTCGCGCTCGGGGCGCGACACGGATCCGGCGAGGCGCCGGATCATGAGCTGACCGGCCGTTTACATCCTCTCGTTCCTGGGCTAGCCTGGAACCCATGGGAATCGCGAGCGAGGCCGGGCGGGCTCACGAGCTGGAGCGTCACCTGGGCTGGGTCGCGTCCACCTCGCTCCTGGTCGGCGGCGTGGTCGGGTCGGGGATCTTCCTGGTGCCGCAGGAGATGCTCGCGAACGCCCCGTCCGTGCCCGTCTGCCTGGCGATCTGGGTCGTGGCTGGGGTGCTGTCGTTCCTGGGGAGCCTCACCTTCGCCGAGCTCGGGACGATGCTGCCCCACGCCGGCGGCGAGTACGTCTACCTGCGCGCCGCCTATGGCAACGGCGTCGGGTTCGTCTACGGGTGGGTCCTGTTCGCGGTCATCCAGTCCGGGTCGATCGCGGCCGTGGCGACCGCCTTCGGCGACTACGCGGCCCGCCTGTTCGGCCACCCGGGCTCCACCGCCTGGGCCGCGGCGGCGATCGTCGCCACGGCGCTGGTCAACCTCCGGACCTCCCGGGTCGCCGTGGGCCTGCAGACCGTGGTCACCGCCGCCAAGTGCCTGGCGCTGCTCGGCCTGTGCAGCCTGGCGTTTCTGGACCCCGGCAGAGACGCGGCAGCGCTCTGCCGCTCCCTGCCGGACAGGCCGATCACCCTGACCGCCATCGGCGTGGCGGTCATGGGGGCTCTGTGGGCGTACGATGGCTGGAACGCCGTGAGCCTCGTGGCCGGCGAGGTCAGGGACCCGGTGAAGACGCTGCCGAAGGCGCTGATCGGAGGCCTCGGCCTCGTGGTGCTGCTGTACCTCTTCACCTTCAGCTCGTACATCGTCTGCCTGGGGCCAGAGGGCATCGTGAGATCCAAGCAGGTGGCGGCCGACGTGGGCGGGCGGGTCCTCGGCCCCGTGGGCGATCGCGTCATGTCCGGCCTGATCGCCCTGTCCACCTTCGGGACGGTCCTGGGCATGATGTTCACCTGTCCGCGAACGTACTACGCCATGGCCCACGACAAGGCGTTCTTCGCGGCCGCCGGGTGGATCCACCCCACCTGGAGGACTCCCTACCTCGCGGTCTTCCTCCAGGCGGTCTGGGCGCTGGCGCTGCTGACTCGCGGAACGTTCAACACCCTCCTCAACTACGTCATGTTCGCCAGCTGGCTCTTCTACGCCCTGACGGCCGCCAGCCTCCCGATCCTCAGGGGCAAGCTGGGCGGGCCGGGCCCGTTTCCGACACCGGGCTACCCGTTCACGCCCATCGCCTTCTGCTCGATCTCCGTGGTGCTGATGGTGACGCTCGTGATATCGAGCCCCTGGGAATCGCTGTACGGCGTCCTGATGATCGGAGCCGGGTTCGTCCTCTACCGCTGTCTGGGGTGCCCCGGCGCGGAACAGGCCGCTCCGGACCGGCGCTAGCGCGCCGTGATGTGGCGGGCGAAGTCCGTGGCACGCTTCTTCACCCGCTCGTCCAGCGCGGAGGGAGTCGTGCACTGCGTGATGACCAGGTGGCCCGCCGACTTCGCCTTCAACAGGCCGATCAGGTTGTCGAAGCCCCGGACCAGCAGATCCGAGTTGCCCTCCGCCACCCCCCCGGCGGTCAACAGCAGCGCCATGCTCTTTCCGTGAAGCCTCGGCGCCCCCTGGGGCGGCTCGCCTTTCAGGTCCATCAGGCAGTACAACCTGTCGATGAACCCCTTGATCTGGGCCGGGAACCCCCAGCAGAAGACCGGCGCCGAGAGGAGCACCAGGTCGGCCTCGATCATCTTCTGGAAGAGTCGATTGCCGTCGTCTTCGGTGGCGCACAGCGTCGCTTCGCCGGTCTTGCAGCACATGCACTCCTGGCAACCCTCGACCTTCAGGTCGACGATGGGGATTCGCTCTGGCCGGTGTCCATCGGCCACGAGCTGCTCCTCGACCCAGTCGAGGACCTGGGCCGTGTTGCCGGTCTTCCTGGGACTCCCCAGGATGCTCAGGACGTGCATCGCATGCCTCCGCCGGTCGATCGGCGCTCCGGTGAGCGGACACAGCGGGAGAGCCCCGGTGGCCTCGCCGCGCCGCTCACTCCTTGAGCCACTCCGTGAGCTGCGCCGGGTTGAAACCCTTCATCACGTGATCGTCGACGGTGATCACGGGTACGCTCAGCTCGCCTTGCAGAAGCTTCTCCAGGCGTTCGTAGCCTGCTTTGTCCTGGCTCACATCGATGGTCGTGAACGGGATCTTGTGCTGCGAAAGAAACTCCTTCGCTGGTCGACACGCCCCTCAGCCAGGAACCATGTACAGGGTGACCGTTCTCGTGCTCATGGAACACCTCCCAGGTCGATCGGCGGACAGGATAGGGCCTAAGCTCGGCCGTGTCAATCGACCGGGTCCGGAACCCTGCCGGAGCAAGACATCGCGGGGTTCCAGACCTAGGGCAGCGTCACGCCCTGGGCCAGGTATACCGATCCACGGATCGTCGCGGCGACCGCGGAGTGGAGGCCGCAGGCCACACCGATGCCGCCCGTGTCGTGGACCGACCAGCCGAACAGCAGGGACAGGAAGTAGTACAGCCCGAACGTGGTCAGGAAGAGCCCAGGCTCGGCCAGGAGCAGCGGAGGGCCCCCGTGCAGGAAAGCGAAGGCGAACGCGGTCAGATGGTTGGCCAGCCTCGGGCCGGCAGGGCCGGACAGCGCCTCCAGGATGACCCCCCGGAATATCAGCTCCTCCAGGCACGAGTTCACGGTCGCGCCCGCGACGATGGCGGCCAGGACGGCCAGGTCCACGGCGGGCCCGGCCGGGTCCCTGAACGCCAGATGCCGGGCGGCTGCCGCCGCGACGAGGAGTCCCACGATCTGGAGCGACAGGCGAGACCAGCTCCGGGGAAGGCTCGCCGAGGTCGCGGCCTGATCGGGGTCCCCGAACGATCGGTGGACCCTGGTCGAAAGAAGAGGCGAGACCATCACCGCCATCACCGCCAGCGCCACCACCTGGAACAGGCGCATCAGCGCCAGCTCGTTGAGGTTCTGCACCGCCGGGATCGAGGCGGCCCAGGCCGCGGGCAGCTTCAGGGAGCCGCCGGCCAGGGCGTAGGCCGCCTCCGTCATCAGGTAGCCGGACAGGAGCGCCTGCGTCACCTGGGCCGCCCGGAAGAGCCACTGCGGGGCCGCCCTGACGAGCGACAGCGCCACCGAGAGGACGCCCGCCACCACGACGGCCTGCAGGTACCCGTCACACGAACAGAACCACTGGCCCGCCAGCGCCCTCGTCTGCGGTGACAGCGCGAAGAGGCCCAGGGACGCGACTGCGATCTGGGCGAGCACCCAAATCACCGACGGTCGATCCATGCTGGTCGTACGGCCTCCTCGGAGTCCGGCCAGGCTCCTGGTGGACGGTCGGTCCGTTTGTACCACCTGACACGCGGAAGTGGAACGGTCTTGTGCGGTTTCTCGCCCCGCTCGCCGCGCCAGGCGCACGGTCGCTCCACCGGAGCCGGCGGGATCGCGCGGGTGAGCGCGTGCGACCATGTTGTGTCACCGGGCCGCATGGATTAGTCTGACCGGGCCGCGGGCTCCGGAGGCCGGGCCACCCAGATGTCGCGACGCACCACCATCGTCCTCACCATCGCGCTGGTCCTGACCACGATCTTCGGCGTCTGCCTGCTGGCCGAGGTCCGGACGGTCCAGCGGCCGGGCTGGTTCTGGCAGATCCAGGACAAGGACATGCTGGAGATCGGGCTGATCGGCGCCGTGGGTTTCGCCTTCCCCCTGATCGTCCGGTTCGTCGGCGAGGGAGGCGCTGGCCGTGGCAAGGTCGCCGTGTCCCTGGTCCTGCTGGTCCTGCTCTCGTTCTCGCTCCAGCTGGCGCTGGCCTTCGCCGAGAAGCGCAAGGTCGCCGGCCTGTCGGACCGGATCGTCAGGGCCGGCCACTCCGAGTTCGCCCGGACCGCCGGGAAGGGCGCCCGGCCGACCGAGCTCGTCCGGAGCTACGAGGAGCTGGTCAAGGCCGACGATCAGCGCTACGCCAGATCGAAACCGCCCGGGCAGCTGCTGATCTACGTGCTGATGGCCGATCTGGCCGTGAAGCTGGCCACCTTCCTGCTGCCCCTGGTCGCCGCGCTGGTCATCCTCCCGCTGTTCTGGCTCGCCACGGAGGTGGGGCCGCCGGGAGGCGCCCTGTGGCCGCCGCTGCTCTACGTGCTCGCCCCCCCCACGGCGCTCGTGACGCTCCACCTGGACCAGTCCGTCTATCCGCTGCTGTCGACGACTCTCTGGGCGCTCGCGGCCCGGGCCGGACGGGCCCGGAGAGCCGTTCTCGCGTGGGGGGCCGCCCTGGGGGCGCTGGCCTGGGGCTGCCTGTTCGTCTCGTTCTCGCTCTTGCCGGCTCTCCTGCTGGCCGGCTTCTTCGCCTGGTCCACCGCCGCGGTGGCTCACCCGGGGAGCGACCGGTGGGGCCGGCTCGCTCGCCTCTTCCTCGGGGCTCTCCTGGCGTTCCTCGCGCTGGTGGTACTGGCCTGGTGGGGCCTGGGCTACGACATGGGCCAGCGCTGGCAGGATGCCATGGCTCACCACCGGCAGTGGAAGCGGTGGGACGGCACGTTGAACGACACGGTCCGGTACGCGATCATCAACTCGGTGGAGTTCTGCTACTGGCTCGGATTTCCGCTGCTGGCGCTCTTCGCCCTCGACGCCGCCTGGGGGTTCCAGCGGCTGGTCGACCGGTTGAGGGCCTGGCGCCGGGGGCCAGCCGGCCCGAAGACCGATCCGCCGTCCGATCCGTGCGATCGTGGGGAGCCGCTCCTCGAGCTCTCCGGGCTGGCCACGGCGCTGCTTCTGCTTTCGATGGCGGTCCTCGGCACCACGAAGAGCGAGGTCGCCAGGCTCTGGATCTTCGTGATCCCCGCGGTGGCCCTCGCCGCGTCCCGGTGCCTGGCCCGTCTGCCCGGCGAGGAGCGCGATCCGGTCGCCACGGTCGTGGCCGGGGTCCAGCTGCTGTGGATGTTCCTGTTGAAAGCCAAGCAGGACTTCCGGTGACCCAGGATCCTGCACCTGTCGCGCGGAGCTTGGCTTGTGATCAGGCTGCGGCCTGGATCCAAGGGCACGACGGAAGTGGAGGGGATCCGGATCGAGGTCGCGCTCGGGAGAGAGAAGAAAGAGGAGGGGATCCGGATTGAGGTCGCGCTCGGGGGCGCGACTCGGACCCGGCGAGGCGCCGGGTCTTCCTGCCCACCGCCGGTCAAACCTTCGGAACCCGGGCGGCATACATGGGGTGTGGGCGGACCGCCTGAGTCCGACCTGCCTTGTTCTGTTCCCGGGAGGCTGCCTGTGAAGATGACCCGTCCGATCCGGATGACAGCTCTGGCGCTGGCGCTCGTGACGTCCGGCTCCTGGGCATTCGCCAGGAGCGCCACGGTGGGCCTCGACCCCAAGGCCGCGGGCAACTCGGACCGACCGTTCTACGCGGCCTGGCTCTGCCGGCGGGACGGCGGCGGTGGCAACTACGCGGACGTCTACAAGGGGCTGCGGGTGGAGGTGCTCCAGAAGGGCGCCGGATCGGTGTTCTACAAGGTCCGGGTGCCGTACCCCAACTCCCTGGTCGTCCGCTGGGACCGGTCGTGGCCGGCCGTCGAGGGCGACACCGTGGGCTGGGTGAACGGCCGGTTCCTGATCCTCTCCCCGGGGGAGACGCCCGGCCAGAGCGGGTCCGCGACCACGCCAGCCGCCGGAGCGGGCGGGTCGGCCGGCTCCGGCGCCCCGATCACGATCCTCGGCACCGAGTCGGACACGGGCGGCGGGGGTGCGGCGGCCGGAACCGCCAGCCCCGGTCCTGGTCCCGGCACGCTGCCGTTCCCTCCCGCGGGCGGTACCGTCCCGGTCCAGGGAGCGGCGCAAGGCCAGCTTGGCCTGGAGGCATGGCGCAAGACCCTCCCCCAGCTCGCCTACATCTTCTCGCCCACCGGCGACGACGAGAACTACTTCGACGCCCTGGCGCTGGGGCGACCTTCCGACATCGTGGACATGGTCCGGGCCGACGCGGCGGCTGCCCAGGCCGCTGCGGGTCTGACCGGGAGCTACCGGCTGGTCCGGGTGAAGGTCTCCTCGATCCAGGAGTACTACACGGTCCTCCGGGATGGGCTGGCGCCGCCGCAGGACCGTGCTCGAGCCGGTGCCGGCGAGCATCCTGAGCGTGGCCGTGATCTCCCACGCCGGGTGTGACGGTCCCTTCATCCCGCTTGCCAGCGGCTCCGGCTATCAGGCCAACTACGATCTGGTCCGGCACGACAAGGCCGCCGGCGGAGCCAACTCCCTGTTCAACCGCCTGGTCCGGGGGGCCCGTCTGCGCTACTGCGGGTGCAACACCGGCAACGACTACATGTGGTACGAGGTGAACCGACGTGGCTGGGCCGCCAACCCCTCGGTCGCCCACGGAGCGGCCGCACTGCTGGCGGAGAAGCAGGTCGTCGCCTACGGCAAGTACAACTCGGGCGACGTGAAGAGCCGGTGCTACGTGTACTTCTCGTGCCCCCCCGGGTTGAACTACCCGGTCCGGCACGTGAAGGCCAAGCACGCCTACTCGTTCGGCACGACCAAGGCGGCCAGCACGTTCGACGACATCAGGATCGCGTACGCGACCGCCCAGGAGCGCGATGCCTACCTCGCCTGGTACCGGAGCCGCGGGATCACGGGGCGAGCCGCGAACGGCGTGATCACCGTGTCGGCGCCGCGGCCGACCTGGTACTCCCGCGACAGCCAGAAGCCGGCCCTGTTGAAGGCTCTCGTCCGGGCCATCGCCGACGACCCGGGGGCAACTCCGGACGTGCGCCAGCCGCCGGTCCAGGGGGATGACCCCCAGACCGTCCGGAGGCTCTTGCCGCTGATGGACAAGCTGGCCGCCGACGGCCGCCTGAGGCGGGCCATCGACGACGCCAGACGGGCCAACAACGGTGTCCTCGACCTGGACGACTTCCGGATCTGGGCCGTCGTCTTCATGCCCGACCACGACGAGACGGCCTATCGTGCCGACCTCTGCGATGACCCCAACGTGGCGAACGTCCGTGTCCAGCCGTAGCGTCGCCGGCCAGGTCGTGGTCGTGGCCATCGCCGGCTGCCTGCTGGTCCACGACACCCTGGCGAGCTCCCCGGCGCCCACCGGGCCGGCGGACCGCCCCCCCGGACTCGCCGCGTCCGGGCCGGGTGGCTCCGGGGCCGGGGGGGCCGCCGCCAGACCCCGGCCGCTCTGGCTGCCACCGGCCCGCCCCTCCCCGCCGGCATCGGCGGCCGTCTCCACGCCGGTGAGCACCAGCACCACCGGCCCGTGGAGGAGCGAGGACGCCCGGGTCGCCTTCGAGAAGGGACGCGACCACCAGGAGGACGGCGTGCTCGTCTACGCCGTGGATCAGTACCAGATGGCGCTGGCGAAGGAGGACCGACCCCAGATCCACCTGAAGCTCGGCGAGTGCTTCGACGCGCTGAAACAGCCGGTGCTGGCGGCCAGTCACTTCGAGACGTACGTCAGGGCCGTGCCCGCCGACGCCGAGGCCTGGAACCGGCTCGGGTGCATCCAGATCAAGCTGAAGCGGTTCGACGACGCGGTCGTCTCGTTCAAACAGCTCGCCGCTCTCGCCCCCGAGCTGGGGCAAGGGGGCCTGCGAACCGCGTTCCTGGCCATGGGCGCCCAGCTTCTGGAGCAGAAGCAGCCCCTGAAGGCGTACCGCGCGTTCGTCCAGGCGCTGGAGGCCGGCGGCACCGAGCCGCGGGCCGTCGATGGGGTCCACAGGTCGCTCCAGGCGGCACTGGCCGAGCTGGGCGGCCGGGCCAGGGCGGCCGATCGCCTCCAGGTGCTGCTTCTGATGTACGAGCACGGGGAGCTGGTGGGGTTGCGGTCCCGGCTCGAGCGGACGTTCGCCGAGGCGGGAAGACCCCAGGCCCTGCGGCAGCGCGTGACGAAGATCCTGTCTGACCCGGCGCTGAAGTAGGGGAACAGAGGGAGGCGCCGACCGCCGAGCCCCGCGCCGTCGCTATGCGTCTTTGCTCCTGGCGCTGGCGGCCTCGTCTTCCCCCCTGGTACCGCGAGGCCCTGCCCGGGATCCTCGCACCGTCCCGTCGGGCATCACAGGCGACGTCGCCAGAGGAACCAGAGGATCAGAGCCGGCACGCCCAGGAGCGCGGCGCCGGCCACCGCCAGCCGGGGGGTGGAGAGCGGCGCCTCCGCGGCCACTCTGCCGGTGGTGCCGTTCACGAGCCCCCGGAACCGCTTTCCCTGGTACGTGTAGCCCATCGCGAAGATCGGGACCAGCGCCAGCTCCACCTCGCGCACATCCACGATCGTGTTGACCTTCAGCCCCCCGAACGCCGGCCCCGGGACCATGGCGGCGCAGGCCCGCTCCTCCGCCTCCTGGACGCGAGCCTTCATCCGGCTGCTGGCCTCCTCGAGCGGCACGACCGGCTCCTCCAGGGCGGCCTCCCCCAGGAGCCCGGCGTCCACCGGAGCCAGCTTCGACCAGTCGAACTCCGACAGGGAGCCGAACTGTCCCTCATCGACACCGCGGCTGGCCAGCACGCACACCCTCTCGTACTCGGCGTCGTGCGCGCCGGACAGCGCCTGGGTCTCGCTCTCGCTGGCGACGGTGAACTTGAGGTCTCCCAGCGCGTGCCCCGGCCACTTCCCGAGGTCGACCCTCCTGACCCGCCGGTGCTCGACCTCGGCGGTCCAGTTGGAGTGGGCCCGGCACTGGCCGAGGTAGACCGGGACGAACACCGCCTTGGGCTCCTCGATGTCGCTGGCCCGCGCCAGGTTCCCGGGCCTCAGGATCCCCTTGCCCAGCCACCGGACGAACAGCTCCCGCGCCCTCACGGGCTGGAGCGAGAACGGAACGAGTCGCATGGCGGGCCGGGCAGCCGGATCCGGCGGCCGGGACACCAGGTAGGAGCTGCCGCAGAAAGCGCACCGGGCCAGCGGCTGGCCCGGAAGGTGGTGGAGCGTCGCCGAGCACTGCTGGCACCTGAGAAGGACCATCTGAGGGAGGGTCACGAGGGTACTCCTTCGGGCGATTCGGGATTGGCCACTACGATCGCACCCCAGGTTATCATACGCGCCCAGGATCCCCCACCTGTTTCGGGGAGTCGGGCCTGTGGCCAGGCCTCGGCCTGGCAGCAGAGTCACCGAGGACGTGGAGAGGGTGCGTTTGAAGTCGCGCTCGGGGGAAGGTAAGGGGATCCGGATCGAAGTCGCGCTCGGGGGCGCGA